>DATBKQ010000248.1:0-3536 GCA_036555825.1 Acetobacteraceae bacterium | reverse complement strand
ACCGAGCCGGTGTCCACTCAGGTGATCCCGCGCGATCGGCACGCGATGTTCTTCGCGACCCTCGCGGTGATCGCGTCGGGTGTCGAGCGGCTGGCGACCGAGGTACGGCACCTGCAGCGGAGCGAGGTGCGCGAGGCTGAGGAGTTCTTCCATCCAGGGCAGAAGGGCTCATCGTCGATGCCGCACAAGCGGAACCCGGTGTTGAGCGAGAACCTGACGGGCCTTGCGCGCATCGTGCGCGCCGCGGTGGTGCCGGCGCTGGAGAACGTGACGCTATGGCATGAGCGGGACATCTCGCATTCCTCGGTGGAGCGGGTGATCGCGCCGGATGCGACGATCGCGCTGGATTTCGCGCTGGTACGACTGGCGGGGATGGTGCAGCGACTGGTGGTGTATCCGGAGCGCATGGCCGCCAACCTGGCCAGCCTAGGCGGGGTGGTGCAGTCGGGCGATGTGCTGCTGGCGCTGACGCGCGCCGGTTTCTCCCGCGAGGCGGCCTATGCCGTCGTGCAGCGGAACGCGATGGCGACCTGGGAGAGACTGGGGACACCGGAGGGCCGCAGCTTCCGCGACAACCTGCTGGAGGATCCCGAGGTGGTCGGGCGGGTGTCGGCTGCCGAGTTGGATGCGGCACTGGATGCGCGAGCGCACCTGGCACAGGTGGACCAGATTTTCGCGCGGGTGTTTGGGGAGTAGGGAAGAGATGGGGGGCGATACCCCTCGCTGACTCCCCCGCTGCGCGGGGGAGGGGATCGGCTATAGCGTCTTCAGGTATTCCAGCAGGGCTCGCTTGTCGTCCGGCGCGAGCGTGGTGCCGTAGAGGTGGCCGCCGTTTGCGTTGCCGGGCTGCGTCGTGTCGTAGCAGAAGCCGTCGTGCGGCGGATGTGTGGGGTCGCATGAAGCGGTGAAGAAGCCAAGGCGGTTCTGGTCGATCGTCGTGCTCTGACGCAGAAAGAAGCGCGGCCGCTGCTCGGCCGGCTCCAGCAGGTCGGCGACGGTCGGCACGGATGCATTGTGCAAATAAGGGCCGCGCAGCCAGAGTGCCTCGAGCGTCTCGGCGACGTAGCCGTCCATCTTCTGGAACGACTTGAACCCCCAGTCGTAACCTTCGCGGTAGTTGTTGTAGGTATCGCGCGCTTGGGTGGTCCACATCGCGTCACGATGCGGGTCGGTGCCGAGCTCCGCCAGCGGGATCACGGTAAGGGTGCGCGCGCCACCCTCGGCGTGACACTCGGCACAGCTTGCGGCGAACACCGCCTGTCCGCGCTGTGCCAGCGCCGTGTCGGTCTTCAATGGCGATGGCGGCGGTGCGGTGGTGCGCAGGAAGTGCTCGATGCGATCGCTGGAGTTCCAGTCATAGCCCTTGGCGTTCGCGCCATCGCCCAGTGCCGAGCTGATGACGACCTCGTGCACCGAGGTGTTGAGCCCGTCCCAATGCAGCGGCGCGTTGGGCCGGATCGCATTGCGTGCATCCAGGCCCCAGACGACCTGCATCTTCGAATTGCCGATCGTGCCATCGTCGGGAAGCTTCAGCATGCCGAACTTTACCGGATTGAACGGGTCGATCCTGCCTGGCCCCCAGATTGGCCGCTTGTCGGCCCAGGCGAACTGCTCGCCCTGCTGCAGCAGCGCCTTGCGCGTGGCGGGGATGATGAGGAACCGGTATAGGGCACGATCGATGAACGATAGCGGGACTTCGCGCTCGATCGCCGGCAGCAGGACATCGGGATTGAAACGCGGATCGCGCGCGCAGGCGGTGAGGAAGGCCTGGTATGCCAGCACGTTCACGGTGTTGGACGCGCCGCCGACATAGAATGCGGGCGGCGCACTGGCGTCGAGCCGGGCCTCGGTGACATGGCAGAAGGCGCAGTTGATCGCCATGCGCTCGAAGCCGACCCTGGCGTGGGAGAAGCCGATCGGCGGCTCGGAATGGTCACGGCCAGGGTCCCAGAGGAAGCCGAGCGATGCGTAGCCGCCGGGTCCGGGCAGGTGGTCGGCGAACACGGTCGGCAAGACCCGCCAGATCAGATACGGCAGCCCGTTGGCTTCGTCGTTGCCGATCGATCCGTATTTGAAGTGATCGAGATCGCTGGCATAGACCGGGATGTCGCGGCGGAACAGCTTGTCGTAGGCGATCCAGCCGCCCGCGCCGATCAGGGTCACCAGCGCCGCAATTCCGACGATCCAACGCTCGTGCCGGCTCATCGCCGCGCCGCTGCGCCACGCAATCCGAGCGCCAGCAGGATTGCCTGCGGCAGGCCGAAGACGAAGTCGAACAATCCGAACACGATGTAGCCGCCACCGACGATGAGGAAGAAGGCGACGCCACCGAACCGGCAGATCACGGCGAAGATCGCCGCGAACCGGTTGCGCAGCGGGTCCAGCGCCGAGGGGATGTAGAAGATCGACAGCAGGATCAGCAGGAAGGCGGCGAAACGTGGCCAGACCAACGGTTGCGCGAGCGGAAGATGCAGCAGATCGAGCACCGCCGGGGTGGCGGCAATGCTGATCGCGGCAACCACGATGTTGGCGACGATGCCGAGCCACATGATGCGGCGGAACCAGGTCAGGCAGGATTGTGTCTGCATGGGTCAGAATGTCAGCAGATAGGCCAGCAGGGCGGCCCGCTGGTCAGGTGGAAGATCGGTGCCATAGGCATGGCCGCCATTGCCGTTGCCGGTCTGACCGGTGTCGAAGCAGAAGCCATTGGCAGGCGGCTGCGCCGGGGTGCATGGCGGCGCCTGGAAGCCGCCCTTCTCCGGATCCAGCACGTCCAGGCCGCGCACGAACGCCTTCGGCCGCTGATCCGGCGGCGACAGCAGATCGGCGAGCGTCGGCACCGAGCCATTGTGCAGATAGGGCGCGCGCAGCCACAGAGCGTCCAATGGCAGGTTCGCGTAGCCGTCGGTCTTGGTGAAGTACTTGAACTGATAGGGCGTACCGCTGAACAGCGTAAGCTGCATGTCGCGGAAGCGCTGGGTGTAGCTGTCCAGGCGGCCGGGATCGGCCTTCAGCTTCGCATTGGGATCGACCTGGCCGATCTGCTCACCCTTGAACACGTAGCCGTTGCTGTCCTGGTAGCCGTGGCAGCCGGCACACTCGCTCAGGTAGATCGTGCGACCGGCCGCCACTTTCGCGCTGTCGGGCCGATACGGACTCGGCGGCGGGCGCAGGTCCAGCAGCCAGTGGGCGACGCGCTCGATGCCGGCGTGATCGACCGACTGCACCGTCACGCCGGCGCCGAGGGCGGCGCTGAGGTTGCGTTCGGCGAGCGAGGTGTTGTTGCCGTCCCAGTGCAGATGCATGCCTTCCCGCGGACCCTGATTGAAGATCGAGGGAAAATCGGCGGTGCCCACACGCTCCCGCGGGGTGAGGCTGTCCCATGCCATGTGGAACTGGATGAGCTTGTAGGGATTGAAGGTGTCGACGCGACCGGGGCCCCATGGCGGCTGATAGGCCAGCAGCGGGTCGAGCCGAACGCGGCGTTCCAACAAGCCCTGCCGTACCTGCGGGATGACGATGTAGCGCCAGGTCAG
>DATBKQ010000247.1:0-6112 GCA_036555825.1 Acetobacteraceae bacterium | reverse complement strand
AGTACACCAGCCGATGCAGCTTCCGCTGGGCCGCCACCCGGTCGGTGTCGCGGTCCACGCCCACATAGGCCACGCCGTGCGCTTCGAGCAGCGACGCGACGGTCGCCCCCACGCGGCCGAAGCCGGCGATGACCACGCGCGCGGTTGCGTCGTCCGGCGGGCCGGCCAGCAGAGCGGGGTCAATCGGCGGTGCGGCGGGGCGGTGCGCGATGCGGCGGCCCAGCGCGGACAGCAGCGGAATGGAGGCCATGGTCGCCGCGGTGATGACCAGCGGAAAGCGGAGGGTATCGGCCCCGATCAGGCCCTCGGTGCGCGCGAGGCCCAGGATGACGAAGCCGAACTCGCCACCTGGCCCCAGCAGCAGGCCGGCCTGTATGCCGGTGCGCCAGCGCAGACCGAAGGCGCGCGCCAGGCCGGCGATGATCGCCGCCTTGATCGCCACCAGTGCGACGCTGCCGATCACGACGCGCAGGCTGTCGGCGGCAATGTCGGCGAGATCGAGGCTCATTCCGACGGAGATCAGGAAGACGCCGAGTAGCAGCCCTTTGAACGGCTCGATGGTCACCTCGATCTGGCGGCGGACTTCGGTCTCGGCCAGCAGCAGGCCGGCGATCAGCGAGCCGAGTTCCATCGGCAGCCCGACAATCGCGGTGGCAAGGCTGGTGGCGAGGATCACCAGCAGGCAGGCGGCGACGAACAGCTCCGGGCTGCCGGTGCGCGCGACGCCGCGGAACAGCGGACGCAGGACCAGGCGGCCCGCGACGATAAGGCCGAAAACAACGATGACCGCTTCGGCGATCGACCAGGTGAACGAGCCGCCGCTGGCGCCGAACACGCTGATCAGGAACAGCACCGGCACCGCGGCGAGGTCCTGCAGCAGCAGCACGGCGAGCGAGGCACGGCCGACCGGGGTGCCGAGACGCCTCTCGTGCGCCAGCACCTGGACGGCGACCGCGGTGGAGGACATCGCCAGCGCCGGCCCGATGATGGCGGCGAAAATGAGCGAGGCGTGCAGCGCGAAGGCAAGTGCGGCGAGCACGGCGGCGCACACCACAAACTGCAGCAGGCCCAGGCCGAACACCAGGCGCCGCAGCACGCGCAGGCGCTCCAGCGACATCTCCAGGCCGATCATGAACATCATCGTGCTGACGCCCAGTTCGGCGATCGGCGCGATCATCCCGGGGTTGTTCAGCGTGATCGCGCCAAGCGGCGGCGCGCGGTCGGCCAGCATCGTCAGGCCGAACGGACCGACCGCGACGCCGACCAGCATGAAGCCGACGACCGGGCTGACGCGCAGCCGGTGGAACAACGGGATCACGATGGCCGCGGCCGCCAGGATAATCAGGGCCGGCTTGAACAGCCCCGGATCAACGTGCGCGCCCAGCCGTCAGTACCCGAGCGCGAACAGGAAACCGTGGAACGCCTGCGACACCAGGCCCGGTGTCTGGATGGCGGCGAAATGGCCGGAATTGATCTCCAGGTATTGCGCGCCGGGAATCTGCTCGGCCATTGCCCGGGTCGCGGCCGGCGGACGCAGCCTGTCGTGCCTGCATCCGATCACCAGCGTGGGACAGGCGATGCGAGGCAGCTCCTCGGAGACAGCGGAGTCTGCCAGCATGCGGTTGATCGCGGCGAAGCTGCGCGGATCGTTGGCGAGCCAACGGGCACGGAATTTGCGGAACTGCTCGGCGTCGTGACGCACCTCGGGCGGATAGGAGTTGGCGATGCCCGCCTCGGCGATGCCGCGCATGCCGTGCGTTTCGGCGGCCGTGGCACGGTCCAGCGTGGCCTGGCGCCGATCCGCGGCGACCCCGGTGGCGGGGCTGGTCACCACCAAAGCGGCGGCGTGCGCGGCGTGCCGGATGGCGAAATGGATGACGATCGCGCCACCGACCGCGGTGCCGGCGAGGGCCACCGTGCCCGCGATACCGATCGCATCGAGCAGCGCCGCGAGGTCGTCGGCCATGTCGTCGAACGTGACCTGCCCGTGGATCTTTTCGGACAAACCGGCGCCGCGCGTGTCGTAGCGCAGCACCTGGCGGGTGTTGTTGAGCGCGGGCAGCACCTGGTCCCAGCTCTCCAGCGTGCCGCCCATCTCGTGCACCAGCACCAGCGTGGTCGGGCCGCTGCCGGAGAGCTCATATCGCAGGCTGGTGCCGTTAACCTCGATCCAGTTCATCGCGTTCCCTCCATCGGCGCAGGATGCCACAGTGCGGCGATCGAGGACATGGCGGTGAGGGAACAGGTACGATGAAACTGCACTGGTCACCGCGCTCGCCCTATGTGCGCAAGGTGATGATCGTTGCGCATGAACTCGGGCTCGCGGATCGGATCGAGACGGTGCGTACGGTGGTGGGAGGCACGGCACCGCATCTGGAGCTGATGCGCCAGAACCCGCTGGGAAAGATACCGACGCTGGTGCTGGACGATGGAACGGTGCTGTATGATTCGCCGGTGATCTGCGAGTACCTCGACGGACTGCATGACGGACCGAAGCTGTATCCGGCGTGGCCCGAGCGCCTGACCGCGCTGCGACGGCTCGCGTTGGGGGACGGGATACTGGACATCGCGCTGGCGTGGCTCGGCGAGCGGTTCCGCCCGGTGGAGCGGCAGAGCGGGCCGCACATCGCGCTGTGGCACGGCAAGCTGCGTGCGTGCGTCGATGCGCTGGAAGCGGAAGCGGCGGCGCTTCAATTCGATGCGCCGACGATCGGCCACATCGGCATTGGCGTTGCACTGTCGTATCTCGATTTCCGCTTCGGCGATCTGCGCTGGCGGGACGGTCATCCGCAGCTCGCGGCGTGGCAGGCGACTTTCGATGCGAGGCCTTCGGTGGCGGCGAACCCGGTGATCGACGACCGGTGAACCCAGGGCAGGCACGCGAAAAGGCCGCTCTCGACGGCATTTCAGATTATCGTGTAGACTTCACGGGTCCGTACCATTGTCGCGGCGTGAAGGGGGTTACATGCCGGGGCAGATCGTCCTCGTCCATAATGCGGCGAGATTTGCCAGCGAATCGGCGTCCGCGCTGCGCGGTGCGGGGTACGACGTTGCGGTGTTCACCGATCCTATGCAGGCGCTCGATGCGCTCGACGCGGACGCAACGGTGGAACTTCTGATCACGCGTGTGAACTATCCGGGCGGTAAGCCCCACGGTGTCGCGTTGGCGCTGATGGCGCGCAACCGGCGGCCCGGCATCCGCGTCGTGTTCACTGCGCGTGCCGAAATGAAGCCGCACGCGGATGGCATCGGCGAGTTTCTCCCGGCGCCGGTCGCGATCCCCGATCTGGTGGCGTTGGTCAGGCGGCTGCTGCCGCGGCATGGCGCGCCGCTTCGGGTGGCCCGCGCGCCCACGCTTCGCGAGCCGGTTCTCCTGGCGCCGCTTTCCGGCGCACCGGACCGGCCTTGGGCATTCAGTTGGTCAACCCGGCGGCTGCTGCGGCTTGCCGCGACGACCGCCGGGCGCTCGCGGCGATTGCACGATCGCGCGGCGCAACTGCACCTCGCCGCTGCCGCGAGCAAAGCGATCGCGCGGAGCCTGGCTGGCAGAGGCTGACGCGATCCACCTGCGATTCATCCCCTGGTCACGACGACAGCGTCGGCTGCCCGGGTCCCTCGCGCGACGCGTTGACCCGCCTCGGCCGGCGGGCGGTTCGCACCTTGCCGCTGCTTCCGCCGCCGCAGAAGAACTGATCGGCGCCGTCGGATTCGAGCCCCGACACAGCGATACCGGGCGGCATCTCCAAGGTTTCCATGACCTCCCCGGTGCGCGGATCGACGCGCCGCAGTTCGCTCCGGTCATCTTCCCAGGTGCCGTGCCAAAGCTCTCCATCGATCCAGGTGACGCCGGTCACGAAACGATTCGACTCGATGCTGCGAAGGATTGCCCCTGTTTCCGGATCGATCTGATGGATCTTGCGATCCCGATACCGTCCGACCCACAAGGTGCCTTCGGCCCACGCGAGGCCCGAGGCACCGCGCCCGCCGGGCGCCGGGATCGCGGCCACCACGCGGCCGGTGTTGGGATCGATCTTCTCGATGCAATCCTCGGCGATCTGAAACAAGTGGCGTCCGTCGAACGCCGTTCCGGCTTGCGCGGCGATATCGATCGCGCGCACGGTCTTCCCGCTGACCGGATCGATGGCGTTCAGCCGGTCGCCGGAGGCAACCCAGAGGTGCCGGCCGTCGAACGTGACCCCGTGCACGTGGCCGGTCCCTGGAAAGGGTCCATACTCGCGAACTATGTCAGCCGCCGATCGGGTCATGCGTGCTTCCTCGTCTCGCCGTGCCGCTGTCATTTGCGAGCGAAGCGAAGCAATCTCGCTGGCGCAGCAGACGAAACCTGCTACGTCCATCCGCTCCGCGCAATCTGCCAAGCATGACTGTTCAACGCCGACAACTCAACGGTGACGCAGGTTGCCGGGACTGACACCGAAGCGCCGGCGGAAAGCCCGATAGAACGAGGCGAGGTTGTTGAAGCCCCAGGCGTAGGCGATCTCGGTGACGGACCGGTCTCTGCCGGACGGGCCTTGCAGCATCGCGCGGCATTCTTCCAACCGGCGGTCCAGCACGTGCTCCGCGAAGCTGGTACCGGTCGGCTCGAACAGCAGATGCAGTTGCCGAACCGAAATCCTCATCGCGGCGGCCACGCTCGCCGGCGTCAAATCCGGCTCCGGCAGATGCAGCGCAATATAATCCATGACCTGTCGCAATTTCGCGGTCCGCGTCGCGGCGCGTTGATCGCCGCCTCCGCAGGCCAATGCGAGAAGCCGGCAAAAGTTGTCGATGACTCCCGGCAACTCGACCGCGTCGTAGTTGTGCATCGCGTCGTTCAGAGCGTGCAGGTAAGTCCGTAGCAGCGCGTTGACGCCGTGCGATCCGGTGAGCTGAGCGGAGAGCGGCCGGCGCGCCGATGGCAGGTGCGGCTCGACCCAGGCACGGGGCAGAAACCAACGGCGATAGTCATGCACGCTGCGAGGCCGGCCGGAGAACGGGACCGTCGGATCAATGAGCAGCAGGTCGCCCGGGCGCATGATGAACTCGTTGCCGGCATGTTCGAACATGGCGCCGTCGCTCATCTCCTGATGCAGCCAGATCCAATCTTCCCAACCATGCCGGTTGATCTCGGGTAACCCGCGCGATACCGCAAAAGGGCCGGTTTCGCACCGCAGCCGGATTACGCAAGGCGCGGTCCACGTGCTCGCGCGGGCGTAAAAGCCGCCCCTCTCGCCGGGGACGAGCTCACCCGTCACGCCGACCGTGCCCTGGCACCATTGCTCGCGCCAATACGCGAACCGGTCAGTTTCGCGAAGGTGGTCGACCGCCAGCGCCGTGGTCGCGACTTGGATGGGGGTGGCTTCCGGTCGCGCCGGCACCGGGCGCGCTTGTCCACACCTGTCGGTCCCGCCATCGGATGGCGGCCCATCCTGATCCGCGCCCTGCCTCATGAGTTCGTCCTTGAAACTAACGCATGCGAGCCGGTTGCGCCATGCGACCTCGCAACAACCTTTGGGGCGAGCGAAACCTTGAAGGCCCTACCCGGTGTCGGCGACGGTCGCGCGCGCCCGGCCTGGTCTGCAGCGATTGCGAATCCTGGTTGCGCTGAATGAGAAGACAGCATGCGGACCCCGCAGTAAGAGACGCCACAGCCCCGGGGATTGGGCGGCCTCGCGACACGTTAGAGACCACAACGATTACCGGGCGACTCAGCCGACCGGTGTGAAGCAAGTCACAGCCGCCACGGCAGTGGCGGTGCAAATCCGGCAACGACCGGGCAGGGAGAACGTCATGCAGTCGATCGGCGCACTGCGCAGCCAGGCACTTATGCCACTCGCGTGCCTATTCGCGGTGCCGGTCTACATCGTGCTTCTGGTCGCCTTGCAGGAACCCTCGGCGGCGGAACTGACCACGGCCGCGGTGTTTGCCGCATCCTTGCTCTCCAGCCTCGCGGGATTTGCCTTCTCCGCCCTGTGCGGGGCGATGCTGTTTCAGTTTCGCCATGACCCTGTGACGGTTGTGCAGATCATGCTGCTTTGCAGCCTGGCCAACCAGTCGTTGAGCGTCTGGATGCTGCGCCGCGATGTCGAGTGGCGTCGGTTGCGCCCGTTTCTTC
>DATBKQ010000246.1:0-2288 GCA_036555825.1 Acetobacteraceae bacterium | reverse complement strand
GGCGAAGAGCCCGCGCTATGCCTCACTCGGCATCGTCGGCCTGATCGCCTACATGATCGGCCTGGTCACGCGCCAGCCGCCCGAGACGCTGCCGGTCCGGCTGGTCGTGCTGCTGATCGCCGCCGGCGATGCCGCGTTGATCCGCCTTGTCCTGCTGCCCGAGCGGCCGCAGGCCGAGCTGAAACGCCTGCGGCGCGCGCTGCATGGCGTGATCGACCGGGTGCTGCGCCAGATTGCCGCGGCCATCGAGGCGGGCGGCTGGACCCGCCAGGCGCGCGCCGAACTTCGCCGCACCGTCTATCGCGTTGGTGAGATCGTCATGCTCGCGCAGGCGCGCGTCACCGCCGGTCAGGGCGGCCGGTGGCTGCAACTGCTCGCGATCGAGCTCGCCACTGAACGCACCGCGCGCGTGGCGCTGCAGAACGTGGGCACGCCAGCCGACCGGCCCGCACTGCTCGCACGCTTGCGGGCTCTGCTGGATCGGGTCGAGCCGCCGGCGATCCACTCGACGACACCGCTGACCGGCGCTTTGGGACTGCTGGACCATGCGTTGCATGAGGCGGCGAGCGTTGCGCTGACACCGGCCACGGCCCCACCGGTTGTGGCTGCCCCAGGCCTGCGCCCCCCGGTGCAGACCGCGATCGCCGCCGCGCTCGCGATCATCAGCGGTGAACTGGTGTCACCCAATCGCTGGTACTGGGCCGCCTTCGCCGCCTACGTGATGTTCCAGGGTACGCGCTCGCGTGGCGAGTCAGTTGCCAAGGGGGTGCAGTTCATGATCGGCACGGCGAGCGGCGCGATCGTGGGCGCTCTGGCCGGCACGCTGCTGTCCGGCCACGACATGATCACCTTGGCGGCGATCGTGCTCGCGGTGTTCCTGGCTTTCCAGGCCAATCTCGCGGGGTTCGGGGTCATGGTATTCTGGATCACCATCATCCTCGGCCTGATGTTCGGGCTACTCGGCTACTTTCCGCCCGACCTGTTGCTGCTTCGCCTGAAGGAGACCGCGGCTGGCGCGGCCTGCGGTGCCGTCGTGGCCAGCGTGGTGCTGGTGCGCCGCGAGTATGCCGCGACACGCGACGCGACTGTCGCCTTCCTGCGTGCGCTGGGCCTGTCGGCGGACAGCGCCGCGCGCGTCCTGTTGGACGGCCAACCCGCGCCGCAACTCACCGCCAACATCCTGTCCGCGGAGCAGCGGTTCCGCGAGCTCGAGGCGATCGCGCGATCCGAACAATCCACCCATCCGCTGACGCGCAACGAGGCGCTGCATCGCCGTCTGCTGCTGCTGGAGGGCTGCGAACAATGGGCGCGCGAACTTGGCCACATCTGCCTGCAAGGGGTAGCGCTGGATGATCCCGCACTGGCCCTCACGGCGCGGCAGACCCTGGCACGCATCGATGCAACTCTGTCGTCGCTGATCGACAGTCTCGGTAGCCGGTCCCTGGCGGCATCCTCCACCGCGGAACCCGAGCCGGAGCTCGGCCAGGCCGTCGCTGACGATCCCGCACACCGCGCAGTCCGTCTGCTGCTGCGGGTAGACTCGGCGCTGCTACGCCTTGGCGGGGGCCAATAACATGTACATCAACAAAGCCCTTATTCGTAATTGAGCGAGTTGAGGACGGAGAGGAAACGTCCTCTCTCATGCTACCATAGAAACGCAGGCTTGAAGCACTGGACGTGCTGCTTGTAGACCCATAGCAGGGCGGTGGGGAACTTGTTCCCAGGGTCTTTGGTGAGGCGGTAGTTCGGGACTTCTTCCCACGCTCCGCGCCAGTTCACCTCGTAGTGGTCGCCCTGAATGCGCCACTGGTTGTCGGAGAGCTGCACGAGATCATTGCCGTCGCAGCATACACCGTCGATTTGATTTCGCTGGGCCATGAGCCAATCGTTGAGCTCGGGCCGATCGGCGCTGTGTGCGTGGGCAATACCCACCCCCATGAGCACCAGGCCCACTGCGATGGCGAGCGCCCAGAACCACGAGCCTTTCGGCTTGTCAGGCGGCTGCGACCGGTTCCAGTCCAGTTCTTGTATCTCCCACGCCATCGGCTTTCTCCGTCTTCCTGGCAAGAAGCTCCGCGAGCGAAAAGCACGCGAAGCTGCAACTGGGCACGCCGTCGTAGACGAAATTCGCCCGTTCGGAGCCGAGCGTGTGCTTGCCGCACCAGCAGCGCATCTCAGCCTCCGTTCACGCGGGCGGCTTCGGCCTCGATGGCGTTGCCCTTACAAAAGTCGGAGCAGTAGTACGTGACGTTGAAGCCGCGGCCGTACTCGCTGCGCGTGGTGCGCGG
>DATBKQ010000245.1:0-37147 GCA_036555825.1 Acetobacteraceae bacterium | reverse complement strand
CCTGCCAAGAAATGGCGGCCCGTTCACCATCAACCTCGGCGCAACCCAGGATGCCGTCACCCACATCGCATCGCTGCCCATGCGCGGCGACCTGCTCTCAGTCACAGGCGATGGTCTCAACCTCAACTTCTCCATGGTGGGTACTGGTGAGGTCAAGATCGACCTCGCGAACACCACGGTTACCCCCATCGTCACCGGGGCGACGGTGATCGGTCAGTCCGGAAAGGAGCTCGACCTTTCGCTGACCTCGACGGGCGAGAATGACGTTTCGATCTTGCTTGCAGCTCCCCCGACGATCAGCGGCACCCTCGCGGGTCAGGCGACGGCCGATCTGGCGGCCATCTCGCCATTCTCCAAGGTCACGATCGGCGATCCGAATGCCAACCAGACCGAGACACTGACGGTCACGCTGTCCGCCGCGGCGAACGGCACTCTGTCGAACCTGGGCGGTGGCACCTACGATGCCACCACGGGGGTCTATACCGTCACCGGCACTGCCGCCGCGGTCACCGCGGCGCTGGATGGCCTTCTGTTCACACCGACCGTCAATCAGGTCGCGCCGGGCCAGACCGTCACCACCACGTTCACCATCGTGGACACCGATACGGCGCTGGCCACCGCCACCGACAGCACGACAACGGTGATCGCCACCGATGTCGGCGCTCCGACGTTCACGGCGCCGGCCTCGGTCACGGTCAATCAGGGCGTGGCGGCACCGATCGCCGGCATCAGCCTGGCGGAAGTCGCCAGCATCGATACCGAGACCTTCACCGTCACGCTGACCGATACGAACGGCCTGCTGTCGGCGACCGGAACCGGGGTGTCGGGCTCGGGGACCACCAGCCTGACGATCAGCGGATCGCTGGCGGCGGTCAACAGCGCGCTCGCGACGCTCTCCGACACCGACGGCACGGCGCCGTCCGACACCATCACGCTCAATGCCAAGGACAGCTTCGGTGTCGCCGCCGCACCGCAGAGCATCGCGGTGACGGTGACGCCGGGCTCGGTGTTCACCCTGACCACGGGCAAGGATACCGTCACCGGCGGTGCGGCCAACAACACGATCGTCGCCAAGACCAACACGCTGAGCACCGGCGACACCATCAACGGCGGTACGGCGGCCAACATGCTGCAATTGTCGGGCGGTGGCACCTTCAACCTGGCAGCGCCCACGACGCTGAGCAACATCGCCACCATCGCCGCCCAGGAAGGCAGGGGCGCCACCGCGCAGACGGTGACGCTGCGCGCGGGGCTGAACGCGACAGTGAACGTGGCCTCGGACACCGCGGGCGATGCCTCGCCGGGCATCACCATCATCGGCGCGGCGAACAGCGACGTGATCAATCTCGGCGCCGGCAACGACACGGTCACGCTGGGCGCGGGCGAGACGGTGCACAGCGGCGGCGGCAACAACACCTTCAAGGTCGCGTCGACGTCGCTTGGCAGCGTGACCATCGACGGCGGCACGAAGGGCAGCAACACGCTGAGCGTCACCGGCGGCGGCACCGCCGTGATGGGCGCCGGCATCACCGGCATCGCCACGGTGCAGCTTGCCTCAGCGACAACCTTCACCGCCAACGCCTCGGCCGGGCTGACGATCGTCGGCGCCGCCGGTGCCGACAAGATCACCGCCGGCGGCGCCAACCAAGTGCTGACCGGTGGCGGGGGCACCAATACGTTGACCGGCTCCAGCGCCGGCGGCGACATCTTCCGCGACACCGCGGCGAACCTGAACGGCGACACGATCGCCAACCTGCTGCCCAGCGACGTGATCGACATCACCGACCTGGCACCGGGGACCGCGGTAATCAGCAAGACCACGGTCGGCGCCACCAGCACGGTAGTGACGCTGACCAGCGGCACCACGACCACGAAGATCACCCTCTCCGGATCGTATCAGGGCAAGTTCGCCCTTGCGGCCGATACCACCGGGGGCGGTGGCACGGATCTGGTGTTCGTGCCGAGTACCACCGGCTCGACCGTCACGCTGCCAACCACGCCGGTGACCATCAGCACCGGGCCGGTGAGCACGACGATCGTCGCCACCGCCGCCACGCTGTTGCCGGGCGACAGCATCACCGGCGGCACGGGCACCGGCATCACCAACACCCTGGTACTGTCCGGCGGCGGCGCGTTCAACCTCGCGGCGCTGACCAAGCTGACGAACATGCAGGTGATCACCGCGCAGGAGGGGAAGGGGGCCGATGCGCAGACGATCACGCTGCGCAACAACCTGAACTCGACGGTGAACGTGACCGCCGGTGATGCGTCGTCCGGCATCACCATCATCGGCGCGAACAACACCGATGTGATCAACCTGGGCGCTGGCAACGACACGGTCACCCTGGGCAATGGCGAGACGGTGAACGGCGGCAGCGGCAATGACGTCTACAACGTCACCAAGGGCACCATCGGCAATGTCACCATCAACGGCGGCAGCGGCAGCAACACGCTGGTGGTGACCGGCGGCGGCAATGCGACGATGGGCAGCAAAATTGCCGGCATCAACGCCGTGCAACTGGCGACGACCGCCAAATTCTCCGCCAATGCCACGGCCGGGCTGCAGATCAGCGGCAGCAGCGCGGGCGGCGATACGATCACCCTCGGTGCACCAACGCAGAGCGTGATCGCGGGTGGCGCCAACGAGACGATCAAGGCCACCGCGGCCAATGCGGGCGCCGCGATCAGCGGTCTGGGCGCCAACAGCACGCTGCAGATCACGTCGGGCGGCACCATCGCACTGAACGCAGCTACCGATGTCGCGACGGTGAAGCTCAGTGCGGTGAGCCTGCTGCAGCTCAACCAGATGTCGTTCATCACCGCGATCGGCAGCGGCGGCAACGACACGATCCAGGCCGGCGGGGCCCACCAGACGCTGACAGGCGGCGCGGGCACCGACACGCTGATCGGTTACTCGGGCGGGTCCGACACCTTCAGTGACACCGCTGCGCATCTGAACGGGGACACCATCCAGGGATTTGTGGCCAGCGACGCAATCGACCTGACGAATATCGCCTTTGCGGGTGCCACGGTGACCGCGGTCGGGAGCGGGGCCAACACCAAGGTCACGGTGGCTTCGGGCCTGACCAGGTCGGTGTTCACCCTCACGGGTTCCTGGGCGGCGTCCGGCTTCCATCTGGCCTCCGACGGCGCGGTGGGCACCATCTTGACCCATAACTGAGGGAGACAGCGCAAACGCACCGGTGCATCCGGTCGCGAGAAAAGGACATGGAGCAAACCGCGGCACGACCGAGCTGAGACGCCGTGGGCGATCAGCAATCAGGCTGATCGCCCCCGAAAGTACAATATGCGTTTCGCCATAGTTTCGATATAGAACCCAAATCTTAGGAAGAAATCGATGTCTGGCTATCTTGTCACTGGCGGTTGCGGGTTTATCGGCTCGCATCTTTCCGACGCGCTGATCGCGCAGGGCCACTCGGTACGCATTCTGGACGATTTGTCCACGGGCCGCATGGAAAACAAGCCGGCAGCGGCCGAGCTCTTCAGGGGCGATGTCGCCGATCCCGACCTGATGGCCAACGCGATGCGTGGGATGGACGGCTGTTTCCACCTCGCGGCGGTGGCTTCGGTGGAGCGCAGCAACATCGACTGGAGCGGGACCCATCGGACCAATCTCACCGGCAGCATAACCGTATTCGACGCCGCCAGGCGGGCAAAATGGGGCGCTGCCATTCCGGTGGTGTATGCATCCTCCGCGGCGATCTATGGCGACAATCCGAACGTGCCATTGAACGAGGCTGCCGCCACACGCCCGCTGTCGGCATACGGCGCCGACAAACTCGGCAGCGAACTGCACGGTCTCGTGGCTTGGCATGTGCATGGCGTGCCTACGTGTGGATTGCGCTTCTTCAACGTGTATGGCCCCCGGCAGGACCCAGCCTCGCCCTATTCGGGCGTGATCTCGATTTTCTGCGATCGGCTGCGGGCCGGGCGCGGGATCGTCATCCACGGCGATGGTGGTCAGTCGCGCGACTTCGTCTTTGTGGCCGATGTGGTCCAGGCGCTGCTTGCCGCGATGAAGCATACGACGGCGGAGGCCCGGAGCTACAATGTGTGCACGGGCAGACCGACGGCCATTCGTGACCTGGTCAGAGCCATCGCGCACACGCTGAAGATCACTCCCAGCATTGCATACGCGCCGCCACGACAGGGAGACATCCGGGTCTCGTGCGGCGATCCGTCGGGAGCGCGCGCGGCGCTTGGTTTCGCGGCCCGCACCAGCCTGACTGAAGGGCTGCTGAGAACGCTGCCGACGTCTTCGCGGACCGGCAATGCCCTTGGCCAGGTCGCCCCGGACATGCGGAAAGGGAGGTACTCGGATGTCCGTGCGGTCGCCTGAACGAACATTGCGCACGCTTCGACGTGAGCACCGCGCGATGGCGCCCGGCAGCGCGGACCACGATCCGTTGCGGCGCACACACTCTCATGGGAGGAGGTCGGTGACGACGTTCCTCGCCGGCGTCGCCCTTGGCCTGCTTTGCAGGCTGCCGGGCAGCCAGGCGCACGGCCATCCCCGGTTCATGATCAACTACGGCGCCGATGTCGGCTCGGAGGCAGGCAACTACGACGTAGCGGTGCTCGATGCGGATGTTCCCGCCGCGGCAATCGCAAAGCGGCGCGCGGGCGCAATCATGCTCGGTTATCTCAGTCTCGGCGAAGTGCATGGCAGGCGCGACTATGTTGCCGAGCTCCAGGCCAACGGATCGCTGCTGCTCCCCAACCCCAATTGGCCGGATGCGCGGTTCATCGATCTGCGCGACCGGCGCTGGCACACGATGGTCATCGAAAGGCTGGTGCCTGCGATCCTGGCGAAAGGCTTCAACGGCGTCTTCTTCGACACGCTCGACGATGCCGAGTTCCTTGAAAGGCAGTCCCCCGTGCGATTCGCGGGAATGGTGAACGCGGCAGCGGACCTGCTGCGCGCTGTCCGCCAGCGCTTCCCCGGCGTCCCGCTCATGGTCAATCGCGGCTACGCGGTGCTGCCGCACGCCGCGGGAACGTTCGACATGCTGCTCGGGGAGAGCGTGTTCGCAACCTACGACCCGAGCTCAGGCGCCTACAAGAAGTCGACCGACGCCGACTACCAGTGGCAGGTCGATCGGATGCGGGATGCCCAACGGCGGGACCCGAAACTGCGCCTGTTTTCGTTGGACTATTGGAACCCGGACGACCCACGAGGGATCGCGCGCATCTACGCGCTGGAGCGAACCAACGGCTTCATCCCCTACGTGGGCACCCGCGACTTAACCCAGGTCGTGCCCGAGCCATGATATATTCCGCAGCGCTGAGGAGATCTCAGCTTCCGTTGTTGGCGCTGGTCGCGCTCGCGGTCGGCGTGACCCTGACCCTGATCCCGCACGGGCGGGAAATGGCCCTGCTGCGGATGCAGGCCGGAGACCCGCAGGGCGCTGTCACCGCGCTCCAGCGAATGGTGGATAGTGGGGATCGTTCGCCGGCCACGCTGTCGGCGCTTGCGCGTGCGCTTGCGCGGGCGGGCGACGGCGCCGCCGCGGCGAAGCTTCTCGAGGGCCTTGCGGCAGAGCGGCCTGGCGATCGCGCCGTGCTGGAGATGCTTGCCGGTCTGCAGCGCGACGCGGGATTGAACGACGGCCTGTTGACGACCTTGCAGGCACTGCAAGCCATCGCGCCCAGGGTCGAGTGGCAACGGGAGCTTGCACGGCTCCTGGGCGAGGCCGGCCGGATGGAGGATCGGCGTCAGGCCCTGCGGGCGCTGGTCGAACGTTTCAAGGCAGAGCCGGTCGATTACGTGGGCCTGGCGCAGGCAGAACAGGCGGCAGGCGATCCGGCGGCGGGCGCGGCGGTCCTGCAGAGCCTGGCGGAGCGTTACCCCGCCGCGGCGGATGCCAGCGTGGTCGCGCTGCAGATCCGCATGCTGCTGGCCGCCGGAAATGCCGAGCACGCGCTGCAGAGGGCGCAGCAGTGGCTCGCCGATCGAAACGATCTGCCGCGTGTCGCGCCGATCATTGGTGGCGCGCTCGGCGCCGGAGGCCGCCCGGATCTCGCGGTCGCCCTGCTGCAACCGTTTGCCGGGTCGGGTGCGGCGCCGGAACTGGTCGCAGCGCTCGCGCAAGCGGAGAGCGACGCGGGTCATCCCGAGCAGGCACTGACCCGCCTCGAGCAGTTGGGCGCGACCGGTTCGGCAAACGTCGCGCTGTTGCGGCTGCGGCTCGCCGTGGCTCTGCGGGACACAGACCGGGCGATGGCGGCGGCGGAGATCGCAGGACTGCGGCGCCTGGCGCCAGACCTGCTGGCGGGTCTCTCGCGTATCGCCCTGACGAGCGGGCGCACGGATGCGATCCGGCGCATTCTGGGCACCACGGGGGACGGCTTTCTGAACTCCGACTCGGTGCTTGCCGCGCAGCTCCAGCTGGCGCTCGGCAACATGGAGGCCGCACGGCACTGGAGCGAGCGCGCCGCACGGGAGATCGCCGGCAAGCCGGAACAGATGCTCGAGCTCGCCGATGTGGAGTTTCGGCTGGGGCGCATCGATGTCGTGCTGAACGTCCTTGAACGCGCACTGTCCGAGCCCGCGTTGCCGCCGGACCGGCTGAGCGACATCGCCCGGTTCTACGTCCGCTCCGGCCACCCCCTGGACGGTGCCCGCGCACTGGATGCATTGCGGCAGCGCCAATCCTCGCCCGCGGCGGACGGTGCCTGGGCGCTTGCGGCCACGGCTGCGGGGCAGGCCAGCGAGGTCGTGGCGTGGCTTTCCACGCATGACGCAAAGAACCTCTCCCCCGACACACTGCGAGACCTGGTGTATCTCGCGATGGATGCGAGGAGCACGGACCTGGCGCTTCGGGCAGCGGAGCAGCTCTTCGCGCTCAAGCGTGGCGCCAGCGAAGGTGTACTGCTGGCCCGCGCCCTGCTGAACGCGAAGCAGGCGCGCCGAGCGCTGGACCAGCTACGGGCGCTGCCGCCGAATGCGACGGTGCCGGATGACCTGCGCGAGGCCGTGCTGCTCGACGCCTGGCATCAGGGTGCGCCGGTCGCCGAGGAGTTGCGAGGCATTTGGGCGAAACACCTCGCCGCGGCGACAACGCCATCCGAGCGCGACGCCGCCGTTTCCGTTCTGCTCGAGCTGAAGGCCTATCCCGAGGTCGTGCCGGCGCTGCGCCAGCTTGCGGAACAGAATCCCGTCAAATGGGTTGCGGTTTACAGCGAGGCCGCGGCGGCGGCGGGACGGCGGGCTGAGCTGCCGGCGTTCTGGCACGAGGTGGCCATGAAGCCGGCGGTGCCCATCGATCTCCGCCGCCAACTGGCATTTCGCTTGCTGGAGGTCGGGGACAAACCGCCTGGAGAGCAGGTGTTCCGGGCACTGGCGGCAGCAGCGCCGCCGCAGAATCCGGACGTCCGCATGCTGCTGTATATCTGGGGCCCGCGTCCCTCCCCGGACCAGCTCGACTGGATCGAGGCGAGAGCCCGCCGGGCCAGCGGAGCCGAAAAGGCGGAGTGGATGAAGACCCTCGTGGACCGCGGCGCTCCGGGGCGGGCCGTCGCCGCCTACCGCGCCAGCAGCCCCGGGGATGCGCGCGAGCCGGCGGCAGAAGCCTACGCGACCGCACTCGAGGCGCTCGGAGACCGGGCGGCACTGGCCGCGACGGTCCGCGAGCAGTTCCCACGAACCTCATCGCTGAGTGGCCTGCAGCGGCTCGCCGAGTTGGCCGGGAGCTCGCGGGATACCGACCTGGAATGGAGCATTCTGAACAAGGTCGTGGCGGCCGGCGGCGACCGGCCGGCGGTGCAGCGCAGGCTCGGAATGCTGGCCTTCCAGCGTCGCAACATGGCGGAAGCGGAACGTCACCTCACGGCCTTCGTTGCCACGAGCGGAGGCGACTACGAGACCCTGATGGTGCTCGGCAACATCGCGACGCGGAACCGCGATACGGACGGTGCGCGGGCCTATTTCGCTAGGAGCCTGGCAGCATTGAACGCCTCAGGCGACAAGTCCTTCCGAGCCAGGTCGGTCGAGGCGAATTTGTTGCACCGGCTCGGCAAGGACGCGGACGCCGACCACCTCTATCAAAGCCTGCTGGCCGAACATCCGGGCGACACCAATCTGCGCGCCGACTTCGTGGCCATGCTCATGGAGCAGGGAACGTTGCAGCGGGCCCGCGCGGTACTGGATCAGCAATGACGCAAGTTAGCTGCGCCGCCGGAAGCCCGGCAACAACCGGTTCCGCGAGCTGGTACCACTGAGATGCGGGCGGCATCAGAACAGAGCCGAGAACGGTCGCCGCGCAGCATAGCGGGTCTTCGGGCTTCGGCACTGGCCGAAACGCTTGTCCTGCTCGCGATCGCCTTGCTGATCGACGGGTTCCTGTTCAACGGTGATCGCTTCGGTGCCGTTTCGCCACATCCGTTCTGGATCGTGGTTCTGCTGATCGCCGCACAGTACGGCACGAGCGAGGCGCTTGTCGCCGCCGTTCTCTGCAGTGCGGGGCTGCTGGTCGACAACTTGCCCGAGCAAGCGTTCAACGAGGATCTTTATGCCTGGCTGCTCCGCATCAGCTATAATCCGGTCCTGTGGTGCATCGCCGCGGTCACTCTCGGCGAGATCCGGGCCGGGCACCGGCGCAAGGCGGAGGCGCTGCAGCGGGAGCTTGATGAGGCGCAGGAGCAGGCGAGAGCGTTTGCCGACGCCTATGAGCGCCAGTCCCGTATCAAGACGACGCTCGAGGTCCTGGTGGCCGGTCAGCAGCGTACCGTGCGGACGATGCGTGCGGCGGCGTGCGCAATTGAACGGCAGAGCACAATCGAGGTGCTGACCGGTATCCCGGTCCTGGTACGATCTGTGATCGGTCCCGAGAAATTCTCGTTCTATCTGCTGAACGGCAGTGTACTCGAGCTCGCGGCCAAGAAGGGATGGACCTCGGAGGACGACTTCCGCCGCGTGTTCACCGCGGCTTCGCCGCTCTTCGCCGCCGTGGTGGCCGAACGACAATTGCTCACCGCCAGTGATCCGGCGCACGAATTGATCCTGGCAGAAGAAGGCCTGCTCGCGGGACCTTTGTTCAGCGAAGAGACCGGCGAGGTATTCGGCATGCTGAAGATTGAGGCACTGCCGTTCCAGGAATTCACACCCGGCACATTCCAGAATTTCCAGATCGTCTGCGACTGGATCGGCACCGCCTTCGCCAAGGCTCAGCGTTTCGAGCAGTTGCGGGATACGCACAAGCCGCCTTCACTTCTCGAGATCAGATAGGCCTCTGATGAGTATTCCAGCGCCACTCCCGCTACAAGAAACGGCCTCGCCAAGAGGCAGGGGGGGTGGTGCGGCCAGCGCTGCGGTGTCGCTGGCCATGGTGGTTGAACTCGCGATCATTACAGCGGCTGTCCTGAACATCGTGCCGGTTCCGGCGCTCGTTGCCGCTCATATCGGCGTCTTTCTATCGTTCGTGCTTGGCGTCCTGTGGCTGTCCCCGGGCGGCGACGGCAGTCCGGGTCTCCTGCTGTTCGCAATGTGTACCCTGGCGATGGGACCACTGGGAGCGCTGGGCGCTGGGTTGACCAGTGTCTTGCGTCGCGGTTACGCGTTGCACGCGACCCCTTTCGAAGAATGGTATTCGGCGCTTTTTCCCAGGATCACCGCGACGCGGGCCCAGGCGCTGTACAGGCGAATCGTCCTGCAAGGCGATGGGCCGCCGAAGCGCAGTACCGTTGCCTCTTTCCTCGACATCATGGCGCAGGGGACTGTGCAGCAGAAGCGGGTGGTGATCGCGATGATCGCCGACGCGTTCGACCCTGCGTTTGCCCCCGCTCTGCAGAGCGCGCTCAACGATGCCGAGCCGGCGATCCGCGTTCAGGCCGCCACTGCGGCCGCATCGATCGAAGGCGGTTTTCTCAGTCGCTCGATGGCGCTTCGGACCGAGTGTGCCGCACATCCGCACGATGCGGACGCCATTCTAGAGCTTGCACGACATCACGAGGAGTACGCGGCAACCGGTCTCCTCGACGAAGCTCGCGCGCACGCCGAACTGAGCGAGGCGCTCGCATGCTGCGAAGGCGCCGGCAAACTGCGACCAGGCGACCCACTTGTCGCTGAGCAAGCCGCACGGCTGCTTCTTCGCCTCGACCGTGTCACCGAGGCAATGCTGCGACTGCAGCCGTTTGTCGCGCGGCCTGATCCGTCACCGGGCGTCTTGGCCAGCTACTTGGGCTGCCTGTTCCGGCGCGGTCAGTTCGCGCGACTGCGGGAGGCGTGCCGAGAATTCGGTGCCCGCATCGACCCGGGCTCACTTCCGGACAGCGCCGGTGAAGCGCTGCGGCTTTGGTCCGAGGCTGCCGCGGCGCAGGCGATGCCGGGGGTGCCCGATACGATTGCGACCGGAGGGTACCATGAAGCGGCGTGAGCCCGAGGCCGACATCTGCCTCATCCTGGAGGGCGCCTACCCCTTCATAGCAGGCGGAGTCTCCTCCTGGGTGCACGATCTCATCAAGTCACAATCGCAGTTCACCTTTCATCTCGTGGCTCTCTCCGCGGACGACTCGAAAAAGCAGCTTCAGTTCGAATTGCCGCCGAACGTGATTCGCATGACCGAGATCGCGCTGCAGCAGTCGGAACGCAGCGTGGCCGGCGGTCGGCGGATCGAACGGTTGACCGGCGAAATAGCAGCGCCGTTGACCGGGCTCTTCCGACGCGGCGGCCTGGCAGACTTCCAGAAGCTGGTAGCGGCGATGCGACGGCGTCCACGCACCGCGACTCGTGCGGCGATGATGAACTCCGAGGCCGCCTTCGAGGTCATGCAGCACATGTACGAAGGCTCGGTCTCCGGAAGCTCCTTCCTCAAGTACTTCTGGAGCTGGCGTTCACTGGCCGGCGGGCTGTTTTCGGTTCTCCTGGCCGAACTGCCACGAGCGCGCGTCTACCACGCCATATCGACCGGCTACGCCGGGCTCATGCTGGCCAGAGCCGTGCTGGAGACAGGTCGCCCGGGCCTGCTCACCGAACACGGCATCTATACGAACGAGCGCCGTGTGGAAATCGTCATGGCCCGCTGGCTGGGCGACAAGATAACCGGCTCGCTCGATATCGAGGATCGGCGTCGTGATCTTCGCGACGTGTGGATAGACGTGTTCATCGGCTATTCTCGGACCTGCTACGAGGCCTGCGCCAAAATCACCACGCTCTACACCGGGAATCAGGTCATGCAGCTTCGCGACGGGGCTCCGGCCGACCGGTTGATGATCATTCCGAACGGTGTCGACTATGACGGGTACTCGCGCATTCCTCGCGATACCTCACCCCGCCCGCCGACGGTTGCGCTGATCGGACGGGTCGTGCCGATCAAGGATGTGAAGACGTACATACGCGCCGCGGCCATTCTGCGCGATATGGTGCCCTCTGTGCGGGTCCTGTTGCTCGGGCCGACCGAGGAGGATCCGGCCTATTTCCGCGAATGCGAGGAGATGGTCGCACACCTTGGTCTGGGCGAAACCTTCTCGTTCATGGGGCGGGTGAATGTGCGCGAATATGTCGGCCGGGTCGACGCGATCGCCCTGACCAGCGTCAGCGAGGCGCAACCCCTGGTGCTGCTCGAAGCGGGCGCGGCCGGCGTCCCGAGTGTCGCCACCGACGTCGGCTCCTGTCGCGACATCATCGAGGGACGAAGCGACGAGGATCCGCCGCTCGGACCTGCCGGGTTCATTACGCCGCTGGCAAATCCGCTGGCGACAGCCAAGGGACTTGCCGCGCTGCTGACCGATGGCGATCTGCGTGCACGCTGCGGAGAGGCCATCCGCCGCCGAACCGAGCGATACTACAACAAGGCGGTCGTCGATCGGCTCTATCGGGACCTCTATGAGGAGCACCTGGCGATGCCGGACCGATCCTTCGCAAAGGCAGCGTGATGGCAGGAGTCGGTTTCGTTCTACGCAAGCTCGCACGGGAAGACACGCTCTTATCGGGGCTTCGTGCCTATTCGCATGCCGCCGTCATCTCCTGCGGCCCATGGCTCTTCGTCGTGCTGGCGCTGGGCGGTGTGCAGTTCCTTGGGCGCGCGATGTTGCCGGTCCAGGACCTGCAACGCTTCACGGCCGTGGTGACATACAATTTCTGCTTCTCGCTGGTGGCCTCGGGCCCGATCGCCCTCGTCGTGACCCGATGCCTGGCCGATCGTATCTATGCCAAGAAGACTGAATCGGCTCCCGGTTTGTTCCTGAGCGCTTTGGCGCTGCTGTTCTGCGTGCAGGCGGCGTTTGGCGTTCCGTTCTATGGCTTCATCGTCGACATGCCGCCGGCTGAACGTGTCCTGGCACTGATCGGCCTGCAGGTCGCCGGAGCGATCTGGGTTGCTTCGCCCTTCATGTCGGCACTGCAGAACTTCGGATCGATCTCCGCGTTCTTTGCCGCCGGCACCGCCCTCGCCTTCACCTGTGCCGTCGTACTCGCACCCTTCTTTGGAGCCGCCGGGATGCTTGGCGGCTTTACCGCCGGGCTGGCGTTGATCTTCTTCGGGCTGGCGGCTCGCATCTTTGCCGAGTACCCGTATCCGGTGGACTTCCGCTTTCCGTTCTTTGCGGAGTTTCGCCGTTATTGGCAGTTCGCCGTAATCGGCTTGTTCTACAACGCGGCGATCTGGGTCGATAAATGGATCATGTGGTTTGCGCCCGGAGGCGCGGCAGTCACCGGCGGCATCTGGACCAATCCTGCCTACGATGGTGCCATGTTTCTCGCCTATCTGACCATCGTCCCCGCGACGACGTTGTTCCTTGTCGCTGTCGAAACGCGATTTTTTGAGCATTACCTTCGTTTCTACCAGGACATAGAGAACCAGGCGACAGCAAAGGAAATCGAGCGCAACTACACGTCCATTCTGCGCGTCCTTGGAGAAGGTTTGCGCAACATAGCCGTGCTGCAGGCCGCCGTGTGTTATCTGGCCATTCTGGCTGCTCCGGGTATGATTGGTATGGCGCAAGGCGATCTGAGCATGGTGCCGATCTTCCGCTTCGGTGCGCTGGGCGCACTATTCCACGTCCTGCTGCTCTGCGTCATGGTGATGCTGTCGTATTTCGACCTCAGGCGGGAGCTCGTGCGGGTGACGATCGTATTCTTTGTGCTCAATGCCGGTCTGACGTGTGGCACCCTGTGGTTCGGCCTGGGTTACCAAGGCTACGGCTACGCCGGCGCCACGCTGGTGTCGCTGATCTACGGGTATTCCGTGCTTTCATCGCGCGTCGCGCGTCTGCCTTACATGACTTTCATCGGCAACAATCCAGCGCTGCGCTGACGGAGGCCCGCCGCGCGGCGGCCCTTCGGGCGGGTGTCGGTAAAGTCAGCCGAACACCCGGCCAAGCACCTCGACCAGTTCCGCGCGACGGAACGGCTTCTGCAGGACGGGCGCCTCAGGCCGGCCATGAAACCGGATGGCGTCCTGCGCCAGCCGCAGTAGTTCATCCCCGTCGCCCGTGGTCAGCACGACCTGGGTCGGAATGCCGGTCAGCAGGATCTCGTCGAGCACATCGATGCCGTCCTGCTCCGGCATGAAGATGTCCAGGATGACCACCTGCGGCCTGAGCTGAACGAAGCTGTCGAGGGCGCGGCGCGGATCGTTGATCTGCGTGGCGGAGATAGCGAGGGTATTCGCGGTCAGGGCGACAATCCGCGTTAGGCCCGCGTCATCATCTACAATCAGTAGTCGCTTGTCCATAATCGAACACGCTCCATCAGAGGGGCGCGTTACCCCTTCGCCAAACCATCTGACGCGTCCACCGCTCGGGCTGCAATGCAGGATTGTGTTACGTTACTTGCAAGGGAAGCGCTCGCCCAGGAACTGGAACAGCCCCTCCACCGCCGGCGGCGTCCTGTGGTCCGGCATCGAGCGGACCCAACCGACGAACTCGTTCATGGTGGCGGTGCGGGATGGCGGCGAGCTCGGGAAGCAAAACGGCTTCTTGCCGTCGGCGCGACGGAGTTCGGTGCTGATCGCCCCTTGGGCGAAGCCGTGACAGAAGTTGATCCTGGCCTCGCCCAGCGGGTCCTTTGGGTTGGCGGCGCAAAGTTCGGCCAGCTCGCCCGCGGTGCGTGCCTGCAGGACGGTTCCCCTCTGTGCCGCCGCCGGCAGTGCGAACAGCGAGACGGTCACTGCAACAGCAGGGGCGAACAGCTTCATGACGGATCTCCCGCGCGCGGAGCGGCGATTGAAGCCGACCCGAGTGCCACGCGCCAGCGTTGCCAGCCCGCGGCCCGCAGATCGCAGGCAGGGCATCCGCCGCAGCCATAGCCCCAGTCATGCAGGTGGGAGCGGTCGCCCAGGTAACAGCTATGCGTCTCGGTTCGGATGAGCTCGACCAGCCGGGCGCCGCCGAGCGCTTCGGCCAACGCCCAGCAGGCCGCCTTGTCGCACCACATCAGCGGAGTCTCCAGCACGAAGCGGCGCCGCATGCCCAGGTTCAGCGCCAGCTGCATGGCCTTGACCGTGTCGTCGCGGCAGTCCGGATAGCCGGAGTAGTCGGTTTCACACATGCCGGCGACGATGCAGCGCAGGCCGCGGCGGTAGGCGAGCGCGCCGGCGCAGGCAAGGAACAGCAGGTTGCGGCCGGGGATGAAGGTATTGGGCAAGCCCTCTTCCGTCATCGTTATGGCCGTTTGGCTGGTCAGCGCCGTTGCGCCGAGGCCGCGGATGGTAGCCGTGAGCTCGATCGTATGATCCGGTCCCAACCGCCCGGGCCAAAGCGTCGCGAGGGCTTCGCGGAGCGGAGCGCGGCAGTCGAGTTCCACGGCATGACGCTGGCCATAAGCGAAGCCGATCGTCTCGACGAGGGGATAACGCTCGAGTGCCCAGGCCAGACAGGTCGTGCTGTCCTGGCCACCGGAAAATAGGACGAGGGCGGGGTCGGTCATGGCGGCGTGCGGATCCCCTGTCGCTGGAGGAGGCTTCGCCATATCTTAGTCCCATGGACCTCGATCTCGACTTCAGCGAAGACGAAATCCGCCGCTATTCGCGCCACATCCTGTTGCAGGACGTGGGCGGCATCGGCCAGGCGAGGCTGAAGGCGGCACGCGTACTGGTGGTGGGAGCCGGCGGCCTGGGTTCGCCGCTGGCGCTTTACCTGGCGGCGGCCGGCATCGGCGTCATCGGCATCGTGGACCACGACCGGGTGGAATTGTCGAATTTGCAGCGCCAGATCGCCCATACCACCGACCGGATCGGAGCGCTGAAGGCCGAATCGGCGGCGTCCGCCGCGCGCGCCATCAACCCCGAGGTGCACATCGAGCCGTACGGCGAACGGCTCGACGCCGGCAACGTCCTCGACCTGATCGGCCGCTACGACGTCGTGTGCGACGGCACGGACAATTTCGCCACCCGGTTCCTGCTGGCGGATGCCTGCGTGCTGGCGCGCCGCACCTTGGTTTCGGCCGCCGTGCTGCGGTTCGAGGGCCAGCTGTCGGTGTTCAAGCCGCACCTGCATGAGGGTGGCCCGTGCTATCGCTGCCTTTACCCCGAGCCGCCGCCACCCGGCACGGTGCCGACCTGCTCGGAGGCCGGCGTGCTGGGTGCCGTCACCGGCGTGATGGGCACCTTGCAGGCGACCGAGGTCCTGAAGGAGATCCTGGGTGTCGGCGAAAGCCTGTCCGGCAGGCTGCTGATCTGGGACGCCCTGGCCACGCGCTTCCGCACCGTGCGGTTGCGGGCCGATCCGGATTGCGCGCTGTGCAGCCCGGTCGCGACGATCCGCGACCTGTCGCAGCATCGGGACGCGGTGCCGGCCCCGGATCGTGCTCCGGGGCAAGCCTGTGCCGCCTGACCCGCTGGGCATTCTGTTGCTCTCCGGTGCGCACGACCGGGCGCATTACGCTTTCGTGCTGGCCTCCGGCGCGGCGGCGCTCGGGCGGCGCGTGGTGCTGTTCGCCACCAATGCCGGCTGCCACGCGCTGCTCGCCGACTGGTCCGGCCTGACCGACGCGACGCGCGACGAGCAGGTGCGCGCGGCCGGTGTCGCGGGATTTGCCGAACTGCGCGAGGCGTCACGCGACATCGGCGTGCGGCTGATCATCTGCGAAGCAGGGCTGCGTGCCGAGCGGCTGGACGCGGGCAGGGTGCTGGACGGGGTAGAGGTGGCGGGTGTGGCGACGTTCCTGGGCGCGGTTGGCAGCGGCCAGATCGTCGCGATTTGACCGCCCTAGCGCGGCCCTGGCTTATGCTGCGCGCGGGGCACGCCGATGGATTCGGCTTCCAGCTTGCCGGCTTCTGCCTCCAACTCGTCGGCGAACCGTTCGAGTTCCTGGACGCGGCTCGCATTTTGCATGCCTTTGGCCGCCCATCGGATGCTTGCCGCTCGGTCCCTCAGCTGCCGCGGAGTGGTGCCGGCCAGCGTCCCTCTGTCCCTCACCTTTTGCATTGATCATATCGTGGTTAACGATTAATTGACGCCCTATAAACGAAGGCTTGCAACGGGGGAAGACCCAAGTCGGTCAACTGGATGCCGTCTCATCAATTCAAACTCGGCCAGCGGGTGGCGTCGCATTCCCCGCATGTGCCGCCTGGTCCGTATGTGATCGTCGCGCTTCTGCCGCTGGTGAGTGGACAGGCCCATTACCGGGTAAAGAGTATTGCCGATGGGCACCAGCGGGCGCTGCTGGAAGCGCAGATTTCACCCCTGAGATCAGCGCGCGGCGTGCGAGCTACGCCGTCGGAGCCGCCGCCAAAACCACCGACCTGAACAAACTGGGCTCAGGTGATCGCGGCGCAGCGGTCGGCGAGCCAGGCTCGGGTTGGCGCGTCCAGGCGAGGACCGACCTCGGCCAGGACGCGGGCATGATAACCATTCAGCCAGGCGAGCTCGGCGGTATTGAGCAGCTTTGGTTCGATAAGCCGCCGGTCGAACGGCGCGAGCGTCAGCGTCTCGAACCGCAGGAAAGGCCTGCTGGTCCCGCTCAGCGCCGCCGCCCGTACCAGCAGCAGGTTCTCCAGCCGGATGCCGTAACGCTGCGGCAGGTAATACCCGGGCTCGTTCGACAGAACCATGCCCGCGGCAATCGGCACCGGAGACGCCAGGCGGGATAGATTGACCGGCCCTTCGTGCACCGAGAGATAGCTGCCCACCCCGTGGCCAGTGCCGTGATCGTAATCCAAACCGACCTGCCACAGAGCGCGGCGGGCGAACGCATCGAGGTGTGCGCCGCCGGCACCCTCGGGGAAAACCAGCGTGGCGATTGCGATATGACCCTGCATCACCCGGGTCACACGCTCTCGCAGCTCTGCGGGCGGATCGGCCGGCCCCGTCCAGACCGTCCGGGTGATGTCGGTGGTGCCGTCCGGGTACTGCGCGCCTGAGTCGATCAGGTAAATCTCGTCGCGGCGGATCGGCCGGTTGCTCGCCTCGGTGACGCGGTAGTGGATAACCGCGCCATGTTCGCCGGCTGCCGAAATGGCCGGGAAACTTTCGCCGCGGAACCCGGACACCTGTTCGCGGAACGCCAGCAGCCTGGCCGCGGCCGACAGTTCGGTCTCCCCGCCAAGCGGGCCGGTTTCCGACAGGAACCGCAGGAACCGGCACACGGCGACGGCGTCGCGCAGGTGGGCGTTGCGAGTGCCCTGCTGCTCGACCTCGTTCTTGCAGGCCTTGGGCAGCAGGCAGGGATCGCGGTCCGCCAGCACGACAGCGCCGGCGTCGCGCAGTGTCTGCGCGAACCACACCGGAGAGCCCGACCGGTCCACGCGGACCCGCCTGCCGGCGAACCGCCGCAGCGCGGGCTCCAGCGCCTCTCGGCCGGCAACCGACACCGTGTTGCCAAGCCACGCGCGCGTCTCTCTGGTCAGCTTGGCGGGATCGACGAACAGTTCGGTGCCGCCATCGGCGTACACGACGGCGAAGCCCAGTACGAACGGCGTGAACGGCACATCGCCGCCGCGGATGTTCAGCAGCCAGGCGATCGAGGCGGGATCGCTGATCACCGCCGCATCCTGCTTCGCCTCGCGGAGCGACGCGGCGATCCGCTCGCGCTTTTCTTCCGACGCGCGGCCGGCGTATTCCAGCGGATGCGGAACGGCCGGTGCCGCAGGCGGGGCGGGCCGGTCGGGCCAGATCGCGTCGATGGGATTGCCCTCGACCGCAACCATCGCAAGCCCGGCGTCGGTATAGACGCTTAGGCCCTGCTCGCTGATCAGCAACGGGTCGTAGCCGACCCTGGCATCTGCCGGCGCGTTCGCAGCCAGCCAGCGCGACGGGGGGTCCTCGATGATGTGCCGGCGCTCCCACAATTCAGGGTCGGTCTGCGCCTCCACCTGAAGGATATAGCGCCCGTCGGTGAAAACCGCCGCCTTGTCCGGCAGCACGGCGGCCAGTCCGGCACTGCCGGTGAAGCCGGTCAGCCACGCCAGCCGCTCGGCGGATGCGGGCACATACTCCCCCAGATGCTCGTCCGCGCGCGGCGCGATAAAGCCCTGCAACCCACGCGCGCCCAGTTCCTGGCGCAGGCGCGTGAGCCGGTCGTCGATCCCTGCGGTCATAGCGGATCCCTGCTGCATGGCGCCGGCCGGGGCCGCCGCATCACCAAGGTCGTCCAGTCGGCGTCCTGAAGGCAAACGTCCAGCCGCAGGCCGCGCCGGCGGTGGGCGGCGAGGACGCCGCGGAACTGGTTGCGTAGGAAACCACCAAGCACGACGCTGCCGCCCGGCGCGAGATTGTGGCTCAGGCGCCTGGCCATCGTCCGCAGCGGGCGGGCCAGAATATTGGCCAGCACGAGGTCAAAAGGCCCGGCCTGACGCAAGGTCCGGCAATGCCAGCCATCCGCGAGGCGCGTCCTGATCAGCGGCGCAAGGCGGTTTCGCACCGCATTCTGCCGGGCAACGCGCACCGATTGCGGCTCGATGTCGACAGCCAGGACGCGCCGGTGCAGCAGGCGGGCGGCAGCCATCGCGAGGATTCCGCTACCGGTGCCCAGATCGACGATACGCCTCGGTCGCCGCCTCGCCACGTGCTCCAGCGCGCGGAGCGCGCCGCGCGTCGAGCCGTGCTCACCGGAGCCGAAGGCGAGCCCGGCGTCCAGCATCAGCGTGATCCTTCCGGGAACCGGAGGGTCCTGCACGTGGCTGCCGCGCACCGCGAACCGTCGCCCGATCAGTTGTTCGGGGAATGCGGCCCGCGAGCGCGCCAGCCAACCGTCGATCTGGGTCGGCAGGCGGTGTAGCGCCACGGTGCGACCCGTGATCGAGGCCGCCAGCGCCAGAGCGGCAGCCAGCTCGGGGTCGCCGCGACCGGCCGGCCGCAGTCCCTCGATCCGCCAGTGATCCACCGCGGTCCCGCGGAAGAAGCTGACGCTGGTGCACACCGACGACAACGCCGCTTCGTAGGCTTCAAGCGCCGCCTCGGGGACCTCGACCGCGAGGGTCTCCAGCGCCTCCGGGTGACGGCGGGAACTCAGTTGCCCACCCTTTCGACGAAGCGGTCCAGCACCCGCTTGTCGCCCGCCTTGTCGAACGCCACGTCGAGTTTCTCGTCCTCTGCCGCGCGCACCGTTCCATAGCCGAACTTCTGATGGAACACCCGGGCGCCGACCGGGATAATGTCGGTGCGCGCCGGGCGCGCCGGTTGCTCCCACGGTTCAGCGGAACGCTGTCGGCGCGCCACCAGAGGGAACTGCCGGGGGAACACCGACAGCGTCAGCGCCGCCTCACGCGCCAGCGCGGCAGAGCCGGCCCGCTCGATATCGGTGTCCGGCAACTCGTCGATGAACCGGCTCGGGATGCTAGTCTGCCAGTTGGTGTAGATCCGGCGGTTGGCAGCATACGAGACGATGGCGCGCCGCCGCGCGCGCGTCAGGCCGACATAGGCCAGCCGGCGCTCCTCCTCCAGCGATTTGACCCCGCCTTCGTCCAGCGCGCGCTGGTTGGGGAACAGCCCTTCCTCCCATCCCGGCAGGAACACGGTATCGAATTCCAGTCCCTTGGCCGCGTGCAAGGTCATCAGGCTGATCCGGTCGCCCTCGGCCGCCTCGTCGTTCTCCATCACCAGTGAGACGTGGTCCAGGAAGCCGGCGAGCGTCTCGAAATCGGCCAGCGCCCGTAGCAGCTCCTTCAGGTTTTCGAGCCGGCCCGGCGCATCCGGCGATTTGTCCCGCTGCCACATCTCGGTGTAGCCGCTCTCATCCAGCAGGGTGGCCACCGTCACCACGTGTCCGTCGGTTTCCAGCAGCGTGCGCCAGCGCTGGAAGCCGCGCAGCAGCTCGCCGAGTTGCGACCTCGCCTGGCCCTTCAGCTCGCCGGCGGCGACCAGCCGCGCCGCGGCCTCCGTCAATGGCAGCGAGCCGGCGCGCGCGGCTTCGTGGATCGCGCGCAAGGCGACCTCGCCGATGCCACGGCGTGGTACATTCACGATGCGCTCGAACGCCAGATCGTCCGCGGGCTGCGCGACGAGGCGCATATAGGCGATGGCGTCGCGGATCTCCTGCCGTTCGTAGAATCGCAGGCCGCCGATGACTCGGTAGGGAATGCCAAGCGTGATCAGCCGCTCCTCGAAGGCGCGGGTCTGGAAGCCGGCGCGGACCAGGATCGCCATCTCGCGCAACTTCTCGCCGTCACGGCGCAGCGACTCGATCCGCTCACCCACCATGCGGGCTTCCTCGTCCGAATCCCACAGGCCGACCACGGCGACCCGTTCACCAAACGCGTCCGCGCGGCCAGGCCGCAGCGTCTTGCCCAACCGGCCTTCATTGTGCGCGATGAGCCCGGAGGCCGTGGCGAGGATCGGCGCGGTGGAACGGTAGTTTTCTTCCAGACGGACGATGCGGGCGCCGGGGAAATCGTGTTCGAATCGCAGGATGTTCTCGACTTCCGCGCCGCGCCACGAATAGATCGACTGGTCGTCGTCGCCGACACAACAGATGTTCTTGTGGCCCTGCGCCAGCAGCCGCAGCCAGAGATACTGCACCAGGTTGGTGTCCTGATACTCGTCCACCAGTATGTAACGGAACATGCGGTGATACTGCGCGAGAATGTCCGGGTGGTTGCGCAACGCCTCGGTCATGTGCAGCAGCAGGTCACCGAAGTCCGTCGCATTCACCGTCCGCAGGCGTGCCTGATATGCTTCGTACAGCTTCCTCGCCGCACCGTTGGCGAAATCGGTGTCGTCTGCCGCCGTCAGTCGCGCCGGGGCCAGCCCCCGATCCTTCCAGCGCTGAATGACCGCCATCAGTGACTGCGGCGGCCAACGCTTCAGGTCGATCCGAGCCGCCTCCATCACCTGTTTCAGCAGGCGAAGCTGGTCATCCATATCGAGGATTGTGAAGTTCGATCGCAGCCCGGCCTGTTCCGCGTGCCGGCGCAGCATCCGCGCGCACAGGGCATGGAATGTGCCCAGCCACAACCCTTCGACCGGCCGGCCGAGGAGAGCGCCGACGCGGTCCCGCATCTCGCGCGCCGCCCGGTTGGTGAAGGTGACGGCGAGCACCTGGTTCGGGAACGCCCGGCCGGTCAGCAGGATATGTGCGAACCGGGTGGTCAGCACGCGGGTCTTGCCGGTGCCGGCGCCAGCGAGCACCAGAAGCGGACCGTCAACCGTCTCGACGGCCTCGCGCTGCGCGGTGTTGAGCTGAGAGAGATAGTCGCCCATTCCCGGTCGATATAACGTGCCGGCCCGCGCCGGGCCAAATGCCCGCGCCTCAGCCCGGCAGCGGTCGCACCCCGAGTATGTGCGAGATGGCGTAGGTCAGTTCGGGGCGATTGAGCGTGTAGAAGTGGAATTCGTCGATCCCATTGGCTTGCAGCAGGCGCACCTGTTCGGCCGCGACCACCGCCGCAACCATGCGCCTGGTGTCAGGGTCATCGTCCAGGCCCTCGAACATATGCGCCAGCCATTCCGGTATGCTGGCACCCGACAGGGCCGACATCCGGCGCAGCCCGGCCAGATTGGTCACCGGCATGATCCCCGGAACCACCGGAGCGGTGATCCCGGCGGCAAGGCACAGGTCCAGGAAGCGCAAAAATACCGCACTGTCGAAAAAGAAGTTGGTGATCGCCCGGTTGGCTCCGGCGTCCAGCTTGCGCTTGAGGTTGTCGAGGTCGGCCATCCGAGACTGCGCCTGCGGATGCAATTCTGGATATGCCGCCACCGAAATCTCGAACGGAGCCACACGTTTCAGGCCCGCCACGAGATCGACCGCGAAGGGGTAGCCGTCCAGATGCGGGCGGTAGCTCTCACCGGGCGGCGGATCGCCGCGCAGTGCCACCACATGGCGTACCCCGGCGTCCCAGTACTGCCGCGCCACCTCGTCCACTTCGGCGCGCGTGGCACCGACGCAGGTAAGGTGTGCGGCTGGCACCAACACGGTCTCCTCCACGATGCGCGCGACGGTTGCATGGGTGCGCTGCCGCGTGGTACCACCGGCGCCGTAGGTCACCGACACGAAGCGTGGCCGCAGCGGTTCCAGCCGGCGAATGCAGGTCCACAGTTGCTGCTCGAGCGCCTCGGTTTTCGGCGGGAAGAATTCAAATGAAAGCAACGGCGGCCGCTGAGCCGCGCCGCGCACGGGGAGAGCGGCGAATCGAGGGCCGGTCAGCCAGCGTTCAAGCGTCGGAGAGGCTGAGCCCGCGCTGCTATCGTTCATGCCGCCTTTTTCGCCCCGCTTTGCGCGCCGGCGCAAGGCCAAACTGAATGTTCCGTCACGTTGCGCGAGGGCCGGCCGGCGCCTACTGTCCGAGAAACTCTTCGTAATCAACCCTGGTATTGGACGGCGGGGGCGTCAGTTTGTGCTCCGCCTCCACCCGACGCCTGACCGAGGGAAGCCGATGCACACCGCCGCCCCAAGCCGCCTTCTGGTGATCATCGCCGCGTTGCTGGGCGGCTTGGCTGGCTGTGCCACGCCGCCGCCGGCCAGCGATCCGGAGGCGTTGGCAGACTTCAGAGAAGAAAACGATCCGATCGAGCCGACCAATCGCGCGATCTACGCCTTCAACAATGCCCTCGATACCGCGATTCTGAAGCCGGTGGCAGAAGGCTATCGCTATGTTGTGCCGGCACCCGTGCGCGGCGGTATTCACAACGTGTTGGCCAATCTCGGCACGCCGGTGCAGTTCGGCAATGATGTGCTGGAAGGCAAGCCGCGCCGCGCGGGCGATACCACCATGCGCTTCCTGATCAATTCGACCGTCGGAGCGCTCGGCTTCTTCGACGTGGCGAAGGATTGGGGTTACCCGGACCACGACACCGATTTCGGCATGACCCTGGCGCTCTGGGGTCTGCCCGAAGGACCGTATCTGTTCCTGCCGGTATTCGGGCCGTCCGATCCGCGCGATGCCGTCGGTCTTGGTGTCAACGCGGCGATGGATCCGTTCACCTGGGTCGGTCAGGGCGCTGCGGTGCGGGCCCTCGACTGGTCCCGGTTCGCCATGAACGGTGTCGATCAGCGCGAGCGTCACCTGGACGACATTGACAGCGTGAAGAAGACCGCACTTGATCCCTATGCGACCTTCCGTAGTTTATATCGCCAGCACCGGGCGTCGCAGATCGAAGACGCCCGCAACGACCGACGCGCGACGATTCCCGTATGGTTCCCGCAGTCCGCAACACCGGATCAGGTGACCTATTCTCCGACCGCGTCACAGAACTGAACGCTCGAGGCCAAAACCGATCATGTCCAGTCGTCGCACATTCATTCTCTTCGCCGCCGTGTCGGTGGTGCCGGCCATCCATTGGCTGAACCGGCCTGCATCGGCGCAGGGAGCAACGGGACGGGCCAGCGCGTTCATCAAGAACATCGGCGACCAGCTGGTTGGAGTGGTGAACGGACCGGAGAGCGATCGGGAAAAAAGGAGCAAACTGACCGCGATCATCGACAACGCGGTGGATGTCGATGGCGTGGCCCGGTTCTGCCTGGGGCGTTTCTGGCGCACGGCTTCGCCGGAACAGCAGCATCGCTACATGGCGCTGTTCCACCAGGTGCTGGTGAACAACATCACCGCAAAGATCGGCGAATACCGAGGGGTCCGCTTTCAGATGGGCCGCACGCAGCAGCGCGACGACGATGCGGTTGTGTCGACCGTTGTGGAGCGCCCGAACAATCCGCCAACCAATGTCGATTGGGTTGTGAGCAACCCTGGCAGCGACCCCAAGATCATCGATGTGGTTGCGGAAGGAACCTCCCTGCGCCTGACCCAGCGGCAGGACTACGCCTCGTATCTGAGCCACAACAACAACAGCATCGACGCGCTGATCGACGCCATGCGACAGCAGGTCGCCGAGGCGGGCTAGTGTCCTGCTCCCGAAGTTCGCCGCGAGCGCCGGCCTGCATTCTGCCTTTCCGGCGGGTGACGCAAGTTTAACCGACATGACAGCGGTTTAATTGCTGCAACGAGGGAACGTTCACCCGCGCCATCGCATTTTCCGCGCGACGGGACATCGCTCCGATGCCCCCGCAATCGCAAGTATTCCAAGGAGGCATGATGACAGAGTTTCCACAGCCAGGCCGCCGGCCAAGAACCTGGCGCCGGACGGCGCTCGCCGCGGTCCTGATGGCTGGCACCGCGCTGGGCGGCTTCGCCGCCGGTCAGGGCGGCTTTGCCGCAACCGAGGCCGCCCCTGGCACGCCGGTGAATCCGCCCGGCACCAGCGTCCCGAACCCGTTGCCTGACTTTTCCGCGCTGGTCACGCAGGTGAAGCCGGCGGTGGTCTCCATCACCACCAAGCTGCGACAGTCCGCGGCGGAAGAAGGCCAGATGCAGGGGATACCGCTGCCCTTCCGTCAGTTCCCGTTCGGGGGCATGGGGCCGCACATGCATGCCGTGGAGGCGCGTGGATCCGGTTTCATCGTCGATGCGAACGGCACGATCGTCACCAACAACCACGTCGTGAAGAACGCCAAGAGCGTGTCCGTTACGCTGGACGATGGCACCACACTACCGGCGAAGGTGATCGGGACTGATCCCCGCACCGACATCGCGGTGCTCAAGGTGGATGCCCATAAGCCGCTGCCATACATCCAGCTTGGCAACTCCGAGCACGTGAAGCCCGGCGAATGGGTGATTGCCATGGGCAATCCGTTCGGTCTTGGCGGCACGGTGACCGCCGGCATTGTCTCGGCGCGTGGCCGCGACATCGGCGAGGGGCCGTACGATCAGTTCATTCAGATCGATGCACCGATCAATCAGGGTAACTCGGGCGGTCCGCTGTTCACCCAGGACGGCAAGGTGATCGGCATGAACACTGCGATTCTGTCGCCATCGGGCGGCTCGATCGGTATCGGGTTCGCGATCCCGTCCGACACGATCAAGACAGTGGTGGCGCAGCTCGAGAAAAGCGGCAAGGTGACACGCGGCTATATCGGGGTTGAGGCGCAGCAGGTTAGCCAGACGATGGCGAAGGCCATGAACCTGGGCGCGGACTCGGGTGCGCTGATCGCCGGCGTGCAGGACGATACGCCCGCCTCCAAGGCCGGCATCCAGCCCGGCGATGTCATCACTGCGGTGAACGGCCAGGCGGTAAAGAATCCGCGCGACCTCGCGGTTGACATTGCGGCGGTGCAGCCGGGCGACGAGGCCAGGCTGCAGGTAATGCACGATGGCCAGAGCAAGACGGTGACGGTGAAGGTGGGACAACTGCCGGGCGAGCAGATGGCCAGCAACGAAAACCCGCAACAGCCCAGAGAGCGGCTGGGGCTGGCGCTCGCACCGTTGTCGCCGGACCTGCGCAATCAGCTCGACGTGCCGGAGGGCACCAACGGCGTGGTGATCCGCGAAGTGCAACCCGGCTCACCGGCCGATCAGGCCGGACTGCAGGCCGGTGACGTGATCGTGGGCGTTGGCGGCAAGTCGGTGAACTCGCCGTCCGACGCGGCGAGCGCGATTCGCCGCGCGACGAAGGACCACGCAGTGGCGCTGCGCATCATTCGCAATGGCGAACCGGTGTTCGTCGGCGTGAATTTGGATCAGTCGAACGAGGGTTGAAGCGAACAGCGTGGCCGTGCGTCGTATCCGATCGCAGAGGAACGTGGTGGTGAGCTATCACGTTCCGCCGCGTGAATCGGATACGTAAATCAAAGGCCAACGTATCGGCTTTCACTGAAAGCCGATACTAGGCGCGGCCACGCTCCTCCCGCCATAGCGCCAGCTTTTCCTGCACGGGACGGTCGGAGAAGCTGAACAACACCGCCTCGCTCTCGCCGCGATGGCGATGCCAGTGCCAGCTCGGCACCACGAAAATGTCGCGCGGCTTCCAGTGCAACGTCGTGTCGCCCACCTGCGTCTCACCCTGGCCCTCCACCACAACGAACACGGTGCCGTCGGTCGAGCGGTATGGCGCGGAAGCAAACCCGCCGGGCAGCAACTGCATGAACGCACCGATCGTCGGCATAGCGAAGTCACCGGATGCCGGGTTGATGTAGCGCAGCTTGTAGCCATGGCAGGTGTCAGGATCGCCGTTGCGCGACAGGGTCGTCAGCGCGTCACGCGATCGCGCATAAGGATAGCTGAATACCGGCGAGCTCTTCGTCACCGGCCGCCAGTCCACCGGCAGCATGTTGGCGCCGTAGCGCGCGAGACTGTCGCCGGGTGGCCGCATCACGGTCTGGCTGTCGGCATTCGCCACCTCGGCGAAGCTGGCGTCCAGCAGCCTGACAAGCGGCAGGTCCAGACCATCGAGCCAGACCATCGGCTGATCGGCGTCATTGCCGTGGTCGTGCCAGGTCCAGTTCGGCGTGATGACAAAGTCCCCGGGCTCCATCAGCGTGCGCTCGCCTTCCACCGCGGTATAGGCGCCATGCCCTTCGACGATGAAGCGCAGAGCTGATTGCGTATGGCGATGCGCCGGCGCCACTTCGCCCGGCAGGATAAGTTGCAGGCCGGCGAACAGCGAATGCGTGATCGAGGTCTGTCCGCGCAGACCCGGATTCTCCAGCACCAGTACGCGGCGCTCGGCTTCCTTGGCGGTGATCAGGCCGCCGGCCTGCATCAGGAATGGCCGTACCACCTCATCGTAGTCCCACCTGGCCGGGAGCGCTGGCGTGATGGGCGAGCGCGTCACCAGCGAGTGCAGGCGTTCCCACAGCGGGGCAAGCGAATGTTCGCCGATCCGCTGGTAGAATGCCTGGCGGTCGGACGATGGTGCGACGGTGGTATCGTTCATGCGACCCCTCCCTCCGTTCCGCCCCCTCTAGGCACGGGTCCAGGGCAAGTCAATCAGGCCGCGGCGCGTGGCCTGCATACGGCACCGCGCGCATCATGTTCAGCGCACGGACTTCGCCACGCGGGATCGCGTGAGCATCGTCCTTGGCCGGTTGCAGCGCGATACGCCGCGGCCGGCCTGGTGGCAGATGCAACCAGTCCTCCTGCGGCATGAACGATGCGTCGTCGATGTGCAGGTAACGCGCGAGGCGATGCGAGAGCAGCCGCAGATACCAGCCGTGGCTGTCTCGATCGACCGCCACCTCCAGCCCGATCTCGCGCGGCTGGACAGCCGCCACATCAGGGAAATGGAAAGCGTCGGCGATCAGCTCTCCGCTGACGCTGTCCGACAAGGTCGCGATCGTCACGTCGTGCGCCGGTGGGCCGAAGCGGTAGGCATAGGTGATGTCGAAAAACTCCGGCAGCAATGATGCGGCGTCGAGACACAGACCCGAGCGGGGTGCGAGGTCCACCGGACACTGCGCCTGGCGAACCACTGTGGCGCCGTCCTGGAGGCACTCAATGCGCAGAACGGCGTGCAGCGCTGTCTCACGTTCGTTCAAGACATGCAGGGCCAGACCGTTCAGGCCTTCATCCGTCACGATGAGTTGGCGAGGCCGGCAGGCGCGTTGCAGCGCGTGCCACGCCGGCTTGCGGCGATGCACCGAATCGATGATGCCCCATCCGGCACCGAGCGCGACATCCTGCCATTGCCAGACCAAACCGCCACGACAGCCCGATCCCAGGCGGCGCCATTCGCTGACCACCTGCTCCATCAGCACGCAGCTCACCGCCCGGGAAAGCTCCAGGTAGCGCTCGAAATCCGCATAACGGACCCGCAAGGGGTCGATACCGAACAGCGTGGCAAGATAATCGTCCCGCACGTCGTCGAAATCCCAGGCAGCACCTGGATCCCGCGGCACACCGCGTTTCCATCCTGGTTCCGTAATGCCGGCAACCCGCATCGCTTCGAAAGTGCGCCGGCATGGGACGTTGGCGAGCGCCAGGCACTCGGAGGCGAAGCGGACGTCCGATTCGCGGGCATCGTGCAGCGGGCGCAGATAGGCGCCGACACCATAATAGTGAGTGACACCTTTGTTCGGCTGAAACGGCAGGTCACCGCCAGAGGGCGAATTGGCGACATAGACCACGTCACCACGCCTTGCGCCGATGGTGTCAGGGATCACCGAACTGTAGAGGCTGTCGTCGATGCGATCGCGCGCCAGGCCGAACATCGCTGCCTGTTGCAGGACCTCGCTGCCGCCGCAGAATACGGCCAGCGACACATTGAGCTGGGTGCGAGCAACGAACGCGTCCAACTCCGCGGTCAGGGAGGAACGAAATTCCGGCGTGGCCGGATAATCGAAACTGGCCAGCATGACGTCCTGCCAGACCAGCAGGCCAAGTTCATCGCAGAGTGCATAGAAGTCGTCGCTGCCATACACCATGGTACCGGCGATACGCACCGTGTTCAGACCGGCATTCCGCATATCCTCCAGTAAGGCGCGACAGCTTGCGGTGTCGGCTGCCAGCGTCACCAGGTCCGGCGTGGTCCAGCATGCGCCGCGGCAGAACACCGCTTCGCCGTTCACCCGAAGACCAAAGCCGTTCCCATCCGCGCCACGATCGACCGCGATGCTGCGGAAGCCGACAGGCCCGAGATCGCAGACGATATCGCCGATGCGCAGCCGTGCCTGATGCAATGCGGGCTCGCCGTGGGTATGCGGCCACCAGTGCGCGATCCCTGGCAGGCTGAGCGCACCGGCCAGCCTGTCAGGCGCAACTTGCTCCAGCCGGCCAGTGTGGCCGCCGATCTCGATGCAGCCCTGGAGGTCCTCCGGCACGTCGCCCCCGAGTTCGCAGCACAGCGCCAGCTTGCCGTCGCCATCGGCGAAGGTGGCGCGTGCATCGACGCCGCGCAGCCTGAACGGCCCGTTCCATCGCTCGCGCCACACCGGTTGCCATGGACCGACCGGATGCACAGCCGGGCACCAGCCCGGCATCCGGCCAAGCAGCGTGGTGCGGGCAAATCGCAGACTCGATGGCACCGCAAGCCGTGTGCGCCAACGAGCACGCCCTCTTTGCCGACGCAGCCAGGCACGCAGGCTGCGGAAGCAAATATAGAGTTCGTTTTCGCCGCGCGCGTCGATCTCAATCGCATAGGGACGGAACATGTTGTCGGTGTGCAGGACATGCGCACCGTTCATCCAGATATCGCTGATCGTGGCCAGGCCTGCGAAACACAGGGTTTCCCGGCCCGTCCCGAAGAACCGCGTGCGATACCAGACATCATCATCGTCCAGCTCGAGCGGCGGCTCGCCGTTCCACTGGCCCGCTTCGCGCAAAGCGGCGGCGAATGTTCCGGGGACGCTGGCCGGATACCAAGTCCCGTCGTCACCCAGATCGGATGGGCACGCCGCCGCGTCGGCGCTGGTGCGAAGGCATTCCCAGCCTTCGGCAAGCGGCTGCGTGACACGCGCGGAGCAGGAGATGATCCTTGCCATCGCACCCGCCCCGCTTACGGGACGGCGCGCTCGAGCACCGCGATCACCGTCTGGTAGCCGTTTGACAATCTGTCGAACAGATGGTCACAGGGATCGAATCGGCCACGCGCCGCGATCCTGGCTACCTTGAACTGCGTCGCCTTGGCATTGGCCGAGATTAGCGCCGCGGCCTCGCGCGCATCTCGCAGCCCATTGACGCCACGCTGCTGCAGCCAATCCAGGTGCGACGCCAGCATCTGGAAGTTGGCGCCAAGCTGGCGGAAGGTGGCGAAGGCGTACTCGTGGAAGCGCTGTGGTTCGGCCAACAACCACTGCATATGTCGAGGAAAGTCCCGCCGATAGCACTGGATGGGGTTCGCGACGGGACGCCGCGCCAGATGACGCCGCAGCAGATTGACTGCGGCTTTGGTCAATGCGGAGCCGGTGAGCGGCGGGAAGCGCTGCTTGACGAGTTCGACATAGGGCGGCAACGCATCGTCTCGGCGCTGCTCCGGCAGTCGCTGGAATACGCCGGCATAATCGGCGCCGTTCAGTTGGCAATGGCCGCCGTTGTGAAAGTAGCCAAGCTGGCGTTGTTCGACATCGATGCTGTCGACGCCGATCGTGGTCTTGGCATGCTGTGTCCGGTAGCTGGTGGCCCGCGTGTCGGGCAGGTAAAACCCATCGACCTCGACCAGTACCAGGCGCCCGGCCCGAAGCTGCTCCGCGATCTGCTCTTCGAGCGAACAGTAGATGGTCAGCTCGCCGACAACGATGCCGTAAAGCAGTTCAAGGTCGTCGTGCAGATACTTGAAGAAGGTGAACTGGTCCGCTTCATAATCCAGCGCCACGGTGACGCCGAGGCCGGCGATCGGGTCAAGGCGCCAATGCGTGAGAATAGGCAACCAGGCATCGATGTAGCAGTTGGTGACCGGCCAGTCGCCTTCGACCGGCTGCTGAAATCCGGCCGCGACGCTCATGGCAGGCGCAGCGTTTCGCGCACGCCCGGCGGCCAAGCGCCGGCATCCAGCCCGTGGTGTCGGAACAGCGCGAGCGCAAGGCGCTCCAGCCCGAACCCGACACAGCCGCTATAGGCCTGCGATCCATCCGCCAACTCGATCTGCCACGCCTCGCCGAAGTGGTTGAGGTGGTAATTGAAGCTGATGCACGCCGTTGGTCTTGCTTCGCTGTTGACCGGGATCAGCAGTTCGTATTTCAGTCCCTGCTCCCGCTGGCTTTCCGCCATCAGGCGTCCGGCCCGGCCGAAGAACGGGTCGTTGGCAACGTCGATGGTGAACGGCAGCGACAATTGCCGGACGAACTCCTGCGCGCGATCGAACCAATCCTGCCGGAACGCCATCACCTGGTGCTCGCGTCCCATGCGGACGAATTCGCGTACACGGAACGTCTGCATCCGCGCCGGATCGCGCGACGGCTCGCGGCGGAAGCACCACGAATGCATATCGTAAATGCCGCCCTCCGCCGGCAGGCGGCCACGGGCGGCGATGGCGGGATAAAGCGGATAGCAGGCCGCCGGCGTCAACAGCAGGTCCGTAGGCTCCTGCTGGCCGGTCCAGTCCTCGCCTGCCGCCACGCAGCGGAGCAGCGCGCGATGTCCGGCCTCGTCGCCACAGAAGCAATGGATGGTGCCGAGCAGTTGCGGAAAGCTGTTCAGATAGCCGCTCCTTACCAGAGCGTCGCGTGGCATTGCCGGCGGGAAGCGCAACACTTCTGGCTGGTCAACCGCACCGAAGCGGCCCACCATGGCGTCGAGCGCATCCACGATCCGCTCGAACCTCCCGCCGCGCAGATATACGCCCTCGACGCCGGAGGGAACCAGCAATGCGGCGCCGACTAACTCGTCCAGCAATTTCGTTGTCACGTCCATGGTCCAAGTATCCCCAGGTCCGGCTTCTGCATCAGCAGCAGATTGCCGGCACCTTCCAGCATGCGATCGTTGTTGATCATGATCGGGGCGGAGAGCAGGTCGCGCACGTGACGGCCCAGGCTGAACCTGGAGCCGTTCCTGTAACCGTTGATGCCGCAGATCATCAGTGCGTGCTGTACCACTTCGAGGCAAAGCTCCGAGATACTCGTCTTTAGGTTGTTCATATCAGCAGTGAAGGTCAGCGGGAGCGGACGCGACCCGCCGTGGAACGTGACGTCGTAGTTGCGCAGCGCGATGGACAGCCGCGCCTGCATGAGCTGCATATGTCCGACCGCCCTGGCCAGCCGTGGACTGGGTGCCGGCGCGGCGCCGCGACAACCACGCGCCTGCTGGCGCAGATAGTCGCGGGCGCGTGACACGGCATCTGCGGCAATACCGAGCCAGACGCTGCTCCACAGCAGGTGCGAGACCGGCAGCATCGTCTGGCTGACAATGTCGGCGAACGGCGTCGGCAGTATCTGCGCGGCGTCCGCAATCAAACGCAGCCGGAATCCGTCGCTGCATGTTCCACGCATGCCAAGTGCATCCCATGCATTCGTCTTCTCCAGCGTGTAATCATCGCGCAGGCCGACCACCAGGACCTGGTCGGACGGAGCAGAGTCCCTGCGGCGGCGGGCCGTGATCAATAGTCCGTCCGAGTGGGCTCCGTAGGAAATGGTCGTGGCGTCCTTTTCCACGACAATCCGTTCCTGCTGCATCTCGATGCAGCAGATGCTTGCATGGATGTTGCCGCCGGTACCCACCTCGGACGTGACCGAGCCAAGCAACAACTGCTCGTCGGATAACCTGCGGAGCAGGCCGCGATGCCATTCGCTGTTCTGCCCATGCGCGACAATGCAGGCCACCTGTATCTGATGCATGGCGTGAATCATCGCGGTGGAACCGCACGATCGGCCCAGGGCGCAGGTGACCGCGGCAACCTCCGACAGCTGACGTTGCTGCCCGCCGAAGGCACGCGGAACAAGCGAACTGAGCAGTCCTTCACTGCGCAGTGCGGCAATGGCCTCCCACGGCATGCAACCTTCGCGATCAACCGCATCGGCGCGCTCCGCCGCTATGCCGGATGCCGCGCGAGCGCCCTCCAGGCTGTCGCCATGCTTCATCGGCCGGAGCTGTGTTCTGTCAGGTCGGCCACCACCCGGCTGATCGTGGCGATGCTCGAGAACGACCGTCGTGATAGCATCTCATCTGGCAGTTCGATGTCGAAGCGTTCCTCGATGGACATCAGAACATTGACGATTGCCAAGGAATCCAGCCCGGCGGCGAACAGGTCCGCCTCGTCCGCGAGGCTTTCGACCGGGACTGCCAGCCGCCCGCTGCGCGCCAGAATGGCGCGAATCTCATCCTGCATACTTTATTCCCAACCGTTGCTCAATTTTCGCCGAAACACGAACTGTCCGGTTGCAGCAAACGACGTGCCAAGCCGCGAAACATTATAAGGGCGCGGGAGGGACGCGGCATAAGCAAGCCCGTCGGTTCGCAGCCTCTTGAACGCCGGCGAACCGGCAGTTCACAGCGCTGTTAAGCTGACGTTAACGGCCGTTGCGGCCTCCACCACTCGGCCGGCGCCCGATTGATCGCGCAAACGTGCATGAAATTCCGTTCCACTGCCGGTCCGGCCGGGTTCGCGACGCCCGAATCGATGCCGGCCGCAAGTTCGCCGGCCGTTAGACTGCCCGGGACCGCGCCGCGCTTGATCATGCGCGCGGCGGCGGTCTAGGCTTGTTACAGCCGCCGTTCAGGTCGCGGGGGTGGTTGGGGGGCTGATAATGATATTTTATCGCGCCTTGCTGGCGCTCGCGCTGGCGTGCTTCGCCGCTCCAGTCCTGGCGCAGGAATCGCAGCTGGACGTTGTGCTGAAGCGCGACAAGATCATCGTGGGGACCTACAGCACGTCGCCGCCGCTCGCCTACGTTGACGAAAACGGCAAGCTGGTCGGTTTTGAAATCGACCTGGCGCATGAGATCGCCAAGGACCTGCTGGGCGATCCCAACAAGGTCGAGTTTGTCGTGCTGCAATCCGATGGGCGGTTTCCAGCGGCGCTGTCCGGCAAGATCGACTTCGGCCTGTGCTCCACCACGATCACAGGCGACCGCGCGGCGCGGATCGCCTTCACCCGGCCGTATATCGATACCGGCAACAGCGTGATCGTGCGCAAGGATGCACACATCAAGACGATCCAGGAACTGAACGACCCGAAGTTCACCTATGCCATCCTGAACGTTCCGCCGGCGATCGAACGCGCCAAGCTGGTGCTGCCGAACGTCAAACAGTTGCTGCTGGACAGCCCATCGGCACTTTTCCTCGCGGTGAAGACCGGACGTGCAACGGCGTTCAATATCGACAAACCCATTGCCGATTTCTATGAGCACGAAAACAATGACCTGATGCGGCTCGATGTGGCGGGAACGCCGTTTGCCTATGTGCAGCAGGATGCGATCTTCCTGAAGCCGGGCGACTTCAAGTGGTGGCTGTTCCTGGATACCTGGGTAGGCGAGCTGCGCTCTGGCTCACGTTATTCCCAATACGTCGCCTGGTATCAGAAGTGGCTGCACAAGGACCCGCCGCCGCAGCGGTTCTACGACTTCAACAAGTACTGACGTGCCGTTCGACCCACGCTTCCTTGTCCGCCTTTTCCCGGCGCTGCTGCAAGGCGCGGAGGTCACGGTCGAACTGGCGATCCTGACCTTCGCGATCTGCCTGGTCTGGGGCCTCGTGGTGGCCCTGGCCAACAGTTCGCGCGGTCCGCTTGCATGGCTCGCCGGCACCTACATCCAGGTGGTGCGCAACACGCCGCTGCTGATCCAGATGTACATCGTGTATTTTGGCTTTTCGATGATCGGGTTCGGCCTGTCAGGCTTCACCTCCGGGCTGCTCGCGCTGTGCATCCAGAACGGCGGCTACGTGGCGGAGATTTACCGCGGCGGCCTTCAGGCAGTCAGTCCGCGGCAATACGAGGCGGGACGCGCACTCGGCATGCGCCGTTTGACGCTATACCGGGTGGTGATTGTCCCGCAGGTTGTCGCCCGCATTGTTCCCCCGATGACCAACCAGGCGATCAGCATCACGAAGGATACCTCGCAGGTCGCGGCCATCGCGGTGATGGACGTCATGAAGGTCGCTCAGGTCTGGGTGGAATCCTCGGCCAACACGTACGATGTGTTTCTCGGCGTCGCCGTCGTCTATCTGGTGCTGACCTCCACCGTCAGCCTCGCCGGAAGGCTGTTCGAATACAAGCTCGCCTTCGCCCAATGAAGGAATTCGCCCCGCTGCTGCACGGCTACTGGTATCTGCTGCGCGGCGCCGGCATGACACTGCTGATGGCCGCCGCTTCCGTCATTCCGGCCACGCTCTGCGGAGTTCTGCTGGCCCTGGCCCAGGTTTTCGGCAACCGGGCGGTCAGATCGGTCGTGGTCGCGTACCTGTTCCTGATCCGCGGCATTCCGCTGCTGGTACTGCTGACATTCACCTATTACCTGCTGCCGCTCACCGGCATCGACCTGCCGCCGTTCTGGGGCGTGGTGGTGGTGTTCGCATTCTACTACGCGGCGTTCATGAGCGAGGTGTTCCGCGCCGGCATCCTGTCGCTGCCACGCGCGCAATGGGACGCCGCCCGCAGCCTGGGCATGACACGGCGGCTGATGCTGCAGATCGTGATCTTTCCCCAGGCGCTGCGGCTGGCGTCGCCGCCATTTGTCAGCCTGTGCGCGAACCTGGTGAAGGCAACATCGCTGGTGTCCATCGTCGGCCTTTGGGAGCTGACGATGGCGAGCCGGGAGATCGTCGAGCGAACCCTGGCCCCGTTTCAGATCTTCATCGGCGCGGCGGTGGTCTATTTCTGCATCTGCTACACACTGGCGTTGTATGGTCGACATCTCGAGCGACGTGTCCTCCAGGGTCATTGAGCCGCAAGCCTCGGCGGCGCGGCCGATGCTGGAGATGAACGGCGTGTCCAAGCGTTTTGGCACCCTGGAGGTGCTGCGCGGCATTTCTCTCGCGGTGAGTGCCGGCGAGGTGGTCGTGGTGATCGGCCCGAGTGGTTCGGGAAAGACCACGCTGCTGCGCTGCATCAACATGCTGGAGGATTACGAGCAAGGCACCGTGGCAATCGACGGCGAGCCCATCGGATATCGGATCGATCCACAAGGCGGGCAGCGTCAGCGTATGTCGGAGCGGGGCATCGCGGCCGCACGCGAGCACATCGGCATGGTCTTCCAAAGCTATAACCTGTTCCCCCACATGACGGTGCTGCACAACATCACCGCCGCCCCGGTCCGGGTGAAAGGTCTGCCGCGGGCACGAGCCGAGGAACGGGCGCGCGAGCTGCTGACGATGGTCGGGCTGTCCGACAAGGTGGCGGAATACCCGGCACGGCTGTCGGGAGGGCAACAGCAGCGGGTCGCCATCGCGCGCGCCCTGGCGATGGATCCCAAGATCATGCTGTTCGACGAAGTGACCTCGGCGCTCGACCCCGAGCTGGTCGGCGAGGTCCTGGCGGCCATGCAGCAATTGGCGCGGGCGGGCATGACCATGGTGGTGGTCACGCATGAGATGAGCTTCGCCCGCGATATCGCCGATCGCATCGTGTTCATGGACGGCGGCGTCATCGTGGAGCAGGGCAAGCCGGACAAGTTGCTGTTCTCCCCCGCCACCGATCGGGTGCGCGCTTTCCTGAAGCGTTACAACGACCGCTACCGGATCTGAAACGCTTCGACGACGCCTCCGCCGTTTCAGTTTGATTAACCGTCCTTCGCCAAGGTCGCGCTTCGCCGCGAACCGGCGGAGTTGGTATGGGCGAGGGCTTCAGCGTTGGCGACCGCGTGAGCGCGCGCGGCCTGGCGTGCGACGTTGTGGAGGTCGCGCCGCTCGGGGCGCAGACCTTGCTGCGGCTGCGCTGCGTCGCGGGCGACCTCTCCGGCCTGGAATGGGGCGTGCTGCACCCGGCCGAGCCGATGACGTTGCTGCGCTCGGAGCTGCGACCCGCCGAGCCCGGCCCGCTGTCCCGCTGGAGGCTGGTGCATCACGCCTTGCTGCTTGATCAGGTGCTGGGGCCGGCGGACATCTTGCGTACGGATCCCGGCAGGCTGCGCATCGAGCCCTATCAGCTCGTGCCGTTGATGCGCGCGCTGGAGATGCCGCGGCCAAGATTGCTGATCGCCGATGGCGTCGGTCTCGGCAAGACGGTGGAAGCTGGCCTGATCGTGTGTGAACTGATCGCGCGCCGGCGCGCGCATCGTGTGCTGGTCATATGCCCTCCAGGGCCGCTGCTCGTGCAATGGGCGCAGGAATTCCGCCAGCGCTTCGCCCTGCGGTTTACCGCGATCACCGGCGCGGCAGCGCTGCAGGTGCAGCGCCGCAAACTCGAGCTGGGCGGCAATCCGTTCGACGCCATCGCCCTTTGCCTGACCTCTCTCGACTTCGCCAAGCAGGAGCGCGTGCTGGAGGAGCTCGAGCGCTCGAGCTGGGACCTTGCGATCGTGGACGAGGCGCATCATTGCATCGGCGCCGGAACGAGCAGTGATCGGGACGACACCCAACGCCGGCGTCTGGCGGAGGTGGTCGCCGCACGAAGCGATGGG
>DATBKQ010000244.1:0-16109 GCA_036555825.1 Acetobacteraceae bacterium | reverse complement strand
GCGACCCGATCACATTGGGCAGCGACATGAACGGCTGGTCCATGCGGAACGAGCCATGGCGGATCGGCTCGATCCACCAGGCATCGATGCAGGCAAAGAAGCCGGGAAACGCCACCAGCCGCTCGTACAGCGCGCACTCATCGACGATCTCGCCGCGCGCGACATTGACCAGGATCGCGTCCGGCTTCATGCGCGCGAGCTGCGAAGCGCCGATCATGCCCAGCGTCGCCGGCGTCAGCGGCGTGCAAATCACCAGCACGTCGGACGTCGCGAGCAGAATGTCGAGCTGATCGGGCGTGCCGATCCAGTCGGTCGGTTCCTCGCTACGGCCGCGTCGGTTGATCGCGTGCACCTTCATGCCGATGGCGCGCGCCAGCCGTGCCGTCGCGACACCGATCCCGCCGAAGCCAAGGATGCCGCACACGCCGCCGGCAAGCATGCGGTTCGGCGCGAACTGGTTGAACTCGCCGCGCGCCAGTGCCGCGTGTTCCATCGGCAGCCTTTTTGCCGCCGCCAGCGCCATCGCCAGCGCGTGCTCCGCCATCGGCCCGGCATAGGCGCCCGCGTTGGTCGCCACCGGCACGCCCGCCGGCAGGTCGGCCAACGGCACGTGGTCGATCCCCGCGTTGATGAACTGCAGCAGCCGCACGTTGCGCAGCAGCGCCATTTCGCCCGCGCGGAATTCGCGCGTGGTGCGGGCCAGGACCGCGTCCGCGTCGCGCAGCGCATCGGCACGCCCCGCGCCGTCGAGGTCAGGCAGGTAGATCGCCGCCGCCGCGCCTCGTAGCGCGTCGCGCACGATCTCCCGGTCCTTGCCCTCCAGCGCATAGGCCACGACCACCTTGCGCACCGTCAGAACCACGCCGCCTTGTCCACCACGTTCCGCAACGGCTTGTTGCCAAGGAACGCGCGGCAGTTATCGAGCACGATCTGGTAACGGCGATCGTCGAGATACGGCCCCCAGCCCGCCATATGCGGCGTGATCAGCACGTTCGGCATGGTCCACAGCGGATGCTCGGCCGGCAGCGGCTCCTGCTCGAACACGTCGAGCGCCGCGCCGGCGATCTCGCCGGCATTCAGCGCGGCTACCAGGTCGTCCAACTTCGTCGTCATGCCGCGGCCGATATTGATGAAGAATGCACCGCGCTTCATGCGCTGGAAGCGCGCACGGTGCATGAAACCCTCGGTAGCCGGCGTGTGCGGCACGGTCAGGATGACGAAGTCCGCCCGCGGCAGCAGCTCGTCCATCACCTCCGGCTTGTGCAGCTCGGCGACCCCGGGCGGAGGCGAGGTGCGCCGCGCATCGGTCGCCAGCACCGTCATGCCGAACGCCGCGGCAAGCCGCGCCGTCTCCGCGCCGATGCCGCCCACGCCGACGATCAGCGCCGTCGCCTCCGGCAGGTGCACCACGCCGGAATTCTCGCGATCCTTCTTCCACTCGCGGCGAAGCTGCTGCGGGATGTACACGTGCAGCCCGCGCGCGAAGGCCAGCACGAAGGCCATGATGTGCGCGCTGATATGGTCGTTGAATATCTCACGAAAATTGGTGACGGTCAGCGGGTGCTCGATCAGCTCCGGGTAGTAGTAGCCGGCCGCCGGGGCGGCCTGCGGCGCCTGCAGCCAGCGCAGCCGGGTGGCCTTCGCCAGCAGTTCCCTGGGCAGCCAGCCGAATGCCGCCTCGGCATCGACGATCTCCTGCTCCGCTGTCGCTTGATCTTCGGCAATCACCACCCGCACCTCCGGCAGCGCCTCGCCGAGTTCGCGCCCCCACGCGCGGGTCACATCGGTCTGTGGTGGCAGCATCACGAACTTGAATGTATTGGCCCCCGACATCGCTCTGTCCTCGCTGCTGTTGTGCGATTATGGGGACCTGATCATCGACCGCAAAGTGACACGATGCCGACACTGCTCACCGCGGGGTTCCGCCCGTTCTTCCTGGCCGCCGCGGGTTGGGCGGCGCTCGCCATGCTGGCCTGGCTGCCGCTGCTCAACGGCACCCTCTACTTGCCAAGCCGGTTCGACCCGCTGAGCTGGCATGTCCACGAAATGCTGTTCGGCTTCGTGATGGCGGCGATCGGCGGCTTCCTGCTGACCGCCATCCCCAACTGGACGAACCGCGCGCCGGTCGCCGGCCCTCCGCTGGCGCTGCTCGTCCTGCTGTGGCTGCTGGGCCGGATCGCCTGCCTGATCTCCGCGTCGCTCCCCGCCTGGCTGGCGCCGGCGCTGGACCTCGCCTTTCCGGTCGCGCTGGAAGCGGTCGCGCTGCGCGAACTGTTGGCGGCGCACAACCGGCGCAATTACCCGCTGCTTGCACCGGTTCTCTTGCTGGCCATCGCCAACCTGCTGACGCATCTGCGGGCACTCGGCGTCCCCTTGCCGTACGGGCTGGGATGGCGGCTCGGAATTGCCGTGGTGATAGTGCTGATCTCGGTCATCGCCGGACGCATCGTGCCGGCGTTCACCCGCAACTGGCTCAATGCGCGCGGCCTGTCGCCGGTGCCGCCACCGGCGGACATGCTCGACCGCGTCTCGCTCGGCGTGCTGCACGCCGGCATGATCGCCTGGACATTCCTGCCCGACTGGCGGCCGGTGGGTGTGCTGCTGCTGATCGCCGCGGCGCTCAACCTGGCGCGGCTCGCACGCTGGCGTGGCTACGCAACCCTGGACGAGCCGCTGCTGCTCGTGCTGCACGTCGGTTATCTCTGGCTGGTGACCGGCGTCGCGCTGCTCGGGCTGTCGCTGCTGACCGATGCGGTTCCCTCCGCCGCCGCGGTGCACGCGCTCACCGCCGGCACCATGGGCACCATGATCCTGGCGGTGATGACGCGCGCCACGCTCGGACATACCGGCCGCGTGCTGCGCGCCGATGTCGCGACATTGGTGATCTACGCGCTGGTCAGCGTCGCGGCCGTGCTGCGCGTCGTCGCGGCCTGGGTCACCCAGGGACAGATGGACCTGCTGGAGGTCGCGGTCGTGGCGTGGGTCGGCGCGTTCGGCCTGTTCGTGGTCGAATACGGCCCCATGCTGTTGGCACCCCGCCGCTGAGGCGGCCATACTGCACCGGTCAGGAGAGCACGATGAAGGCGGTGATTTGCGAGGCATTTGGCGGGCCCGAGGCGCTGGCGTTGCGCGACGTACCCGATCCGCCGCCTCCTGCCGCGGGCGAGATCCAGGTGCGGATCGAGGCGCGCGGCGTGCAGTACGTCGACGTGCTGATGCTCGCCGGCAAGTACCAGTTCCGCCCCGAGCCGCCGTTCATTCCCGGCAGCGAGGCCGCGGGCACAGTCATCGCGGTCGGGCCGGAGGTCACGCAATTCCGCGTCGGCGACCGCGTCATGAGCCGCCACACCCTGGGAGCGTGCGCCGAACTGGGCAATGCCAAGGCGGCGTTGTGCGATCATGTGCCCGCGGGCATGAGCATCGAGGCGGCCGGCGTGTTCCGCGGCGCCTACTCGACCGCGTATCACGCGCTGCTGCAGCGCGGACGGATGAAGGCGGGTGAGTGGGTTCTGGTGCACGGCGCGGCCGGCGGCATCGGCATCGCCGCCGTCCAGGTGGCGAAGCTGTTCGGCGCCAGGGTGATCGCCACCGCCAGCACCGACGAAAAGCGCGCCGCCTGCCTCGAGGAAGGCGCGGACCATGCGATCGATTACCGCCGCGGCTTTCTCGACAAGGTCCGCGAGCTCACCGCCGGACACGGCGTCGATATCGTGTACGACCCGATCGGCGCGCAGGTCACCGAGGAGTCGCTGCGTTGTCTCGCCTGGTGCGGACGCCTGCTGATCCTGGGCTTCCTCGGTGGCGGGCCGGCCAGCATCCGCAGCAACTATCTGTTGATCAAGGGCATCGATGCGGTCGGCGTGCGCATCGGCGGTCTGAACGAGGCGGATCCCGAACTGGCCATTGCCAACATGCGCGAGCTGACCAGGCTCGCGGCCGAGGGCAGGCTGCGGCCGCGCATTTCGCATTGCTTTCCGCTGCCGCGGGCGGCACAGGCGCTGCAGGCGGTGATCGACCGCAAGGTGATCGGCAAGGCGGTGCTCGTTACGTGATCGAGGCTGCCATTTTTCGGTTCCCATTCGCGATATTGTGAAGCGCCTCGCGACAATTGCCGCTTGCACACAAGTCACCGCAGGCGGGAGTAGTTCCGTTCAACTGGTAGCGTCGCTCGGTAGGATTCTTGCCAAGGCGAAAAAGCAAGTTCCGGAGGGGATGCAGCGTCGAAATTGAGGTTCACACCAGTGATTATTGATCAGGCATCGGAAGTGCCGCGCTGAACCAGGCCGCGGCGGAATACGCCCCGGCAACTCGGCACCGCCGATCGTTGCGAAGAACCCCTAGGCGACGCTCTGGATGGTCGGGTGTGGCGCATGGCAAAGGGGTTCTTCCTGTATCAGTGGTTCAAGAACATCCCGATCGCCCGCAAGCTGTACTTTACCGTCGGGACGATGGCGCTGCTGATCGGTGTCGAGCTCTTCATCCTGTTCTTCTCGCTAAGCACATTGTCCTCGTTACGTGCCTATGTCGGCGGCGAAGGCCTGTGGTCGAAGGCGCAGAAGGACGCGGTCTTTCACCTGTACAGGTACGGAGTCTCGCATACCGAACGGGATTATCGGCTTTTCGAGCAATTCATGCGGGTCCCGATCGGTGATGCGAAGGCACGCCGAGAGCTGCTTAAGCCTGACCCGGACATGCACGCAACCCGCCAGGGTTTCCTGGAGGGGCGCAACCATCCCGACGATATCGACGGCATGATACGCCTGTTCGTCGATTTCGCCGGCGTTTCGTATATACGGAAGGCAATAAACATCTGGGGTGAGGCACAGGGCATCGCCATGCAGCTGTTGCCGATCGCGCAACAACTGCACGACGAGATCGGCTCGGCCAACCCGTCGCAGAACAGGATAGATGGGCTGCTGGCCTCGATCTATGCAATCAACGAACGGCTGACGGCGTTCGAGGATGAGTTTTCGTTCACCCTCGGCGAAGGCTCCCGCTGGTTGGAAGGCGTGGTGCTGAAGCTGCTGTTCGCCACCGCGCTCACGGTCGAAACCACCGGCCTGTTCCTGGCGGTATCGGTGGGCAGGGGCTTGCATAAGGGGCTTACGGATATCATCGGCGCGGCGAACCGGTTCGCGGCAGGTGACCTGACCGCCCGGGCCAGGGTGTTGTCTCGCGATGAGATCGGCAGGGTGGCTGCCTCCTTCAACGACATGGCCGGCAATCTGCAGACGCGCGTCGGGGAGCTCGCGCTGTTGAACCAGAACCTGCGAGACGAGATCGGCAGGCGCGAGCGTGCCGAAACCGAGCTGCGCGGGGCGTTCGCCCGGTTGGAAACGACGCACCAGGAACTGCAGCGGCAGACCGCTGACCGCCTGCATGCCGAGGAAATGCTGCGCCAATCCGAGAAGATGCGTGCATTGGGACAGTTGACCGGCGGCATAGCGCACGACTTCAACAACCTGCTGGGTGTGATCATCGGCGGTGTCGAAATTCTGATCGATGCGCTGAAGGACATGCCCGACGACGCCGAATTGGCGCAGGAAATCCTGAAAAGCGCGCTCAGCGGATCGCGACTGACACGCCGGCTCCTGGCTGTCGGGCGCAACCAGCCGCTGCAACCACAACAGGTCGATCTGAGCCTGCTTCTTTCGGGCGAAACAGAGATGCTGCGCCGGACGCTGGGGGAGGCAATCCATATCGAGGCGACGGCAGCCCCGGATCTCTGGTTCACCAGCGCCGACCCGTCCCAGATCGGCGATGCTCTGCTCAACCTGGCACTCAATGCCCGCGACGCGATGCCGCACGGCGGAAGGCTGCGAATCGAAGCCGTCAACCTGCACCTCGATGCGGAGACCGCCGCCACCTACAGCGAGGTCGGCGAGGGAGATTATGTCGTGCTGACCGTGACGGACACGGGCACCGGAATGCCGCAATCGGTGGTGCGGCGGGCCATAGAGCCGTTCTTCACGACCAAGCCGCCCGCCGTCGGTTCCGGACTGGGCCTGAGCATGGCATATGGCTTTGCCAAGCAATCAGGCGGGCATCTCGACATCGAGAGTTCGGTTGGAATCGGCACCAGGGTCAGTCTGTACCTGCCGCGCGCACAGCAACCGTGTGACCCGCCGGCGGACGCGACGATAATGGACGAGACGGAAATGGTCGATGCCGGCGGAACCGAGACAATCCTGCTGGTCGATGACAATCTGGCCTTGACAGCGGTCACACACCGCCACCTCGCGGCACTGGGCTACAGGGTGTTATCGGTGGCGGACGCACGGTCGGCCTTGGCCATCCTGGAGTCCGGGGAAACCGTCCATCTGTTGTTCACCGACATCGTCATGCCAGGCGACCTGAGCGGTCCTGAACTCGCCGTCGCGGCGCGGCGCCTGCGGCCCGCTCTGAGGGTTCTCTTTACCACCGGCTACGCGGACAAGTATTCCGAAGATCCAGAGCGCCGGATTCTGCGCAAGCCATATGACCGGCGCGGTCTGGCTTCGGCCATCCGCACGGCGCTCGACGAAGTCACGTCGCGCGCGTGAGTCTTGCTGCGCGGTAGGGGCGCGCCGCGTTGCCAGACATGCGGAAACCGCTCTAGCCTGCGCGATCTCCATCGGACCGAGGGAACATTCATGCCAGAGCCAGGCCGCGCGCTGCCGCAACCGACGCCGGAAACCCAGCACTTCTGGGACGGCACCAAGGCGGGCGAACTGCGCCTGCAGCGCTGCGACGAGTGCCGGCACGTGTATTTTCCGCCGCGGCCGTTCTGCCCGAAATGCGGCACACGCAAGGTCAGCGTGTTCGCCGCCTCCGGTCGCGCGATCCTCGACAGCTATGTGATCCACCACCGCAAGGTGCCGGGCTTCGAACCGCCGTATGCGATCGCCGTGGTGAAGCTGGCCGAAGGTCCGCGCATGATGACCAACATCGTCGAATGCCCGCAGACACCGGAGGCGTTGCAGCTCGACATGCCGCTGGAAGTGGTGTTCGCGCAGCAGAACGACGCGGTCACCCTGCCCTTCTTCCGTCCGGCGAAAGGCTGAACGATGCCACACAACACCGTTGCGGTCGTCGGCGCCGCGGAGACCACCAAACTCGGCGTCATCCCCGACATGTCGCAGATCCAGTTGCACGCCGATGCGGCGCTGAACGCCATGATGGACTGCGGCCTGAAACCGAAGGACATCGACGGCGTCGCCACCGCCGGCGAAACGCCGGTGCAGATCGCGCACTATCTCGGCATCACGCCGACCTGGGTCGATGGCACCGCGGTCGGCGGCTGCTCGTTCATGATCCACGTCCGCCACGCCGCCGCGGCGATCGAAGCGGGCCTGGCGAAGACCATTCTGGTCACGCACGGCGAAAGCGGCCGTTCGCGCGTCGGCGCGGCGCCGCGCAGCGTGCCGGCCTCCAGCCTGAACGGACAGTTCGAGCAGCCGTTCGGACCGATGGGGCCGCCCAGCCTGTTCCCGATACCGGTGCTGCGCTACATGAAGACCTATGGCGTGACGCACGAGCAGATCGCCATGGTCTCCGTGGTGCAGCGCGAATGGGCGGCGAAGAACCCGCGTGCGACGTTCCGCGACCCGATCACCGTCGAGGACGTGCTGAACTCGCGCATGATCGCCTATCCGTTCCGACTGCTGCAATGCTGTCTGGTCACCGACGGCGGCGGTGCGCTGATCCTCACCTCGGCCGAGCGCGCCAGGGATTTCCCCACCAGGCCGGTGTACATCCTCGGCACCGGCGAAAGCGTCGAGACGCCGATGGTGAGCCAGATGGAAAGCTTCACCAGTTCGCGCGCCTTCGCCGTCGCGGGACCGACCGCGTTCCGCGAGGCCGGCATCAAGCAGAGCGATGTCGATCACCTGATGATCTACGACGCGTTCGCCCATCTGCCGCTGTTCGGCCTGGAGGATCTGGGCTTCGTGCCGCGCGGCGAGGCGGGGCGCTTCATCGCCGAGCGCAACACCGCGCCTGGCGCCAGGCTGCCGCTCAACACCAACGGCGGCGGGCTCTCGTACATGCACTCCGGCATGTACGGCATGTATGCGTTGCAGGAAAGCGTGCGGCAGATGCGCGGCACCGCCCCGGCGCAGGTGCCTGGGGCAAAGGTCTCGGTATGTCACGGCGTCGGCGGCATGTTCGCCGCGTCGGGGACGATCATCTTCAGCAATCAGAAGCCGTAAGCGATGTCTGCGAAAGAGCCCCCCTCCCCTCGCGGGAGGGGGTTGGAGGGAGGGGGCATGTCCGACCACCTGTTCTCCGGCCTGAAGGTCATCGACTGCGCAAGCTGGATCGCGGGGCCGGCGGCGGCGACCATCATGTCGGACTTCGGCGCCGACGTGATCAAGATCGAGCCGCCGGGCGCCGGTGACCCATGGCGCGGCCGCAGCGCCAGCGGCGCCGACAACGACTACTACTGGCAGCTCACCTCGCGCAACAAACGCAGCCTCGCGCTCGACCTGAAGCACAAGGCCGGCCGCGACGTGCTGTACCGGTTGGTGGCGGCAGCGGATGTGTTCGTCACCAATTTCCCGCTGCCGGTGCGCGACCGGCTGAAGCTCGCGCCCGACCACCTGCTGCCGCTGAACCCGCGGCTGATCTACGCCTCGTTCACCGCCTACGGCGAGGCGGGCGAGGAGGCGGCGAAGACCGGCTTCGATTCCACGGCATACTGGGCGCGCACCGGACTGATGGACGCCGTCAGGGCGGATGTGGATACGCCGCCGGCCCGCTCGGCGCCCGGCATGGGCGATCATCCCAGCGCCACCGGCCTCTACGCCGCCATCGTCACCGCGCTGTATCGCCGCGAGAAGACCGGACGCGGTGGCGTCGTTCGGTCATCGCTGCTGCAGAACGGCGCCTGGGCCAACGGCTGCTTCATCCAGACCCGGCTGTTCGGCGAGCCGGTGCCGCATCGTCCGCCGCGCGAGCACGCGCCGAACGCGCTCGCCAACCACTATCGCTGCCGCGACGGACGCTGGTTCATCATGGCGCTGTTCAACGAGGACCGGCAGCTCAAGCCGCTGCTCAACGCGATCGGCCTCGAGGACCTGACGCACGATCGGCGCTTCGCCACCAAGGAGGCGCGCAGGCAGAACGCGGCAGCGCTGGTGGCCGAGCTCGACGTGGTGTTCGCCACCCGCGACATGGCGGAATGGCGCAGGATACTCGATGGCATCGGCGTCACCTTCGGCGTCGTGGCGCACACCGACGACACCGCGGATGATGCGCAGATGCAGGCGGTAGGCGCGCTCGTGCCGTTCGCCGGCGGCGAAACGCTGACGGTCTCCAGCCCGTTCAACATCGATGGCGAGGCGAAGGTGGCGCCCCGGCGCGCACCCGCCGTCGGCCAGCATAGCGAGGACGTGCTGCGCGGGGCGGGGTATTCTGCGGACGAAATCGGCCGGCTGCGCTCCCTCGGCGTGCTGGCGTAACCAAGGAGAGACGGGCCATGCAACCTGTTGTCGCAGTAATCGCGCCGGGCATGATGGGCAGCGCGGTGGGCGCGAGGCTCGTGGAGAACGGCATCGAAGTGCGCACCTCGCTCGCCGGCCGCAGCGAGGCCACCATGGCACGCGCCAAAGCGGCCGGCATGACCGGCGTATCTGACGAGCAGATCGCCGCGTCCGATATCATTCTGTCGATCCTGCCGCCCGGCGACGCGCTCGGCCTCGCCGAACGGCTGGCGCCGGTGCTGCGGGCGGCAACGAAGAAGCCGGTCTATGTCGACTGCAATGCGCTCGATCCGGCGACAGTCGTGCGCATCGGCCGCGTGGTGCAGGAGACCGGCGCCACCTTCGTCGATGGCGGCATCATCGGCGGCCCGCCGAAGCCTGGCTACAGCCCGAAGATCTACTTGTCCGGCGAAGCCGCCGCGCGCGTGGCCGAACTGACGAAATACGGATTGCAGATGCCGATCCAGCCAGGACCGATCGGCGCGGCCTCGGCGATGAAGATGTCCTATGCCGGCATCACCAAGGGCTTCACCGCGCTGGGTGCCGCGATGATGCTGGCCGCGTCGCGTGCCGGCACCGCCGACGACCTGCGCGCGGAACTGTCCGCCAGCCAGCCCGCGTTGTTCGGCTGGCTGACCCGGCAGGTCCCGAACATGTATTCGAAGGCTTATCGCTGGGTGGCGGAGATGGAAGAGATCGCCCAGTTCGTCGGCGAGGACCCGGCCGCGCGCAGCTTCTACCAAGGCGCCGCACGCCTCTACGAGCGCCTGGCCGCGGACTTCGATGGCGAGCGCAAGGAGATCGCCGCGCTGGACGCGTTCTGCAAGCCGAAGGGGTGAGCACAGGACCTCGCTTCGTCCAACCGACAACTCGAAAAAGCCGATCAGGGCAGTGCAAACCCCGCCAGGCGCAGCGCCTTCCGGTCGAAGGTGACAGTGAACTCACATCCAGCCCGCTGTCCAAGCGCGCTGATCAACGCGTCGGCGAATGAGCCGCGCCCTTCCTTCAGCGCCATCATGGCCGTGAACACCTGCTGCTCATTCTCCACCATCAGCTCAGCCGCCTGCAGAATGCGTTCGATCGCGGTCGCGATGTCCGCGGCGGCGAGGCCATAGGCGCGTTCAAGTACCCACGCGGTCTCGGTCATCGCCACAACGCTGATGAAGCCGGGATCCCGCTCGGTGAGCCGCTGTTCGATCAGCTCCGTCGCCTCTCGCGCCTGTTCCGGATCATCTTGCACGAGGTACCGGACCAGGACATTGGTATCCAGGCCGATCATCGCCGCTTGCGGCCCGGCGTGCCGGCAGTGGCACCTGCATGGACCGCCTCGTCCATCGCCTCCAGCGCGACGGGCCGCGGCGGCCGCTTGATGATGCCGCGCAATGACGCAACCGGCCGTTTGGGCAGCAGAACCACGCTGCCGTCGTTGTGGATGAAGAACTTCACCCGATCGCCCGGCCGCAACCCGAGATGATCGCGAATGGCCTTGGGAATCGTCGCCTGACCTTTGCTGGTGATCGCGGAGTCCATGGCATCTCTGCATTACTTCCTTTGAAAAGTAATGCAGAGCCGCCAGGATGATCAAGCTGTGGCCGGAGCGGATCTCCGATTAACGTACGTCGGCGGCTGTGCCACACTCTCCGCCCGGACGGGCGCAAAGCTCCGTCGTCATTGGGAACGGCAGCTCAAGCCGGCCCACCACACTAGGGAGTGAAGGTTCATTGGCCACGCAAAAAGTGCTGATCATGGGCGCGTCCTATGGGTCGCTGCTGGCAAGCAAACTGCTGTTCGCCGGACACGAGGTGACGCTGATCTGCCTGCCGGCCGAGGTCGAGGCGATCAACCGCGACGGCATCAGGGTGCGCCTGCCGATCCGCGGCCGCGCCTCACCGGTCGAGATCGACTCGCGCAAGCTGCCGGGCAAGGTGACCGCCGCGGGACCGGCCGGCATCGATCCGTCCCGCTACGACACGGTCGCGCTGGCCATGCAGGAGCCGCAATACCGCTCGTCCGGCGTGCGTGAGTTGCTGGACGCGGTGGCAAAGTCGCGCAAGCCGTGCATGTCGATCATGAACATGCCGCCGCTGCCTTATCTGAAGCGCATTCCGGGCCTGAATACCGGAGAGCTGCACCACTGCTTCACCGATGCCAGCGTGTGGGCCAACTTCGAGCCGGGCTGCCTGACATTGTGCAGCCCCGATCCGCAGGCGATCCGCATGCCGGACGATCCGATCAACGTGCTGACGGTGACGCTGCCCACCAACTTCAAGGCCGCGCGCTTCGATTCCGAGGCATCCACCGACATCCTGCGGCAGTTCCAGCGCGAGATCGAGGCGATCCGCTTCGATGCCGGCGACGCGCTGATCGACCTGCCGGTGAAGCTGAAGGTGCACGACTCCATCTTCGTGCCGCTGGCGAAGTGGGCGATGCTGTGCACCGGCAACTATCGCTGCGTGCACAAGGATGAAGCGGTGTCGATCAAGCAGGCGGTGCACGCCGATCTCGAGGCGTCGTGTCGCGTTTACGACTGGGTGCGCGAACTTTGCATGCTGCTGGGTGCCAAGCCCGACGACCTGGTGCCGTTCGAGAAATACGCGGCGGCGGCGAACGGGCTGATCCGCCCCTCATCGGCGGCCCGCGCCCTGTTCGCCGGTGCGCCGAACATCGAACGCGTCGATCGCCTGGTGCAGAGCATCGCGGCGCAGAAGGGCATGCGCAATGCCGCGCTGGACGAGACGGTCGCGCTGGTTGACGCCAGGCTGGAGCAGAACCGCAAGGCGGCGGCCTGATTGCCCGCTATCCCAGCAACTCCAGATTCTCCGCCACGGCCGCGCCCGCCAGCTCAGCGTCGAGCGTCGCCAGCGGGACGCCGTTGCGCAGTGCCAGCTCGAGGTAACTCGCATCATAGACACTGAGCCGATGACGCCTGGCGATGCCCAGGACACCGGCTTCGTCTGGCGCGCGATCGACGACAACGCCAAGTCGCGCGAGGTCGCGCAGGAACGCAGCCGTGTCGCCCTCGGTCAGCCGGCCGCGGCGCTCGTTCACGATCAGCGTATTGCGTACCTCGAACCACCACAGCGCGGGCGCGCGCGCCTCGTCGGCACGAACGCGCTCCAGCGCCCTGACCGCCACGGGATGATCCTCGTCATCGAATGCCCAGCACGCGGCGATCGATGCATCGAGGACGAAGGGCATCAGTACTTGTGCCCGGCGTGTCGGGCAGACAGGAGTTCATCAACGGTGATCTTGCCGGTGCGTCTGCGCAACGCCCGGATGGCAGCGATGGCCTGATCGACCTCTTCCTGCCGCCGCACCGCCTCCGGCACTATCCGGGCGATGGCACGACCATGGCGCGTGATGACGATGGTTTCGCCACGTTCGACGTCATCGAGCAACTGCGGAAGATGGACCTTGGCTGCCGAAGCCTGAATCTCGCGCATATGAACCCGCCGCAGAACTGGTCGATAAAGTTGGTCCAATCTTATATCATGAGAAATAAAATATCAAGACCGTCCGCGGCCGAGTATCGGTTGTAGTAGCCGCCAGTCGCAGGCGCCGAAGAACAGCGCCGCAACGGCGTAGCCTGCGAGCCCGCTGACCACCAATGCTGCCAGTGCCGCGCTTCGCGCCATGTGCGACGAGGACGCGAACAGCGCGCCCTGCGCCAGCCACAGCACCGCAGCCATGGCGGCGGTCGCCAGCACCATGCGCAGCAGCCGCTCCCTCAGCCGCGCATCGAGCCGCAGATGCCCCCGCCGCACCAGCACCACGCCCAGCCAGCCCACGTTGAAGATCGCCGCCAGGCTGGTGGCCAGCGCCGGGCCGATGTGCCGCAACGGCACCATGAAGGCGAGGTTCATCGCCAGGTTCAGCGCCACCGCGGCGACCCCCACCTTCACCGGCGTCGCCGTATCGCCGCGCGCGAAGAAGCCAGGCGCCAGCACCTTCACCAGCACGAAGGCCGGCAACCCGACCGCATACGCCGCCAGCGACTGCGCCGAAAGCCGCGCGCTCTCCGCATCGAACGCGCCGCGGCCGAACAGCGTCCACATCACCGGCCAGGCGCAGACGATCAGCGCCACCGCCGCGGGCAACGTCAGGAACAGCGCATACTCGATGGCGCGGTTCAGTGTCACCAGCGCGGCCTCGGCTTCGCCGCCGCGAACCTGGCGGGACAGCAGCGGCAGCAGCGCGGTGCCGACCGCGGTGCCGATCACCCCGAGCGGCAACTGCTGCACGCGGTCGGCGTAGTACAGCAGCGATACGGTGCCGGCGGGCAACAGGCTGGCAATGATCACGTCCACCGCGAGGTTGAGCTGGGTGACGCCGGCGCCGATCAGCCCCGGCAGCATCCGCCGCAGCAGCACGCGGATCTGCGGCGTCAGCCGGGGCCGCGGCAGCCGCAGCCCCATCCCGGCCCGCCGCAGCGCCAGCATCAGCAGCCCGAGTTGCGCCACCCCAGAGGCAGTGATGCCCCACGACAGCGCGTGTCCCGCTGTCGGCACATAGGGCGTCAGCCACAGCATGCACGCGATCGAGACGATATTGAACAGCGCGTACGAGGCGGACGCGGCGGTGAACCGGTCCAGTCCGTTCAACACCCCCGACACCAGCGCCGCCAGGCAGATCAGCAGCACGTAGGGGAAGGTGATGCGCGACAGCGCCACCGCGAGTTCGAACTTCGCCGGGATCGCCAGGAACCCGGGCGCCAGCACCGCCATGACGTGCGGCATCAGCACTTCCCCCGCGATCGTCAGCGCGCCGAGCCAGAACGCCATCACGGCGAACGTCTCCTCGGCGAACTGGCGCGCCGCTGGGCGGCCCTCGGCGGCCAGCATGCCGGAGAAGGCGGGCACGAAGGCGGCGTTGAACGCGCCCTCGCCGAACAGCCGCCGGAACAGGTTGGGCAGCTTCAGCGCGACGAAGAACGCATCGGCCACCGGGCCGGCACCCAGGATCGCCGCGATCAGCATGTCGCGGGCGAAGCCCAGGACGCGGCTCGCCATGGTCCAGCCGCCGACCGTCAGGACGCCGCGCAGCACTATTCGTCCCGCCGCGGCCGCGCCAGCAGCGACGCCATCGCCTCCGCCAGCGTGGTGCGTCCAGCCAGCAGCGCGGCGACAGCGGTGCAGATCGGCATGTCGACACCGCGTGCCCGGGCGACCAGGGCCGGCGCCGTCGCCACCCCCTCGGTGACCGCGCTGCGCGCCGATAGCACATCCGCGAGAGGCTCCCCCCGTCCGAGCGCCACCCCCAGGCTGTAGTTGCGGCTGGCGGACCCGGTGCAGGTCAACAGCAGATCGCCCAGCCCCGACAGGCCCATCACCGTCTCTGCCCGGCCCCCCAATGCCACCGCGAGCCGGCCCAGTTCGGCGAGCCCCCGGGTGATCAGCGCGGCGCGGGCGTTCTCGCCGAGGCCGGCCCCGATCACCGCCCCGGCGGCGATGGCGATCACGTTCTTCGCCGCGCCGCCGACCTGGGCGCCGATCGGGTCGTCATTGCCATACAGGCGGAATGACGCGGTGCCGAGCAGGCGCGCAACCTGCTCGCGCAGCGCCGCATCGGTGGCGGCGACCACCGAGGCGGCCGGCAGGCCCGCCGCTATCTCGTGGGCGAAGTTGGGGCCGGTAAGCACCGCCGCCGCCAGATCGGGCCGCGACCTGGCGGCGATCTCCAGCGGCAACCGCGACGTACCGGTCTCCATCCCCTTGGCGCAGATCACCAGCGGCGCCGGCGGCACGCGCGGCAGCATCGCGCGGACGAATTGCATCGGAACCGCGAGCAGGCTCACCTCGGCCTCCACTGGCAGCACGGAGGCCACCGCGACGGCGTCCGGCAGGGACACGTCGGGCAGGCGCGGATTCGTGCGGCTCGCACCGATCGCCGCCGCCCGCGCCGGATCGCGCGCCCACAGCGTCACCTGGTTGCCCGCCCGCGCGGCCTGGATCGCCAGCGCCGTGCCCCAGGCGCCGGCCCCGATCACCGCGATGCTACTCATCGGCGATCCGCTTGATCTCGGCGGCTTCGCCCGGCTCCCCATCGCCCAACCGGTCGAGCAGCGCCGCCAGAATCGGCGGCACCTCCTGCTCGAAGCCATAGGGTGGGTTGACCAGCAGCATGCCGCAGCCGTTGAGCCGCCCGGGGTCGACCGGCTCGCGAAGCAGGAGTTCGGCCGTCACCACGTCGCGCATGCCGCTGTCCCGCGCCGCGGTCAGCAACTGCCGCGCCTGCGCACGCTGCTTGATCGGATACCAGGCGGCGAACACTCCCGTGCGGAACCGCCGCCAGCCAGTGGCCAGGCCGCGCGCCAGTGCCGCGAATTCCTGCCTGTCCTCGAACGGCGGATCGATCAGCACCAGCCCCCGCTTCTCCTTCGGCGGCAGCAGCGCGCCAAGCGCCTCCCAGCCGTCACGCCGATGCACGCCGACCTGGCGGTCGCCGTGGAACAGGTCGTCCAGGCCGGCGGCCTCCTCGGGATGCAGCTCGCAACAGGCCATCCGGTCGTCTGGTCGCAGCAGAGCGCGCGCGATCGCCGGCGATCCGGGGTACAATCCCAGCACCCGGATCAGCCCCACATAGCCCGCCAGCGCCGGCGGCGGCTCGTGCAACAGACGCCCAATCCCGCTCCGCCACTCGCCGGTTCGC
>DATBKQ010000243.1:0-3883 GCA_036555825.1 Acetobacteraceae bacterium | reverse complement strand
CAAACACCGCTTTGCCAAAGGCGTCGAACGCCGCCTGGGCCGCAGGCGCAAGTTCACGGCGCTGCTGCGCCAGCTCACGAGTGGTGGACGGATACATTTTGTCGGACATGTGCTGTTCCTCTCGCGCCGGTTTGGGCTGAGCCTTTACTATTCCGCGGATGCAGAAGCGCCTCGCGCAGCACGATTGCGTCGTTGTGAGCTTCATCATGCGCGGCGAAAACCAGTGTAACACGGCCGCCTCTGGCCAGTTTCCGTAGCTCGTCGACTGCCGCCGCTTGTTGTTGCAATTCCTCGGTATAGCGACGATGGAACGCCGGCCAGCGCTCGGGGTCATGACCGAACCATCGGCGCAATTCGGTGCTGGGAGCAATGTCCTTCATCCAGCGATCGATCGCCGCATCTGCCTTGCGCAGCCCGCGCGGCCACAGTCGATCGATCAGGACACGCATGCCGTCTTCGGGTGCCGCAGGCTCATAGGCCCGTTTCAGCCGTACATGACTCGCAGGCAGCTCATGTGTCATCGTCATCTCCCGAGCTTCTGTTCGAATTCCACCTCAGCCCTCAGACTGTCCAGATCACGGCCCACCGTGGCGACGGCAAGTTTTTGGCCGCCGTGCCAAAAGCTGACCACGCAGTCATGCGCCGCAGGATCGCCGTCTATCTCAAGCCGATCCCACTTCTCCGCATGGCCGACATAGGCGATGGTTGTGTCGTAGTGCTGGCTCCAGAAAAATGGTATCGCATCGAACCGCCGTAGTCTGCCAAGCATGTTGTGCGCAGCGATCTGACCTTGACGCTCGGCGACAACCCAGTGTTCGACGCGGATATGCTGTCCGGTCAGCCGGTCAGGCCAGCGGGCAATATCCCCAGCGGCATAGATATTGGGCGCGCTTGTCTGCAGGAATTCGTTCACCATGATGCCGCGATCGATTTTGAGTCCCGCCGACTCTGCAAGCCCGATCGCGGGACGGACACCGATGCCAACCACGACGATATCGGCGTCCAGCTGTTGACCGGTGGAAAGTGTCACCGAGTGCTCGGCGATTGCGGCGACGGTCGCACCAAGATGAAACCTCACACCGTGCTGTTCATGGATCGCGCGCACCATGTCCCCGATCGCCGCGCCCATAACACGCTCCATCGGGCGCTCCTCAGGTGCAACGACGTCCACTTCCAGACCCCGGTTACGGAGTGCGGCCGCCACCTCCAGGCCGATGAAACTCGCGCCGACCACCACGCATTGTCTGCCCGCGGCGGCGCTCGCGATCAGCGTGTCACTGTCGGCGAGTGTGCGGAGCACGTGCACATGCGGCAGAGAGGCGCCCGGAATCTTCAGTCTGATCGGTTCGGCGCCTGTGGCCAGCAACAGCGCGCCGTAAGAAAGCCTGGTCCCATCCGACAGCACGACTGTCTGCGTGGTTGGTTCGACCGCCATGACACGCGTTGCAAGCCTGAGATCAATAGCATGCTGTGAGTAGAATTCCGGCGATCGTAACGGGATCCAGTCGGCCTGCGCGGTCCCGGCGAGATAATCTTTTGACAGATTCGGCCGATCGCATGGCAACGATGGGTCGGCGCTTAGGAGTGTGATGGCACCGGCATAGCCCTCCTGCCGCAACGTTTCCGCGGCGGCGTTTCCCGAGGCGCCTCCACCGATGATGACGACCGAGGCTGGTAGGTGAGCGGCAGCCAGAGTTGGCGGAACCGCGGCTGGCAGCGGCTCGCATACGAACGCCATGCCATCGCGCTGCTCGACCCGCCATCGCGGCAAGCCGTTTAGCGCCGGCGGTCGCAAGGCCGCGCCCGTGCGCAGGCTGAAGCACGCGTGATGCCAGGGGCAGCGCACGGTATCGCCAACCAGGAGACCCTCTACCAGCGGCCCACCGTAGTGAGTGCACGTCGCACCGACCGCAAACAGCGCGTCAGCCCGGCGAACGAGCAGCGCTGGTTCGCCCGCAACATGTCCGAGCAGCATTTCGCCATCGACCAGCCTGTCCAGCAGCACGCCTTGCCGGAGGTCCGGCCCGCGAGGTTCCGCCGATGACTCTTCGCTCATGTTATCCTTCCCATACGAAACGCGACTGCCGAAAAGGGTCCGCTCCAGCCCGCCGCTGTTAGGCCTGGGCGGGCAACGCGTGAACGTGGACTTCCCCGGCTGAGTGTCTCATAAGAATTTCGACTGCACGTTCCTCGTCTTCGGTATTCCACGTCCTCACCCATAACAGCTGCCCGCCATGTTCTATCTGCTCGCGCAGATAATGTGCATGGTGATCCCCAACCCATTTGGCCAAAACCGTGCCAAGGAGGCCGCCAGTTCCACCTGCCAGCCCCGCCGCCACGATACCAGCCGTGAGCGTGCCCCCGGAGGCCACCACGGCCCCGGCCGCAACCACAGCTCCGACATACGCCAGTCCGCCGATCAATCCGCCCTCGGCGCCACCGATGGCCTCCGATGAGACGTAGGCTGACCGTGGGACTGTAGGATCGTCCGCCAGCACACTAACTTTCTCGTAGCGGAAACCGAGTTTCTCCTGCACGGTGCTCTCACTGGCGAGCAGGCTAAGCTCTGCACGGTGAAAGCCGGAACTGAGCAACTCGTCGATTGCGCTCTGCAGGTTCTCACTGCGGTGAAATATCCCCACCGCTTCCCGGATGGCGACGGGCACATGCCGGCGACGCTCTCGCTCGATCGATGCGCGCAACTCCACATTCTGACCTACAGCGCTCATCTTTGCCGAGTAGTCCATGACCCGCTTGCCCCGTCTGACTACCTATATCCGACACCCATGACGTATGCGCGGAGAAGCTGTCCCTCGTCCTCCACTTCGCCCAGGAGCGCCTGCAGTGCATCGCGCGCATTCACGACCCCGCAAGGCCGGAACTCCTGATCGATGATAGGTATATGGACAAAGTCCAGCAGATGCATGAGAGCCAGGACATCGTGTAGGGAGTCCCCTAGCTTGCAAAAGGTCACGCGGGTAGTCATTACGTCCGCAATTTTAACGTCGCTGAGGACTCCATGGCATCGGGCGACTTGCCGCACGATGTCTGTCTTCGTAATTACACCCGCCATTGCCCCCGTACTGTCACAGACGACAAGAAGCGCTCTATGTGTGCCGCACAGCAGCTTCGCAGCTTCTCTGAGCAAGGCGTCAACCTGGATCGTCACCAGCCGTTCCCGAGCGACAGACAATATACTCGCGACACGCATTGGACCTGTCCTGACTGGATACTCGCACGGCGCCTCCACGATGCATTCGATGGATGTGGTCGAACGAACGCCTTCGTTTTTTGGAGCCGCATCCCCCCCGCATCCTTTGGTTTGAACGAGGGACTAGACGCTCCCGAACCTCAAGGTGTGATCGGTGAACACATCTGGCAATCGAATATAACTGTCCCTTGAGCGCAGATTTTCTGCTAGATGGCGCATGGACATCGAACTTGCCCGAACATTCCTGGAGATCGTGTCTACAGGTAGCTTCATCCGGGCCTCGGAACGCCTCAACGTCGCGCAGACGACCGTGAGCGCGCGGATCCGGCTGCTGGAACAGCAACTCGGGCGTCCGCTGTTCGTTCGGAACAAAAGTGGTGCGTCGTTAACGCCTGCCGGGGAACAGTTTCTGCGCCACGCTCCAGCCTTTGTGCAATTGTGGCAACGCACACGGCATCAGGTGGCGGTCCCTCCCGGACACCGCGCTATGCTGACCGTTGGGAGCGAGGTGAGTCTCTGGCAGCCGCTTTTGGTCGACTGGGTATTGTGGATGCGGCAGTCTCTTCACGACATCGCGCTTCGCGTCCATGTCGATGTGCCACAAGATTTAATCAATCAGGTTGCCGGCGGCCTGGTCGACGTTGCGATCATGTATGCACCCCAGCATCGGCC
>DATBKQ010000242.1:0-5114 GCA_036555825.1 Acetobacteraceae bacterium | reverse complement strand
TTGGGGGGGGCTGGGGCGGGCGGCGGCAGGAATAACACCGCTGTTGCACGGTAACGATAAGTTCGCGTATGCCAATGCGCAAGCATCTGCTTCGGCTAAGACTTATGCCGCCGGCACCGCACGGCGGCATGGGATCGGGGGAACCTGACGTCATGGACTCCCTGCTGCGACCGCCGCCGTCCGCGATCGATCCGGCGCTCGCGGACGCCCTTGCCCGCGCGGCCGCCGCGCTCGCCCGGCTCGACCAGGCGCTGACCCGCCACCCGCTGACCCCGGCGTTGCTCCACCGCGCCCGACTCGACGCCGTGCGCCGTCAGGCCGCGGCCGACGATATAGCGATCGACCCCTGGCACCTCGCCGCCGTGCTCGAGGGGCTGCGCCTGCGGATGGATCACGCGCTCCGGATCATCGACCGCGGCGCGATCTTCGTCGCAGCGCGCCACGCGCTCGAGCAGCACCAGTGGCTGGCGGCACCGGATTTCGACCAGGAAGGCGAGATTCAGCACGCCGAAAGGGTGCTCACCGATCAGGCCGGCACTCCCCTGCTCGCCGCGGCGCACGGGATCCGTGCGTGGATCGAGGCCGGCGGGGCTCGGCCGCCGCTGCGTGCCGCCCTCGTCCGGTTCTGGGTCAAGCGGCGGGTCCTGCGGGCGCCAGTGCCGCTGACCGGGGCGCAAGCATTGCAGGCCGATGCGCCATGGACGGAGCGGGACTGGGTGCCGGCGTTCCTTGCCGCGTTGGCCAACGAGGCCGACAATGCGCTGGACCTGCTGTTCGCGCTGGAACGCGCCTGGTTCGCGGCGCGCTCGGCTGTCGCAGGCCGGCGCCGGCAGTCCCGGGCGGCCGCGGCGATCGATATTCTGGCCGCCGCACCGGTGGTCTCCGCCACCTCGCTTGCCGCCGGGCTCGGCATGGCGGTGAAGAATGCCACCGCCCTGCTCGACGAGTTTCTCGGGATGCGGATCGCCATCGAAGTGACGCACCGGTCCAGGCGGCGGCTGTTCGGGCTCTCGGGACTGGGGCCGCTGCGCGACGTGGTCCGCCCGCCCGCCCGGCCGGACCCGAACCGCGGGCGCGGCCGGCCACGGCATGACCAAGACGATGACCTGATCGACGACACCATCATCCCTGTGCCGCCGGTACCGTTGAGCCCGATCGAGCGGCGGGTGTTCGACTACAGCAACCTGGAGCACTGGATGGCGCAGACGGACCAGGCGATCCGCCACACTCGGCGCGTGCTACGCGATCTCGCGCCGACAAATGCTCCAGCGATGCGTGCGCCAACGGAGGTCACTTCCGTCGGAGTCAATTGATGGTGCTGGTCCTGGAGCTGCGCTCGCCGGACGTTCCGACGTTTCGAATGCTGCTGATGCTGTGGCTCATCCAACTCAGCTATGCGGTGACCTCCTCGCTGAGTCGTCTCTCTGGCCAAGCCGGCTGGTCGGATGAGTGCCGAGCCCGGGGCGACCGCGGGCGCACCCAACGCAGCTGTTGCTCGCAAATGTCATCCGAGCGGGCTACTCGGTGCGGCGCACAGCGCCTGCGCTGCGCGCCTTCAGCGCCGAAAGGAACTTCAGTTTGATCTGTTCGAAGAGAGCATATGGCAGCGGGCCGTAGGCTACCGACATCGGATCGCCCGGCGTAGCGGGCCGCAGGTCTAAGCCTGGCCAGATGAACCGGTTCGCCTCTGTCAGCACGACCCAGGATCGGTCGTCATCAAGCCGTAGTCGCTGCTTGACCGCGGCCGGAATTTCCACCGCGAGCTCCGGATCGGCCGGGACTGAGTGGGTGATCGGTAGCACCGTCACCACTCGCTCACCGCGTAGACAGCAAACCCGCTGGCACCACAAGCCATATCAACAACTTGCGCCCAAAACCCAGCAAAGTTCGGCTTATATTTAGGGGACCGTCGCCGGTCGGACAAAAACAGACGGTACTGCAGGATGGCAAGCGCACCGGCTTCCCAGGCGAGGGCCGGAATGGGCTCATTGCTTTCGTCGGGATGAGGCTTCCTCATGCAATCAGAATTCCTGTCGGCCTGAACGGTCATTGCCACATCATAACACGAGTGGGCCCGAAAGCACTGACGTTGTGGTTGAAGCTCGATCGGCTTACGCGACACTGTGGTGCAGCGTCCTAAATCGCAACTCCCTCCCCCTCATCAAGCGTGATTTCATCACCGGTGCGATCGAGCAATAGCCGTTGCTCATGTCGGTGAAACACTGTCACCGGGTAAACGCCGCGGAAGCGGTGAGTCGACAGCAACAGAAACTGAGCACGCCCTTCCGCCGCACGCCGTTGAATTCTGCGCCAGGCATCGACGCGGTTCATGCGGTTGACCGGTGAACGTTAATAATCTGGTCACGTCACTGAGACGGTTCCCTTCTGCGGGACCACCGGTCCTCGGTGAATCTTGCCGCTGAGGCGGTCCATCACCGCCAACAAAACGCCGGAGGCGACGAACGTCATGTGGATCCCGACGCTCCACGCTAGCTCGCGGTCGCTGGGGTGCAGCACGTTCATGAAGTTTTCCAGCACCTGAATGGCCGAGATCGCCACGATCGAGGCCATTAGCTTGAGCTTGAGGTCGCTGAAATCGGCTTGCCCCATCCAGCTCGGCTTGTCCTTGTGGCCGGCCAGTTCCAATTTCGACACGAAGTTTCGTAACCCGCGAACATTACCATCACGACGAGGCTTCCCATCAGCGCCAGATCGATCAACCCCAGGACGCCGACAATCGCGTCGTCGCCGTCGGTCGTCAGCACATGGGTGATCAGTTCGACCGTGTGCTGCAGGAACTTGACCAGCAGCACGGCCAGTCCGGCAACCAGGCCGAGATAGATCGGCGCCAGCAGCCAGCGGCTGGTGAAAAGCACATATTCGACGAGGCGCTCCGGAAAGGAAGGTGGCGGACGTGGTGACAGGTTCATGACGCCTGCTCTCGAAACGATGGCTGGTCCGACTTGTTCGGTTTCATGCGGTCCTTTCTCGCCCGACGCCGTCGCGCCGCCAGCAGATTGAGACCTTCCACCAAGACCGAAAAGCCCATTGCAGTGTAGATGTAGCCGCGCGGCACATGGAACCCAAGACCGTCCGCGACAAGCACCATCCCGATCAGCAGCAGGAAGGACAGGGCCAGCATTTTCACCGAGGCGTGGCGCTCAATGAACGACGCAAGCGGCCCCGAGGCGGCAAGCATCAGGGCCATCGCCACCACGATCGCGGCCACCATCACCCAGATCTGCTCGGCAATGCCGACGGCCGTAATCACGCTGTCGAGCGAGAACACGAGATCGAGCAGCATGATTTGCGCCACCGTGCCGGCGAAGCCTGCCCTTGCTCGATTTGTATCTCCGCTCTCCTCCTCGCCGTCCACCCGCAGGTGAATCTCCCGAGTGCCTTTGAACAGCAGAAAGCCGCCACCACCGATCAGGATCAGGTCGCGCCACGAGAAACCATGTCCAACCGCCGAGAAAACCGGATACGTCAGGTGGACCATCCAGAAGATTGACCCGAGCAGGACAAGGCGTGTGCCGAGCGCCAGGGCGAGGCCAAGCTTGCGCGCCCGATCGCGCTGCGCCGGGGGGAGGCGACCGGCCAGCAAAGCGATGAACACCAGGTTGTCGATACCCAGCACGATCTCGAGCGCCGCCAACGTGACGAAGCTCGCCCAGAGTTGCGGATCGACGAGCCACTCCATGGCGGACTAGCCGATGCCGCCTTCGCCGTGTGCGTTACCGTTCATGCCGGGTGCCTATGGCGGCAAAGCACCAGAAGACGGCTTGGGCGGCACTGATGCCCATCCGTTCGATGCGAAAGCTCAGGAACTGTTCGGCAGCGAGCGGCGCCAGCATTACCACCAGATCAATGGCGTGGCGGCGATCTGCTGATAGAATCCGGTCGCGACCGCGGTATAGACAACCAGCCCGGTCAAGCCGAGCCCCGCGGCCATGTAGTTATGGACAGACAACATGTAGCGTCGCAGCCCGGCGTCTATCGCGGCAGCGTTCCAAGCCGTGCCCAGCGGCCGGCTCGAATATGCGTGCATATTCATCGTGCTTGCTCCCTGGACTGAGAGGAGTGGGAGTGAGGGGGTTGAGGGCGGGCGGCCTGACTTTGTGGGGCTGGGGGCAACCCCATCCAGTGCGGCCGCCGATGCTCGATCCAGGCCAGCATGTGGCCGGTCGCGCGCCGCAGCGGCAGTACGTCCTCCGCCAGCAGCACCAGGCCGAGCGGCAGCATCCACAGCCCGAGGATCGGGAGAATGCTGAACAAGCTGCCCAGGATTAGCAGCAGCCCTGCGGGAATCCGCACCCAGCGCACGGACGGCTGGCGCAGCCAGCGAATGACGGTCTGCAAACGCGCTGGCAACTGTCCAATCAGCAGCGCGAGTCGCCGCTCGCGATCCTGATCCTTGCTGGGATCATCGTTGCGGGTAGTCTTGTGGCCGAAATCGGGGATAGGCACGCGCGCGGCTCCTTCATCAATTTGCCGTGGGCGCACCGAGACACCGGGAAAGCCGGGGGATCGGATCGCGGAATTTCGGAATCATTGGCTCCGCAGATCGACCGTCCCCGACATATCGGCGCGGGACACGGCGATCCGACATCGCGAGAGTGGATGACGCGGTGTCATCATCCTCGCCAGAGGGGCCCGGATCACTTACGGATGCAGGTAAGGGAGACGCCCCGTTCTTTCAAGGCAGGTCCCAACCAGGAGGTTGGCAAATGTAAGCCCTCCCGGTGAACGCAGGAGTTCCCCTTGGACACATTCTTCTCCTCCCCGTTTGCGAGACCTGGCGATTGCTTACGCGCTGTCATTCTTCATCGGCCGGCTGCGTGACGAGTGCCTCAACGAGACCCTGTTCACCTCGCTGCCGCAAGCGAGGTCGGGGTGAGACCGCCATGTGCCGAGTGCGGCCGCACCTCGTTGTAGTCGCGCTGCCAGCTGGCCAGTACCGTGCGTGCGATCAGGCTGCCGCCGTGCTCGCCCGCGGCCGCTGCGCACCGGCTTCGCCGGGGCCTGCGGCGTGGCCTGAGCCAGGCTGCGCGGACGCCGCCTTCGAACACGGCCGGGACGGAGAAACGCCGCTCGACCGAACAGAGAAACACCGT
>DATBKQ010000241.1:0-12923 GCA_036555825.1 Acetobacteraceae bacterium | reverse complement strand
GCGCGCCATTTCGGGTCAAACTCCGGCGATGTCCATCCAGCCTGAAGGGGCCGAACGCGAATTCCTGCTGGCCAGTCGATGACACAAGCGGCCTCGAGATTCAGGATTATTAAGCAGCCTCCCAAGGACCTTAGGGCACCGGTTCGCCTAGCGTCCAGCCGGTGCGGCAGAGGAGGAACAAATGGCAGGTCAGGCAAACCACCCGATCAGTGACACGCCGATTGTGCGGCCGCTGGCCGAGGAAAAGAGCCCTCGAACTGCCGGGGGTTCGCGCCCGTGCCCGGATCATGTGCTGCGCACAGCGCTGTTCGGGATCGATGAGACCTGGTACGAGGCTCACTGGTATCGCGAGCGACCGAAGCTTCGGAAAAGTCGCCTGACCAGCGTGGCCGGCGTATTTCAATCCCTGATCGCAGTCGCGTCGAACCTTCGCCCTGGGTCGCCTGCTGGTATCGTCGTTGCCGACGCCATCGATCGTGGGTAGCGGATGAGCGCGGCGGCCGGTAAGCTCGCCTTATCGAGCTAGAACAACCGGAGGAAACATCATGTGGATCAGCCGTCGTCATCTGACCAGTCATTTGCCGGCTGCCGGGCTGCTCGCCGCCGGTGTGCTGCAGGCAGGCGCCGCCCGCGCGGTCTCGGCCGATGAGGAAACCGTGGCAAAGCGTCTCGAGGCGTTTCGCGACGCACAGTTCGCTCATGATGCCAAGGCGCTCGACGGGCTGTGCGCGGCGGAGCTGAGCTACAGCCACTCCGATGCGCATATCGAGGACAAGGCCACCTTCATCAAGAACGCCACGTCCGACAAATCGAAGTTCCTGTCGCTGGAATACAAGGATCCGTGGATCAGGGTGGTGGGCGACGCCGCGATCGTGCGGTTTCACTGGGTCGCGGAGAGCGAGACGATTCCCGAAGGGAAGAAGAATTCGACCAATCTCCACATCCTGATGGTCTGGCAGAAGCAAGGCCCGGAGTGGAATCTGCTGGCGCGTGCATCGACCAAGCTCTGAAGGTCAAGGAAAGCCCGGTGGCGATGGCCGTACCTGGCATGACGAAGAGGCGGGGCGGTCGGTAACTGGCGCCGATTCGCCCTGACCGGCAACGAGAGGCACTGCCCCAGTGTCATTGCGACCCCGGCCTTCGCCGGCAAAGGCCGGGGAAGCAATCCCGACCGAGATTGCTTCGTCCCCCGCCCTTCGGCGGGGTCCTCGCAATGACAATGGGCGCGCAGCGCGTTCGCGATCAGCGTAATTGGCCTTAGCTCTCGAGGTACTCGGTGAAATACTCCTCGGCGCCGATGCGGCGGCGGACGATGCCGGCGCGGTGCGCCTGGTCGGCGAATACCTCGATCGCGGCGCGGTTTCGATCGTAACCATCGGCATGGAAGTCGGCGCCCATCAGAGCCTCGGTCTCCTCGAGTTCGGCATCCAGCCAAGGGGATACGTAGGGGAAGGAGCGCTGCGCCTTCGCGAAGGTCTCGGTGCAGCGGATGAACGCATCGGTGAGCGCTCGCGCGATCCATTTGTTCTGCTGCCATGCCTCCCGCCGCAGCACGATCAGATGCTGCGGCGGGAACATGCGGGTGGCGCGGAAGTAGTCGCGCTCTATCGCGCGGATGTCGGGGAACAGGCGGACGATCGGCCCATCCGCCGGACGGTAGCGACGCGGCCGTGGCGGACTCATGATGGCGTCCAGGTCGCCCCCGATCAGCATCTCGGACAAGGCGCGGCCTTCCGGCGCGGCACGCACGCCATCGGGCAAGGTATAGACGTGGCTGGTGATGTTCGGCTCGTCCACTGCGCCGATAGTCCAGTGCAGGTCCTCGGGCGGCACGCCGATGTGGCGCAGGAAGTGCCGGTACCAGATCGAGCCGCTGGCCACCCAGTCGTACATGCCGACCCGCTTGCCGCGCAGATCGGCCGGCGTCCGCACCGGCCCGTCCTTGCGCACATACAGGTCTCGGGCGGTGAAGTTGCGCAGCGGGAAGACCGGCAGCGCGACCAGGCTGCGGTCGCCCTGGTCGATGCGCCGCAAGTGGCCGGCCATCGACGATTCGCCGCCGTGCACCGTGGGATCGCCTGCGGCGCGTCGCAGCATCTCCGCGCGCATCGGCCAGGAGCCTTCGCGGCCCAGCACCATGGTCAGCGCGATGCCGTCCGGCTGCACGTCGCCGGTGGCGAGCGGCATCACCCGAGCGTAGTCGGCGCAGGTCAGGCGAATTGGCAGGTCGGTCATAGCGGTCACTGTGAACCGCCATGCGGGGGCTCGCAAGAATGTGCCTCGCCAGGGCCACGTTGACGCTGCCGCGCCCGGCGGCAACGGTAACGTATGCGAGTCGCAGCAATCCTGGTGGCGGCGGGGTCGGGCAGCCGGTTCGGCGCCGGCGTGCCCAAGCAATTCCTGCCGATCGCGGGCAAGCCGGTGATCCGCCACGCCGCGGAGGCGCTGGCGGCGGATGTGGATGTGCTCCAGCCTGTAGGGGACGCGCCGGCGATCGCGGCGGCACTGTCGGGTCTGCCGCATCTGCCGGTGGTCGCAGGAGGCGCGACCCGGCAGGACAGCGTGCGGCACGGGCTGGAGGCGCTGGCCGCCTCGCCGCCGAATTTCGTCCTGGTGCACGATGCGGCGCGACCGCGGTTCCCTGCTGGAACCGTCGCGGCGCTGCTTGCCGCGCTGGGCGGCGCGGATGGCGCTATCCCCGCGGTGCCGGTGGCGGATACGCTGAAGCGGGTGGCCGATGGGGTGATCGGCGCGACGGTCGCGCGCGAGGGGCTGTACCGGGCGCAGACCCCGCAGGCGTTCCGCTTCGCCGTTCTGCTCGCCGCCCATCGTGCCGCGCCGGACGGCGCCGCCACCGACGATGCATCGCTGCTGGAGACGATGGGGAAACGGGTGGCGATCGTTCCTGGTTCCGATGACAACATCAAGCTGACCTACGCCGAGGACCTGGCTCGGCTGGAGCGCATCATGGCAGCGCGGATGGTTCCCCGTGTCGGCACCGGCTTCGATGTGCACGTCCTGCGGGCCAGCCGTCCGCTCGTGCTGTGCGGCGTCGCAGTGCCGCACGAACTGGGGCTCGCCGGGCATTCCGACGCGGATGTCGGCATCCACGCCTTGTGCGATGCGATTTATGGCGCCCTGGCCGAAGGCGATATCGGCCGGCACTTCCCGCCGTCCGAGGCCGCGTGGAAGGACGCCGACAGCGCCCACTTCCTGGCCCACGCCGCCCAGCGAATTGCCGCGCGTGGCGGGCAACTGGCCAATGCCGACGTGACGCTGATCTGCGAGCGCCCGAAGATCGCGCCGTTCGCGGCCGCCATGTCGGCACGGCTCGCCGCCATCCTGGGCGTTGACCCGGGTCTGGTGTCGGTAAAGGCGACCACGACGGAGAGGCTGGGCTTCACGGGTCGCGGCGAGGGTATCGCGGCCCAGGCCGTGGCCACCATATTGCTGCCGATTGAGGAGGTTGCGCGATGAAGCGGATGCTGGTGGCGATTGTGCTGCTACTGATCGGTTGCACCGAGCCCAGTGCTCCGCCGCCGGTGCCGCCGCCGATGGCCGAGGCGGTTCCCAAGCCCCCCGTCAGCCCGGTACCGCTGGTCTGGCAGCCCGGTCACTGGGACTGGGCCGGAAGCTCCTATGTCTGGACGCCGGGGCAGTATGTCGATGCGGCCAACCACAGCGGGAACTGGATGCCGTCGTACTGGGAAAAGACCGGTTCGGGTTGGGTCTGGCAGCCGGCGCACTGGATGTAGCCCCCGCCAACCGCCCGTCTCTCTTGCGACACCCTGGCTTGGGTGTTAGTGCCCGGCCCTTGTTTGCAGGGACCGATCGATGTCGTCGACCTTCGATACCGTCGCCGGAATCATTGCCGAGACATGCGACATTCCGCGCGAGAAGATCACGCCGGAAAGCCACGCGATCAACGACCTCGGCATCGACAGTCTGGATTTTCTCGACGTTGCCTTCGGCATCGACAAGGCGTTTGCCATCAAGATGCCGCTGGAGCAGTGGACCCAGGAGGTGAACGAGGGCAAGGTCTCGACCGACGAGTATTTCGTGATGGGCAACCTTTGCGCCAACATCGACAAGCTGGTGGCCGCGAAGGCAGCCTGAGCCGGTATGCGGCTGGAATACTTCCAGATGGTGGACCGGATCGTGGCGCTCGATCCGGAGGCACGCATTGTGCGTGCCCGATGCGTTGTGCCTGACGCCAGCCCGGTGTTCGAGGGCCATTTCCCGGGCCACCCGTTGTTACCTGGCGTGCTGATGATCGAAACCATGGCGCAGACCGGCGGCTGGCTGGTGCTGGCGACGCTGCGCTTCAGCCGGATGCCGTTCCTGGCCCAGGTGAAGGAGGCGAAGCTGCGGACGTTCGTCTTGCCGGGCCAGTTGCTCGAGGCGGAGGCCCGGCTGGTGCACGACGGCTCGGGCTATGCCGTGGTGGCGGCCAGCATCGGCGCGAAGGGCCGCAAGGTCGCGGACGCCGAAATCACGTATCGCGTGGTGCCGTTCCCCAACGAGACGTTGCGGGCTGAAATGCTGGCGAGCGCGCGGCGACTCGCCGTGCCGGAGGCTCTTCTGAATGGCTAGTCCGCGCGATGCGCTGATCACCGGTGTTGGCCTCGTCTCCTGTCTCGGCGAGGGGATCGAGGCACACTGGGCCGCGCTGAACCGCGACGGCGGGTTCCAGCCAGTGGTGGATGACACGAGCTTCGCACCCTGGCTGGTACATCCGATGACCGCGTTGGAACTGGACCGGCAAATCCCCAAGCGCGGCGATCAACGGCAGATGGAGGCGTGGCAGCGCATCGGTACCTATGCCGCCGGTCTGGCACTGGAGGGGGCGGGGGTAAAGGGCAACGCCGATCTGCTGTCGCGCATGGACATGATCGTCGCGGCCGGCGGTGGCGAGCGCGACTATGCGGTGGACGCCGCCCTCCTCTCCGCGCTGCCGGCGGCGGCCGATCCTGGGACCTTTCTGAACGAGCAACTCTTGACCGGCCTGCGGCCGACCCTGTTCCTCGCACAGCTCTCCAACCTGCTGGCGGGCAACATCTCGATCGTGCATGGGGTGGTCGGTTCCTCGCGTACGTTCATGGGGGAAGAAGCCGCGGGCACGGACGCGATACGCATCGCCTGCGCGCGCATCGCGGCGGAGCAGGGGGACCTGTTCCTGGTCGGGGGTTCCTACAACGCGCAGCGGCCGGATGTGCTGGTGCACTACGAGATGGGCCGACTGTTATGGAAGCATCCGTTTGCCGGCGTCTGGGCGCGGCAGGCGCGGGGCGGCGGAATGGTGCTGGGCTCCGTCGGCTGCTTCCTGGTGATGGAGAGCCGCGAGCACGCCCAGGCGCGCGGGGCAGCCCCGCTGGCGCACATCGCGTCGATCGCCACCGACCGCTGCAGGCGTGGTCCGGGTGAAGCCACGACGGTTGCCGGCCGCCAGCTCGGGATCATGCGCGACCATCTGGCCCCCGAGCACGCGGCGATCATTTCCGGCGCATCCGGCGCGCCCGGCGCCACGGCCGAGGAAGCCGAGTTCCTGCGCGGGCTGCGGCTGCCGGTGCGCGGGGCGACGACCGCGATCGGACATTCGCTGGAACCTTCGTTCCCCGCCAGCGTGGGATTGGCCGCCGTGGCCTTATCGCGCGGCCGGCTGTTCGCTCCGCTCGAGCCGGACGAAGCGCCGATGCGCGGCGAGCTGCGGCAGGTGCTGGTGACGTCCTGGGGGCATTGGCGCGGCGAAGCGCTCGCGGTGGTCGAGGCGGCGTAGGGGGCTGGAATGGGCGCGGGAGTCGACGCACGAGGCAGGCCGGTGGTGGCGGTGACGGGCACAGGTGTGCTGACGTCGCTCGGTGCCGGCAAGCATGACAACTGGCGCGCGTTGACGGCGGGACACTCGGGGATCCGGCGCATCTCGCGGTTTCCGATCGGCGGTCTGCGGACGAATATCGCCGGCACGGTGGATTTCGTGACGGTGGAGGAGAGCTGTGCGCCGAAGCTGTCGGAGCGGATCGCCGAACTGGCAGTCGAGGAGGCGGTGACCGAGGCGGGCATCGGCAGTGCGGGCGACTTTCCGGGACCGATGTTCCTCGCGCTGCCGCCGGTCGAGATGGAATGGCCGCAGCGCCTGGCACTGGCCGCCGCATCGGGCGCGAACGAGACGGTGAGCTACGATGACCTGCTGCGTGCGGCCGCGAGCGGGCGGTTCAGCCATTGCTACGAGCGGTTCCTGTTCGGCTCGGTGGCCGAGCACCTCGCGGTGCGCTTTGGCACCAAGGGGTCGCCGGTGGCGACTTCTACCGCCTGCGCGTCCGGGGCGACCGCCATCCAACTCGGCGTGGAGGCGATTCGGCGCGGCGAAGCGGAGGCCGCGCTGGTGGTCGGAACCGATGCGTCGATCAATCCCGAGAGCCTGATCCGCTTCTCGCTGCTGTCCGCCCTGTCAACCCGCAACGACCCGCCGGCGGCGGCGGCACGTCCGTTCAGCAAGGACCGCGACGGCTTCGTCATGGCGGAAGGCGCCGGTGCGCTGGTGCTGGAGAGCCTGGCGCACGCGCGCGCCCGCGGCGCCACTGTGCTGGGGGTGGTCGAAGGCTGCGGCGAGATGGCCGATGGCTTTCATCGCACGCGATCCTCGCCCGACGGCAAGCCGATCATCGCCTGCATGCGGAGCGCGCTCGAGGATGCGGGCGTGGCGGCCGAGCAGATCGGCTACATCAACGCGCACGGCACCGGCACGCCGGAGAACGACAAGATGGAGTGGGTGGGTGTATCGGCGGTGTTCGGCGCGGGCGCACGCTCGATCCCGATCTCGTCCAACAAGTCGATGATCGGGCATACGCTGACCGCGGCGGGCACGGTGGAGGCGATCTTCACGCTGCTGGCGATGCGCCATGGCCGCCTGCCGCCGACCATCAATTACGAGACGCCCGATCCGGCGCTGCCGGTCGATTGCGTGCCGAACGTGGCACGCGACGCGCAGGTTTCACATGCGATCTCCAACTCGTTCGGCTTCGGCGGGCAGAACGTCTGCCTGGTCGTGGGACTGCCGTGAGATGCGGCGGGCGCTGGTGATCGGCGGCCGCCGCGGCATCGGCGCGGCGGTGGTGCGGGTGCTCGCCGAACAACGGATGGAGGTCGCCTACACCTACCGGACGGCGCCGGGCGATAGCGCCGCCGCGTCCCGCCGGCTCGACCTGCTCGATCGGGAAGCGGTCGAGGCATTTGCCTGCGAACAGGAGATCGCGGACGCCTGGGACGCGGTGGTGTATGTCAGCGGCACGACCTACGACACATTGGCCGCCGTCATGGACCAGGAGGCCGCGGATCAGGTGATGCAGGTGAACCACTGGGCGTTCGCACGCATCGCGCGCGCAGTCGCCCGGCCGATGCTGCGGGCACGGTCGGGACGCATCATTGCCATCGGTTCGGTGATGGGACTGCACGCGAGCCAGGGCAACGCGGCGTATGCGGCGAGCAAGGCGGCGCTGTTGTCCTATGTTCGCACATTGGCGATCGAGAGCGCCAAGCGGGGCGTGACGGTGAACTATATCGCGCCGGGTTTTGTCGATACGGCGATGCTGCAACCCTATGCGGCGTATCGGCAGGGGATCGAAGCACGGATTCCCATCGGGCGCCTGGCGCAGCCGGAGGAGATCGCCGCCGTCGCGGCGTTCCTGACCTCCCCGGCCGCGGCTTACATCACTGGCGCCTACATCCCGGTGGACGGTGGATTGACCGCGTCGCTTGGCATCCATCGCGGCTGAGCGGCAGGTCGCGACATGCGCGCACTGCAACTGCTGGCCGATCGCCAACTGGCCGTGGTGGAGCGGCATCCGCCTCCGCCGCCCGGGCCGGGCGAGATCCAGTTGCGGGTTCGCAATGTCGGTCTGAACCACATCGATGTCTGGGGCTTCCGGGGTATGGCCTTCGCCAAGCGGCGGTTCCCGTTGACTGTCGGAGCGGAGGCCGCGTGCGAGGTCATCGCCGCCGGCGATGGGGTGTTGAACGTCAGGCCGGGGGAACGCGTTGTTCCCTATGCCGCGCTGGTCTGCGGCACGTGCCGAGCCTGCCGGCGCGGCCAGGACAATCTGTGCGAGAACGTGGGTGGTGTGCGGGGTTTCCATGTCGATGGGTTCCTGCAGGAGTTGACCAACCATCCGGCACGGCTGGTGGCGGCGATTCCCGCCGGCGTCGATCCGCGCGACGCCGCCTGCGTTGCCGTGGCCTATGCCACCGTCGAGCATATGCTGTTCGACAATGCGCGGCTTGAGCCGGGCGAATGGGTTCTTGTGCATGCGGGCGGTTCAGGGATCGGCAGCATCGCGGTCAAGGTCGCCAGGTCGATCGGCTGCACGGTTGTCACGACGGTCGGCAGCGAGGAGAAGGCGACGAAGGCGCGTGCGATCGGCGCCGATCACGTCATCAACTACCGCGAGGAGCGGTTCGAGGGTGTGGTGCGCAAACTGACCGACCGCAGGGGTGTCGATGTGGTGTTCGAGCATGTCGGTGCCGATACCTGGAACGGCTCGCTGCTGTCACTGAAGCGTGGCGGACGGCTGGTGACCTGCGGCGCAACGTCGGGGCCGGCGGGCAGTATCAACCTGATGCAGTTGTTCCAGCAGCAGTACCGCATCATCGGCTCGTTCGGTTCGCCGCTCGACGCGCTCCGCCGGGCGTTGAACCGGATCGCGGCGGGCGTGCGGCCGGTGATCGACACGGTGTATCCGCTCGACGAGTTCCGCGCCGGGCTTGCACGGCTGGAAAGCCGCGACGTGTTCGGCAAGCTGCTTGTCGAGCTGTGATAGCGCCGTCCGGTTGCCTTCGCCGCTCGGCTGATTGAGCGACGTGCCCCGGTATCTGCCGCTCTACGCTGACCGGCTGCTCGGACGCCTGGTGAAGTATTCGCTGGCGACGCTGCGCCGAACGGACCCGGACCGGGCGTCCGATTGGTGCGGCGCACTTGCGCGCCGCGTCGGGCCGTTGTCGCGGGCGCACCGGATCGGCCGGGCGAACCTGCGTGCCGCGTTTCCACAGAAAGATGCGGCCTGGATCGAGGCGACGCTGCGGGACGCTTGGGAGAACCTGGGCCGGGTTGCCGGGGAATATGTGCATCTCGGCCGCCTCTGGGATTACGACCCGCGGCATCCGAATTCCGGCCGGATCGTCACCGAGGACGCCCGGCTGTTCTTCCAACTGCAGGATGACGGGCTGCCGGCGCTGTGCTTCGCCGCGCATCTCGGGAACTGGGAGCTGCCGGCGGTGATGGCGGCGGCGCACGGCATGCCGTCCGCCGTGCTCTACCGGATGCCGAACAACAAGGCGGTCGCCCGGGAGATCGCCCACATCAGGGCGCCGCTGATGGGCCACCTGATACGAAGCCGCGTGCAGGCACCGCTGGAAATGGCGGCGGCGCTGGAACGTGGCGAGCATCTCGGGATGCTGGTCGATCAGCATTTCACCCGCGGGGTGGATGTCACCTTCTTCGGGCGGCGCTGCAAGGCGAACCCCTCGATAGCACGGTTCGCGCGCCGGTTCGAATGCCCCGTGGTCGGCGTGAGAGTGATCCGGCTGTCCGATCGCCGCTTCCGCATCGCCGCCGAGGGGCCGTTCGAACTCCCGCGCGATGCGGATGGCCGGATCGACGTGGCGCAGTCCACGCAAATGATCACATCCGTGGTCGAACGCTGGGTGCGGGAAAACCCGGGACAGTGGCTGTGGTTTCATCGCCGGTGGCGCTAGTACTTTGACGCAGGGCTCTTGATCGCGGCGGAAACCGCTGTGAGCCTGCGCGGTTTGCCGCTGGTCACGACAGGCGCGAAAGCATGGCCGCGCCTGCGGACACGTAATTGCGCGGATGGACCACTGCATGCTGAGCCGCGACCTGCAGGTCCCGCATTCGTCGTTGCAGTGGCGAACTCTGGTAAACGGCTCGGCTTCCTGCCAGCTCGACGCAACCTTCGGCGACACGAATGCAGGTAGAGGTGATCCACACCGCCAGACCCTGCATCTCGGCGAAGCGGGTCAGGTCTTTCGCCGTCGCTCGTTCGGTATTCTGCCAGGCATGGGCGGCCTTGGTGTCGAGCAACGAGCGTGCCGCGGCAAGCTCGGCATCCAGCCGTCCGAGCGCCTCTTTGAAGCGCTCGGTCTCCACGAGCGGCACGGTCATGCGCATTTGCTTGACGCCGGACCGTGCCAGGGCAACCAGATCCTGAACGGCGCCCTCGGCGACTCCCACCGCAAAGGCGCAATGCGACAGCACGAGGAAGTCGGGGAACCTGCTGAAGATGCGATCAGGCGCGAACGAGGTTCCGAACGGGAACTCGAAGAAGTTCTGCTCGGGAACAAACACGTCGCGCAGCGCGACATCATGGCTGCCGGTGCCCTGGAGGCCGAAGGTGTACCAGGTGTCCCGGATTTCCCAGTGTTCGGCCGGCATCAGACATGTGCGGATCATCGGGCCTGGTCCATCCGAGGCCGTGATGGGAGAGCCGTCCTTCATCATGACGCAGGTGCCCATGATCCACTCGGCGTCCTGGCAGCCGCTGGCGAACGGCCACGCGCCGGTGACCTTCCATCCTTCCGAACAGCGCTCGGCGGTGCCGACCGGTTGACCCGACCCGGCGATGATGTGATCCTTGCCATCGCGGAAGATCTGGTCGCACAGGATCGGCGTCGCGAGGAATGGCAGCAGGCTGCCGAGATGGCCGATCATGACATTCCAGCCCAGGGACCCGTCGAGCCTGGCGAGGGCCGAGACGACACGAAGGGCGTTCGGTGCATCGAGCGCAAGCCCGCCGTGGCGCCGGGGTACGAGCATGCTGTAGATCCGGGCCGATTTGAGGCCGCTCACGATGTCGGCGGGAAGCCGCCGGTCCTGCTCGATATCGCGAACATGCCTCGCGACCAGAGCGCGACCGCGTCGATGCGTGACAGCACGCTATCCACCGGGCTTCCGTCGGATTCCGGTGCCCTGGCGGTTGTCGGGTGCCTTTTGTCGAGAAGCGTTGCCATCCGAATTTCCTGTACGTGGGCGGCGGCAACGTGGCGCCCGCGCAATACGGTTCGATTGCAGCGCACGAGGATCGCGTTTCAACCGTAACCGGGCTGATTTATTCCGGCGGCAAGGGGATGCGGGCGCGAACACCAATCACATCCGTGATCGAACGCTGGCCGCGGGAAAACCCGGAGCAGTGGCGGTGGTTTCATCGTCGGTGGCGCCGAGGTTCACCGGCTTGTCATTGCGCTGCATGGCGACCCGCCACAATTGCGGCACGCCGAGTCCGCAACGTTGGCGCCCAGGTACAATCGTAAGGAGAACCACGATGCGTTCCCTGGCACTGTCTTTCACCATGCTGGCCGGACTGGTCGGCACCCCGGTTCTGGCCCAGACCGCGGTTCCGGTGACACAGCAAGGCGTGCCGCCCGGCGCAAATCCGGAGACCGGGGCGCGTCCCGGCAACATAATTGGAACCGGAATGTCGATGCCGATGGGCACGCATGCCAGCAACATCGACCAGTTCGACACCCGTTCGCAGATCGCGCCGAACCTGCCGAGCCCTGCGATCGGAGCGAATGCAAGTCCGGCGGACTATCTGCGGGCGGCGCAGCAATCGCTGCAGGCCGGCCGCACCGGCGAGGCGCAGCAGTCGTTGGAAATGGCCGAGACGCGGTTGCTGGACCGGTCGGTGCCGTTGGGCCAGGGCAGCGTGCCCGACCAGAACCCGGCGGTCGGGCAGATCAGCCAGGCCCTGCGGGCGTTGGCGGGGGGTGACCGGGCGCGGACCATGCAGTTGATTCAGGCCGCGATTCCCGCGGCGATGGCCTCCGCGCAATAAGCCTTGGGGCGCTCCGTTGCGGGCCGGGACGGGCCGGCAACGGAGCGCCGGCTCGCTTGACACGTCATCTCCCGCTGGGCTTGATCCGCCCGAAATTTTTGGACGGAAGCCCCGCTCCGCATGGCGACCAAGGTCAAGACCAGACGCAAGTCGAACGTCTGGGTCGAGAACATCAAGACCATCGTTTACGCCGGCCTGATTGCCGTCGTGGTTCGAACCGTCCTGTATGAACCGTTCAACATCCCATCGGGCAGCATGATCCCCACCCTGCTGGTGGGCGACTACCTGTTCGTCTCGAAATACAGCTATGGCTACTCGCGCTACTCGCTGCCGTTCGGCTGGCCGCCGTTTTCCGGGCGCATCTTCGGCAGCCTGCCAAAACGCGGCGATGTCGCGGTATTCAAGTATCCGCGCGACAATACCACCGATTATATCAAGCGGATCGTGGGATTGCCCGGCGATCACATCCAGGTGCGCGAGGGGCAGCTTTACATCAACGGCCAATTGTGTCCGCGCCAACCGGAAGGCGACTACGTGGCGGACGACAACGGGATCAGGATGGTGGACCGGCTGTATCAGGAAACCCTGCCTGACGGCGTAAGGCACGACATCATCAAGCAGACCGACGAAGGCGAGGTGAACAACACGCCGGACTATGTCGTGCCACCCGGTCACGTGTTCGCGATGGGCGACAATCGGGACAACTCGGCTGACAGCCGCTTCATGAACGGCGTCGGTTTCGTTCCGGTGGAGAATCTGGTGGGTCGAGCCGAGATCATCTTCTTCTCGGTGGATGCCGAGGAACCCTGGTGGGAGTTCTGGTGGTGGCCGTTCGAGATCCGCTGGAGACGCCTGTTGCTGCTGGTGCACTGATCGGGGACGCGTTGATCACGCCGATCGAGACGATCCTCGGTCATGAGTTCGCCCAACCCAGCCTGTTGCGTGAAGCGATGACGCATCGCTCGGCCCTGCACGCCCGGGGGCGCGCGCGGGGCAAGGGTTCGAACGAGCGAATGGAGTTCATTGGCGACCGGGTGCTGGGCCTACTGATCGCCGAGTGGCTGGCCGAGCGGTTCCCAC
>DATBKQ010000240.1:0-6004 GCA_036555825.1 Acetobacteraceae bacterium | reverse complement strand
CGATCGAACATGCGGCAGCATTTCGCGGCGGGTTCGGGGGGTTCGGAGGGTTTCGCGGCGGCTTCGGCGGGTTCCACGGCGGGGGGTTCGGCGGATTCCATTCGGGCGGCTTTGGCGGGGGCGGCTCGCGCTTCGGTGACGGCGGCGGGTTCGATCGCAGCACCGATGCCGGTTTCGGCCGGGACGGCTACGGCAGCATCCATGGCGCGGGAAACTTCAGCGATCATGCCGACAGCTTCCGGCAGAGCCATCCCGAGTATCAGCACGACGCGGCCCAGTTCCAGCAGTCGCATCCGGACGCGCAGCAGAACGCATCGCAGTTCCGGCAGTCGCACCCCGATGCCGGGCAGAACGCGTCACAGTTGCAGCAGAACCGGACCGGCGAAGCGAACACGCTGCAGCAGAACCGGACCAACGAGGCGAACACGCTGCAGCAGAATCGCGACCGGGAAGCCAACTACCTGCAATACAATCGGGTAAACACCTACAACAATTATGCAGGGTCCTGGGGTGGGTACTATTCCGGTCTGGGGTTCGGCGCCGGGATGGCCATAGGCGCGACGCTGGCTGTGCTTCCGGCGGCCGCGATGGCGATCTCGGTGGCGGGAAACCCATACTATTACGCCAATGGCGTCTATTACGCATCGCAAGGTGGGCAGTACACCGTGGTGCCGCCACCACAAGGCGCGGTGGTCAGCACGCCACCGCCATCCTGTTCCACCGTGTATTCCGGTTCCACGTCCTATCTGGACTGCGGCGGGGCGTACTACTCGAACGTGCCGTCCGGATACAAGGTCATCCCGCCACCGATCGGTGCGACCGTCACGACGCTGCCGAGTGGTGCCGTGGATCAGAACGTCAAAGGCACGACCTACTTCACTTATGGTGGTGCGTACTACCGGCCGTTCTACAGCGGCAGCAGCGTGATCTACGAGGTGGTGGCGAAGCCAGGCTGACCGAGACCCGGGACAAGCCAGCCAAACAGGGGGATGATGTCATGACGCCGGTCTTGTCTCGCTATACCAGACGCTTGCGGGCCCTGATCTGCTTGGTTCAGTTGGTCGCGCTTTGCGCCTGCGGGGCGATCGGCAAGCCGCCGACCGAGGCGGACATCCAGGGCGTGTCGCCTTCCGGTTACGTGACCTTGACCGAAACGTTCGTTGTGGCCTTGGGCGAGGGCAGCGGCACATTGCAATTCCAAGGCAAGGACCACCCGTTCAAGCTGATCGGCACCGTCGTGGGCCCGAGTGCGAGCTTTGCCAAGATCTCGGTATCAGGCGAAGTGTACAAACTGAACACGGTAATGAACTTTCCCGGCGCCTACGCGCAAAGAAGCGGGCCGCCTGGTCTGGAAGAGGCCAGCGCCGGCGATCTTTGGCTGGAGAACAAGGCAGGCGTCATCATGCATCTGACCGGCAAGAGTTCGGGCGTGATGCTGAGTCTTGGCCGCGACGAGATCCTGGTGAGGATGTAATGGCGGCGCCAGGCGCAGAGCTTCACCACAGGATGGCCGTGGCCGCGAGGATCGCCCTGATCGTGATGCCGATGTGCTCGATTGCTGCCTTCGCCGAGGCGCAGGCTCGCAACGGCAACGAGTCCGACTTCAGGGACTGGCAGCCGACGCGCAGCGAAGCCGCTGGCGAGGAGCGTGCCGCGGGGGTTCGCCAAACACCGGCGGAGCGCAAGTCGGAAGATCAGGAGCTGCAAGGTCTGTACAAGGATCTGCTGCGTCAGGAGCAGCCTACATCGCCGGCACGGCCAAGCACTTCGAGATGACGCCGCGCGCGGGCCGGCGAGCAGAAAGAAAGCGCCGATGACAAAGATGGGAGACACGCATGATCAGACGTTTTGCCTTCGTTGCCGGGCCGATCGTGGTTGCCGCGCTGACCGCAGCCTCCGCCAACGCGCAGCGGCTGGCGCCACCAGGACAGTCGGTGACGGCGTATGTCGTGATGACCCCGAATGGCCCCGCGACCTGCGCGACGTGGACGCAATGGCGCGCACCGGGGGCTAACCCAACAGACAAGGAGAGCATCCAATACTGGGCTGAAGGCTATATCTCGGGCCTGGCGGCAGGTAGTCGCCATGACGTGCTGGGGCAGTTTCAACTGCGGGATCTGGCAACCTGGATGGATCGTTACTGTGCGGCCAATCCGCAAACCAAGTTGCCGCTGGCGTTAAATGCGCTTGGGCGTGAAATGTTGGCACATCCGGGGGGGAGGCTGTGATGGCACGGATGCAGTTCGGCAAGTTGATAGCACTGGCAGCGGCGCTGACAGTCACGCTCGTGGTGATGGGATGCGCCTCGGGTCCGCTGGGCAGCCACGGTGTGGACTATATCCCGGCGTTCGATGCGGCACCGCCGAACGCGGCGATTGAGGGCAGGCTTGTGGCGCAAGCGGCCACGATCGAGGGCAAGGTCGAAAGCAGCAACTGAGGGGCTCCCCTATGGCCAATGCAGGCAAGCCGAACATCCTCATTCTGTGGGGTGATGATATCGGCTGGTGGAACATCAGCTACAACAACCGCGGCCAGATGGGCTACCGGACGCCGAACATTGACCGGATTGGGCATGAAGGCTGCACCTTCACCGACTACTACGGTCAGCAGAGCTGCACCGCCGGGCGGGCCGCGTTCATCACTGGGCAGAACCCGGTTCGCACCGGGCTCACCAAAGTGGGGATGCCCGGCGCTGATGTCGGCTTGCGGGCGGAAGACCCGACGATTGCCGAATTGCTGAAGCCGCTGGGATATGCGACCGGGCAGTTCGGCAAGAACCATCTGGGGGACAAGGACGAGTTCCTGCCGACGATGCACGGCTTCGATGAGTTTTTCGGCAACCTGTATCACTTGAACGCCGAGGAGGAGCCGGAGCTACCGGATTATCCGAAGGATCCGGAATTCAGGAAGCGGTTCGGGCCGAGAGGCGTGCTGCATTGCTGGGCGGACGGCAGGGGAGGGCAACGGGTCGAGGACACCGGGCCGCTGACCAGGAAGCGCATGGAAACGATCGATGAAGAGACCACCGAGAAGGCGCTCGGTTTCATCGACCGGGCGCACACGGAAGGCAAGCCTTTCTTCGTCTGGTACAACACGACCGCGATGCACTTTCGGACGCATTGCGCCGAGAAACATCGCGGCAAGAGCGGCCAGGGTTTCTACAACGACGTGATGGTCGCGCACGATGAAAACATCGGCCGTATGCTGGGAAAACTGGATGAGCTGGGAATCACCGACAACACCATCGTGATGTACTCGACGGATAACGGTCCGCACTACAACAGTTGGCCGGATGGCGGGATCACACCGTTCCGCGGCGAGAAGAACACCAACTGGGAAGGCGCCTGGCGCGTTCCAGTATTCGTGCGCTGGCCCGGGAAGATCAAGCCGGGTGCGGTGTTCAACGATCTTGCGTCGCACCAGGACTGGCTGCCGACGCTGTTGGCCGCGGCCGGAGATTCGGAGATCTCGGCAAAGCTGCTGGAAGGCCATCGGGCGGGTGACAAGACATTCAAGGTGCATATCGATGGCCATAACCTGCTGCCTTACCTGACCGGCGAGGCGAAGGAGAGCCCGCGAAAGTTCTTCTTCTACATCAGCGACGACGGCGACATCCTGGCGATCCGGATGGGAGACTGGAAGGTGGTGCTGATGGAGCAGCGGGCCAAGCAGCTGATGTGCTGGTTCGAGCCGTTCGTGAAGCTGCGGGCACCCAAGATGTTCAATCTACGGCGCGACCCGTTCGAGCGAGCGGATAAGAACTCGAACACGTACTGGGATTGGGTGCTCGACCACGTGCCGCTGGTTTACGCGATGCAGGCGATCGTGGCTGCGCAGATCGAGGACTTCGTCAAGTTCCCGCCGCGGCAGAAGCCGGCGGCGTTCAACCTGGATGAGGTGCTGCGGCATCTGCAGGAGTCCGCAGGCAGCGCAAATCACTGATGGTCAGCGTCACACTGGGGGGCACAGGCGTGCATGTCTCCCAAGGCCAGTCTAAGTGCTAAGATCATATGGCGATTGCCGCTTTTGCATAGTCAACCGCAGTTTCTGGCGTGCACTTTGTGTTAGCCGAGACGGCAAGTCGGCGGGGAGAAGTTCCGATGCAGCGTGCAGCGCCCGTACAGCAATCAGCGGGTGGCCGTGAAGATTTGTTGGCCGGAATGGCCAGCGTTCCGGGCGGCACGTTCTGGATGGGCTCCGACCATCACTATCCGGAAGAGGCCCCGGCGCACCGCGTCACCGTTGCGCCATTCCGGATCGATCGCACGCCCGTCACCAACCGGCAGTTCAAGAAGTTCGTGGCAGCGACAGGATATATCACGGTCGCGGAGATCGCGCCCGATCCGAAGGACTATCCCGGCGCACTGCCACACATGCTGAAGCCCGGTTCCCTGGTGTTCACGCCGCCTGCGCATCCGGTTGACCTACGCGATTGGTCGCAATGGTGGCGGTTCGAATTCGGCGCCGACTGGCGGCATCCGTTCGGTCGAGGCAGGCAACGCGCACGCGACGATCATCCGGTGGTGCACGTCGCGTACCGGGACGCCGAAGCCTATGCCGCGTGGGCCGGCAAGCACCTGCCGACCGAAGCGGAATGGGAGTTCGCCGCGCGGTCCAACCTGGACGGCGCCGAGTTCGCCTGGGGCGACGAACTCGTTCCCGGCGGGCGTCACATGGCCAATACATGGCAAGGGGCTTTTCCGTTGGAGAACCTCGCGACCGACGGTTATCCGCGCACGTCGCCGGTCACGGCATTTCCACCGAACGCATATGGCGTGTACGACATGATCGGCAATGTGTGGGAGTGGACAACCGATTGGTTCTCCCCGCGTCACACACAGAATGCACCAAAGGCCTGCTGCATTCCACAAAACCCGCGGGGCGGTGGCGAGACAGGCAGCTACGATCCGCGAACGCCGGCGCTGCGCATCCCGCGCAAGGTGGTGAAAGGCGGGTCGCATTTATGCGCACCGAATTACTGCCGGCGCTACAGGCCGGCCGCGCGACATGCGCAGCAAATCGATACCGGCATGAGCCATGTCGGTTTTCGCTGCGTTGTCCGCGATATCGATCAACGAGTGGGTGAAAACCAAGAAAGGAGTGAGGGGTCGTGAGTGAAAGAACCGATGACAACAGGGCGTCGGCACTGAACCGGCGTGGCATGCTGCTGGGCAGCACGGCCGCGATCGCCGCGGCCAGCGGTCTGGTGACCAGCGCGCTGGCTCAACCGGCGCAGGGCCAAGCGCCGTCCGGACGCAAGCCAAACATTCTCGTCGTCATGGGCGACGACGTGGGCTGGTTCAACATCGGCGCCTATCACCAGGGCATCATGTCGGGCAAGACGCCGAACCTGGACCGGCTCGCGTCGGAGGGCATGCGGTTCACCGACTATTATGCCGAGGCGAGCTGCACAGCCGGGCGGGCGAATTTCATCACCGGCGAGTTGCCATTGCGCACCGGCCTGACTACGGTCGGACAGGCGGGTGCGGACGTCGGCATTCCGGACCAGGCCTGCACGCTCGCCACGGTGCTGAAGTCACAGGGCTATGCCACCGGGCAGTTCGGCAAGAACCACCTGGGCGACCTGAACAAGTATCTGCCGACGCTGCACGGCTTCGACGAGTTCTTCGGCTACCTGTATCATCTGGACGCGATGTCCGACCCCTATTGGTTCGACTATCCGCAGGACTGGATCGACAAGACAGGCCCGCGCAATCTGGTACACTGCTGGGCGACCGACACGGACGATGCGACGGTGATGCCGCGCTGGGGCCGGGTGGGGAAGCAGCGGATCGTGGACGAGGGCCCGCTCGCGCCATTTCCGAACATGACGGGGTTGCAGAACTGGCAGGAGAGCCGCAAAGCAAAGTACGACATGGAGACGTTCGACGGGGTACTCGTCGATAACAGCAAGCGCTTCATGGACGAGGCGAAGCGGGACGGCAAGCCGTTCTTCATCTGGCACAACACCACGCGCATGCACGTGTTCACGTATCTGTCGCCG
>DATBKQ010000239.1:0-12630 GCA_036555825.1 Acetobacteraceae bacterium | reverse complement strand
GAACCGGAAGTTGGCCAACCTGGCCTCGCCATCGCATTCGTCCGGCAGCAATGCGAGCAAAGCAACGACATCGGCCTGCTTCACCACCTGGGAGGCTTGCACGCGCTCCCGTCCAAGCAGGACGTCCAACGGCCATGTCCGCCCCGCGTACTGCGCAAGGTCGATCTCTTCCAGGCCGAAGAAGCCGGTGAACTGCTCGAACAGTCCGCTCTCCCCATCGAAGTTGGTGAACAGCGTATCGGCCACCCCTGCCCAGCGCCCCAGCTCAGCCTCGTCGCAGCCAAGGTCTCGCGAAAGCTCCCTCCAGCGATCCGGCCAGCGCTCGCGCAGCACCGCGGCCATGTCGATCCCCCGCCGGATGTTCCACCGCGCCATGACATTCGTATAGGCACTGTCGTCGATCGTCTCGTGGTACTCGTCGGGCCCGATGACACCGCGGATGTGGCTTCTGCCGTCGGCCTCCAGCTTCGCGCGGCTGGCCCAGAACCGCGCGGTCTCCAGCAGTATCTCGGCGCCGGCTTGAAGCATGAACCCATCGTCGCCTGTCGCCTCCCAGTATTGCCAGACCGCATAGGCGACATCGGCGGTGATGTGCTGTTCCTCGGTGCCGCACAACACGCGGATCGGCTGCCCCCGCGCGTCCAGCACGTGTTCCGGCGTGGTCTCCTCGCCGGTATCGGCCGACTCCCAAGGGTACATCGCGCCGCGCCAACCCGCGCGTGCGGCCTTGGCGCGCGCCGCCGGCAGCGTGTGATAGCGGTACATCAGCAAGGCGCGCGCCGCTGCCGGCCAGGTCGCCGTATAGAACGGCAGCACGTAGATCTCGGTGTCCCAGAACACGTGCCCCAGATACGAATCGCCGGTCAGTGCGCGCGCCCCGATCGAGACCCTCTCGTCCGCCGGATTGACCGCGCTGTTCAACTGGTAGATGGCGAACCGCAACGCCTGCTGCGCGGCGTCGTCGCCCGCGAGCTCCACGTCGCTCAGCCGCCACCGCTCCGACCACGCTGCCTCGTGCCGGGCGAGCACGCTTCGCCAGCCGATCCGTTTCGCGCGATCCAGCGCGTCCAGTGCTTCCCGCGACGAATCGCCCTCCGGGCTGTCCTTGCGCGTGACGGCGATCATGCGCTGGAACGATGCCGCCAGGCCGGGCTCCGAGGTCCAGTGCCAGGACCAGTGAAACGGGCTTGATGCGCGGCCCGGCAGTTCGTCGCCGTTCAGTTGCAGCGACGCGGTGCATGCCATCGCCAAACTCTTGCCGGACTGTTCGGTACGCCACACGCCGAGGTCCTGCTCGAGCCGGTCCGCGTCGAGACCGCCGCCCATCTGTCCGAACCGCGCCTCCAGTCGGAGTTCATGCGAAGCCTCGTCCTCGACTTCCAGGCGAACAAGCTGCAGGCCAAGGCGCCGGTCGGCCATCGACACCGCGCGATACGTGCTGGCCTTGACCACCACGCCGCTGGGATGCCGATGCCGCCATTCCGTCAGCAGCGCTCCCCGACGCATGTCCAGGATCCGCCGGTGATGCAGCTTCTCCCCCAGGTGCTGCAGCACCGGCTCGCCGTCCAGCAGCACGCGCACGCGCAGCCAGTCGGGTACCGGCACAAGGGCCGGAACCGGCGGATCGATATTCGGCGTGTCGAACAGTCCCGCGACATAGGTGCGTGGCCAGGATGCCCACCGGAGGTGCGGCAGCCACGACACCCAGGTCGGCCCCCGGCTGACCGCTCGCGCTCCACGAACACCGAGAAACCCGTTGCCGACGGCAAAGCATGATTCGATGCTGACCTCGCGCACCGGATCGTAGCCCTGCTCGACCAACAGCCACCCGGGATCCGAGGTCGGTTCCAGCGCCTGCAGCATGTCCATGCGTGTCTCACTTTCCTCGCGCGCGGCGATCGCCTGAGCCCCCCTCCCGCACAGCGGGGGAGGGTTGGGGAGGGGGTGCCGCCCCGCCCCCCTCTCCGCCTGACCACGCCGCTGTATAGTGGTGTATAGTGCCGGGTGGCATGGCCCACACATCGACCGCCCTCGGCCCGGACCCCACCCCGCGCGAGCTGATCGCCGGGCGCCCGCACCTCGCCATGCATGCGATGGATGGGCTGACGATGGAAGAGGTGCCGCTCAATGCCGTCGCGGATCGGGTCGGCACCCCGGTCTGGGTCTATTCCGCCTCCGCCATACGCCGCCGTTACCGCGCGCTGGCCGGCGCATTGTCGGAAGCCGGTGTCGGCGCGCACATCCACTACGCGGTGAAGGCGAACGACCGGTTGGCGGTGCTTCGCCTGCTGGCGGCCGAGGGCGCCGGTGCCGATGTGGTCAGCGAGGGCGAATTGCGCCGTGCGCGCCTGGCCGGCATCCCGGCCGGGCGCATCGTCTTCTCCGGCGTGGGCAAGACCGCGTGCGAGCTGCGGCTCGCACTGAGCGAAGGCATCGCGCAGATCAACGTGGAAAGCGTCGAGGAGCTGGCGATGCTCTCGGCGATCGCCACGGCGGCAGGCCATACCGCCAAGGTTGCGCTGCGGGTCAACCCGGACGTGGACGCCGGCACCCACGAAAAAATCACCACCGGCCGGGCGCGGGACAAGTTCGGCATTCCTTACCCCGAAGCGGCCGCGCTGTACCGCCGCGCCGCGGAATTGCCCGGCATCCGGCCGATCGGGCTTGCCGCGCACATCGGCAGCCAGATCATGTCGCTCGCGCCATATCGCATGGCATTCCACCGGCTCGCCGACCTGACCCGCACCCTGCGCGCCGAGGGGTTGGCCGTGCGCGTCATCGATTGCGGCGGTGGGCTTGGCATCCCGTATCGCGGCGAACCGGCACCTCCGCCCTCGGCACTGGCCGGCGCCATGCGCGCCGCGTTGCACAACCTCGACGTCGAGGTCCTGATCGAGCCTGGTCGCTGGCTGGTCGGGCCCGCGGGTGTGCTGCTGTCGAGCGTGATTCTCGCCAAGCACACGCACGGCGCTCGCTTCGTGGTGCTCGACGCGGCGATGAACGACCTGGTGCGTCCCGCTATGTACGAGGCCTGGCACGGCATCGTTCCGGTCTCGCCGGTCGATGCCCTCGCGCCGGCGGCGCCGGCCGACGTGGTCGGACCGGTCTGCGAGTCCGGCGATACATTTGCGCGTGACCGCCTGCTGCCGCCGCTCGCAGCCGGTGCGCGCGTTGCGATACTCGATGCCGGCGCCTATGGCTCGGTGATGAGTTCGGCCTACAATGCGCGTGTGCCGGCGGCCGAGGTCATGGTGGAGGGCGGCAACTGGTCAGTGATCCGGGAGCGCGAAACCCATGCTGACTTGTGGCGTGGCGAGCAGGTGCCACATTGGCTGAAATGAACCCGCCCAAGGGAAACAATGGCGGAAATGGCGGCGGACAGATCGGCGGAGAGACCGAACGCCTGATCCGCCGGCTCGCCGGCCGGCGCGCCCTGGCACGCACCGCCATCCTGTTCGAGCGCATCTGGCCGGTGCTCTGGCCACCGCTGGGAGTCGCCGGCCTGTTCGTCTGCGCCGCGCTGCTCGACCTCCCGCGGCACTTGCCGCCCTGGTGGCATATCGGACTGCTCGCGGTCACCGCGGCGCTGATCCTCGCGCTGCTGGCCCGTGGCCTGTGGCATGTCGCGGCGCCCGACGACAGGGCCGCCGACCGGCGGCTGGAGCTGGCGTCCGGGCTCTCGCATCGGCCGCTCCAGGTGCTCACCGATCGGCCTTCGGGTGGCGCCCGCGGACCGGACAGTGCGACGCTGGCGTTGTGGCAGGCGCACGTCGCGCGCGCGGTGCGCTCGGTGCGGCAGCTCCGGGTCGGACTGCCGCGGCCGGGGCTGGCGCGGCGCGATCCCCGTGCCTTGCGCGCCGCCCTTGTGCTGGCCCTGATCGCTGCCTTCGCCATCGCCGGCGACGATGCATCGTCCCGGTTGGCACTGGCGTTCCAGCCGATGCTGCCGCGAGAGGCGCCACCGCCCGGGACCGAACTGCAGGCCTGGATCAGCCCGCCGGCCTACACACGGCTGGCCCCGGTATTCCTGAAACCGGACAGCGGCACCGTCTCCGTGCCGGCCGGTTCGCGGCTGACCGTCAACATCACGGGCGGTACCGGCACGCCGATGCTGTCGCTCGATGGACGCTCGGACCCGTTCCGCGCACTGGACAAGGGCAGCTACCAGTCCGATCGCGACCTTACCCAGGGCGGCCACCTCACGATCCGCCGCGATGGCCGCCAACTCGTCGCCTGGGACCTGGCGGTGGTCGCCGACCAGTCCCCCACCGTGCAATGGGCCGAAAATCCTGGCCGCGCATCAGGCAGCCAACAGACACGGCTGCCCTGGCTCGCCTCCGACGACTACGGGGTGGTCTCTCTCCAGGCAGAGTTGCGGTTGCGCGAACGGCCGGATGCGCCGCCGCTGGTGGTCAGCATCCCGCTTCCTGGCGGAACGCCGAGATCGGCCCACGGCGTCAGCCAGCAGGACCTGACCGCGCATCCCTGGGCGGGGCTGCCGGTGACCGGCAGGCTGGTCGCCCGTGACGCGATCAACCAGGACGGCACCAGCCGCGACGCCGAGTTCGTCCTGCCCGAGCGGCCGTTCGAGAACCCGGTGGCGCGCGCGTTGATGGCGATCCGCCGCGGCCTCAGCCTGCACCCGGACGACCGCGACCCGGCGGTGAACGGGCTGGACGCGCTGCTGATGAAGCCCGACGCATTCGGCGGTGACTACAGCGCCTATCTGAACCTGGGCGCGATTTACTACCTGCTCGAGCGCAACAAGGCGCCGGAGGCGATCGGCGAGGCGCAGCAGCAGATGTGGGAACTCGCGCTGCACCTCGAGGAGGGCCAGACTGAGCGCACGGCGCAGGCCTTGGAGGAGGCGCGCCAGGCCGCCCGCGATGCGCTCGACAAGGCGATCCGTGAGCCGACCGACGCCAACCGCGAAGCGCTCGAACAGCGGCTGAAGGAACTGGAGGAGGCGATCGAGCGCCACCTTCAGGCCCTGGCCGAGCAGGCGCGGCGCAACAACGAGGAGATGCCGTTCGACCCGAACGCGCAGCACCTGACCAACCGCGACCTCGACAAGCTGGCCGACCAGGCGCGCGAGGCCGCGCGCGAAGGCCGCATGCAGGACGCGCAGCAGCGCATGGCGGAGCTCGAGCGGATGCTGGACAAGCTGCGCAACGCGCGCGCCGAACATGGGCGGGAGGGTGAGCGTGCCGAATCGCAGCGCCGCCGCGGCCGTCAGCAGATGGGCGCGGTGCAGGACATGATCGGGCGCCAGGGCGGGCTGCTCGATCATTCGCAAGGCCGCCACGACGAGGCGACGAGGTTCCGTGGCAACCGGGCGCCGGCCGAGTCCGCCGAGGAGGGGGCGCAGCGCGAGGCGGATCGCCGCGTGCAGCAGGCGCTGCGGCGCTCGCTGGGCGAGCTGATGCAGCAGTTCGGCGACCTGACCGGCCAGGTGCCGCCCAGCCTGGGCGAGGCGGACACCGCCATGCGCGACGCCGCGCGCCAGTTGGCCGAGGGCAACGACGCCGGCGCGGGCGACGCCGAGCAGAAGGCGATCGAGGCGCTGCAGAAGGGCGGCCGCGAGATGGGCCAGGCAATGGCCAAGCAGTTCGGCCAGCAGAACGGCCAGGACGGCAGCGAGCAGGAAGGCGACGGCGATGGTCCGATGGGGCTGACCTTGCACGACGGCCAGGGCGACGAGCAGGGCAACGGCTACCGCCACGGCCCGCCACCTGGCCGTGCCCAGTCCGGCCGCGACCCGCTCGGACGCCGCTACGGCCAGGGCAGCTCGGGCGCGGACGAAAGCGCCGATGTCACTGTGCCGGAGGAGCGCGAACGCCAGCGGACGCAGGCGATCCAGGAAGAACTGCGTCATCGCGGCGCCGAGCGCGAGCGGCCACAGATGGAGCTCGACTACATCGACCGCCTGCTGAAGCAGTTCTAGCTAAGGCAAGTTCGACGCGTGCACTGACACCGGACACTGGTCCGAACGTTCACGGCTCCGCGCCCGCCTTCAGCTCCTGCCACCAGCCAACCGTTCCGACCTCCGGCCAACCCCAGCGCCACCGCACGATGCGCGAAGCGCGATGGTCCTTCGCGGCCTCTGCGTCCTTGGCGGTCTTTGCGTTGAATCAACCGCCGAAGCCGGCACCGGCGACCCCCGCCTGGCAGCTCACCGCCGCAGATGCTCGAGCAGCAGCCCCGCCCCTGACATCTCGCCGCACATCCGAGTGCCGGCCGCTTGATCAGTGATCTGGCTCCGGAATGATCAACCTGGCTCCAGGCTGAATGTCGTTGCGTACCGATTGACCCAGTCAGAGCTGGGTTTCGATGCCGACATCCTTCAGAACCGGTAATGGAACGAACGCGAACTCGCGCACGATTTCATATCATGTTGCGCGGCCGCGACACGGGCGCCGTCGCATTGCGCCGCTCCCTCCGTCCTGCCAAAGTCGCTACCGGCCGGTAGGGAGGACATCCGATGGACCTGCGCTTCACCCCGGAAGAGACGGCGTTCCGCGACGAGGTGCGCGCCTTCATCCGCGATAACCTGCCGGCGGACATCCGCGAACGGATGCGCCTGGGCTACGGCCCCCGCAAGGAGGACACCGTCCGCTGGCAGCGCATCCTGAACCAGCACGGCTGGGCGGCGATGTCCTGGCCCAGGGAATACGGCGGCCCGGGCTGGACCGCGATCCAGAAGATGATCTTTCTGGAAGAGAATCAGGTCGCGCCGGCGCCCGAGCTGTCCTCGTTCAACATCACCATGCTTGGCCCGGTGCTGATCCAGTTCGGCACCGACGTGCAGAAGCAGCGCTTCCTGCCGCGCGCCGCCAACCTGGACGACTGGTGGTGCCAGGGCTTCTCGGAACCTGGTGCCGGCTCGGACCTCGCGTCGCTGAAAACCGCGGCGAAGCGCGACGGCGACCACTACGTGGTGAACGGCCAGAAGATCTGGACCTCCACCGCGCATCACGCCGACTGGTGCTTCCTGCTGGTGCGCACCAATCCGAACGCGGCGAAGCGGCAGGAGGGCATTTCCTTCCTGCTGGTGGACATGAAGACGCCGGGCATCACCGTGCGGCCGATCATCTCGATCGACGGCAGCCATCACCTGAACGAGGTGTTCTTCGACGATGTGCGCGTGCCGGTGGAGAACCGGGTGTACGAGGAGAACAAGGGCTGGGACGTGGCGAAGTTCCTGCTGGGCAACGAGCGAACCGGCATCGCCCGGCTGGGCAAATCGAAGGAGCGCGTGCGCTCCGCCAAGGAAATGGCGCGAAACGTGCGCGAGGGGGGAAAACCGCTGATCGAGGACACCGCGTTCCGCCAGCGCATCGCACAACTGGAAATCGACATGAAAGCGCTGGAGATCACCCAGTACCGCGTCGTCTCCGCCTATGACAAACAACGCGACGGGCGCCCCGATCCGCTGTCGTCCGTGCTGAAGGTGAAAGGCACCGAACTCCTGCAGGCAACCACCGAGCTGGCGATGGACGTCGGCGGCCCGATGTCGATGCCGATCTGGGCCGAGGAACTCGCCGCCCTGTCGAACGAACCGGATGTCGGACCCGAGTGGGCGACGCAGGCCACCGGCAGCTACCTGTTCCTGCGCGCCGCCTCGATCTACGGCGGCACCAACGAGATCCAGAAGAACATCCTGACCAAGGCCGTGCTGCGGCTGTAGCCACCCAGTGTCATTGCGAGGAGCGCAGCGACGAAGCAATCCCGGTGTCGTTGCGTACTTCGCCGCGAGATTGCTTCGCTTCGCTCGCAATGACACTCAGCGCGCTCCTCGCACTGACCAGACGAACGAGGACGCCAGATGGACTTCACCCTCACCGATGAACAACGCCTGCTGAAGGATAGCGTGGATCGGCTGATGACCGACCGCTACGCGTTCGATCAGCGCAAGACCTACGTCAAGGAACCGAACGGCTGGAGCGCCGCGCTGTGGTCGCAGTACGGTGAGCTGGGGCTGCTTGGCCTGCCGTTCGCCGAACAGTACGGCGGCTTCGGTGGCGGCGCGATCGAGACCATGCTGGTCATGGAATCGTTCGGCCGCGGCCTGATCCTGGAACCCTATGTCGCCAGCGTGGTGCTGGGTGGCACCGCGGTCCGCCTGGGCGGCAACGAACAGCAGCGGTCGCGCGTGCTGCCGGCGATCGCCGATGGCAGCATGAAGCTGGCCTTCGCTCACGGCGAACGTCAGGCGCGCTACGACATCGCCGACGTGATGACCACCGCCCGCAGGGATGGCTCCGGCTGGCTGCTCGACGGTGCCAAAAGCGTGGTCACCCATGGCGACTGCGCCGATGCGCTGGTGGTCAGCGCGCGCAGTTCGGGCGAGCGCGACGATGCGGGCGGCATCACGCTGTTCCTGGTCGAGGCCAACGCGAACGGAGTGGCCCGCCGCGGCTACGCGATGCGCGACGAGCAGCGCGCGGCCGAGGTATCGCTCTCCGCCGTGCGGGTGGATGGCGGTGCGGTCCTGGGCGAGGTCGGCAACGGCCTGCCGCTGATCGAACGCGTCGTCGAAACCGCCATCGCGGCGACCGCGGCCGAATCCGTCGGCTGCATGGAGGCGCTCTACAACATGACCCTTGAGTACAGCCGCACGCGTGAGCAGTTCGGCCGCACCATCGGCTCGAACCAGGTGGTACAGCACCGCTTGGCCGACATGCTGATGTCGTTGGAGCAGGGCCGCTCGATGGCGATGCTGGCGGCGATGATGGTGGACGAGCCGGACGCGAACGAGCGGGCGCACAACATCGCCATGGCGAAGGTCGGCGTCGGCCAGGCCGGCCGCTTCGTGTCGCAGAACGCCGTGCAGCTCCACGGCGGCATCGGCATGACCGAGGAACTGGCCGTCGGTCACTACTTCCGCCGCTGCATGGTGATCGAACGCCTGTTCGGCGACACCGCGCATTACTTGGCGAAACTGGCCGCCGAAGTGACATAGGCGCCGGACCTCGCTTGTGGGATTTCCCGCAGGGTGCTCGAGCTTGCCCCCATTGGGGAACGCGAACTCGACCTCGCCGCAAAAGGCCTATGCCAAGTTTGGAAAGGGACGGCACGCCGCCGCCCTGAACATGGGCGATTGCTTTGCCTATGCCTGTGCCAAGGCCAATCGGGCCAGGCTGCTGTTCAAGGGCGATGATTTCGCGAAGACCGACATCGCAACCGGATAGCGCGTTAGGGCCACCGCCAGCCCAGGCTTGAGCCGTACCACGCCGGCGCGCACACTCCGCCGAATGACGCGTTCCGTAAACATCGACGGCGTTACGCTGGAGCTGGAGGAGCGCGGCTCCGGCCAGCCGCTGTTGTTCCTGCACCCGGGCGAAGGCCTGCAGCCGCAGCGGCCATGGCTCGATCTGTTGGCGCGGCACTTCCAGGTGGTCGCTCCGCATCATCCCGGCTGGGGCAACTCCGCCCTGCCGGACTGGCTGATGACCGTGGACGACCTCGCTTACCTCTACCTCGATCTGGCCGCATCCGAGGGCCTCGAGGACGCGGTCCTGGTCGGCACCTGCTTCGGCGGCTGGATCGCCGCCGAGATGGCGGTGCGCGACACCCGGCGGTTCGCCCAGCTCGTGCTGGTCGATCCCCTCGGCATCAAATCCGGCGGCGTCACCGAGCGCAACATCGCCGACATGCACGCGATGTCCCACGACGAGTACATGCGGCTTGCCTGGGCCGATCCGACGAACGGCGAGCGCGACCTGACGCGGCTGCCCGACGAGGAGCTTGCCGGGATCGCGCGTGGCCGCGAGGCGTTCGCCCGCTTTGGCTGGAAACCGTATATGCACAACCCGCGCCTCAAGCGGTGGCTGCACCGGATCGATCTGCCGACCCTGCTGCTGTGGGGCGAGCAGGATGGTATCGTCTCGACCGCGTACGGGCAGGTATGGCAGGGGGAAATCGCCTCGGCGCGGATGGAGGTCGTCGCCCGCGCCGGCCATTTCCCGCACTGGGAACAACCCCAGGAGTTCGCCGACCGGCTGCGGCGTTTCGTCGAAATCAACTAAGGAGCGCAACCGATGCGCTGCTGGTATTTTTCCGAAATGGCGTACCACCCCGCATGGGAGGCCGGCCTCGCGCGCGGCACGCTGCGCGTGGTGCTGCCGTCCAGCAATTTCGATCCGCCGGCCGCGCACGGCCTGTTGAACCGCTACCTCGACGAGTTCGCGCTGTGCGACGAGGTGGGGCTCGACATCATGGTGAACGAGCACCACAGCACCGCGACATGCATGACCGTGTCGGTGCCGATGGCGCTGGCGATCATCGCCCGCGAAACCAAACGCGCCCGGCTGCTGTCGCTGGGAACGCCGATCGCCAACCGCCCCGATCCGGTGCGCGTGGCCGAGGAGATGGCATGGCTCGACGTGCTGTCCGGCGGGCGGCTGGAGATGGGCCTGGTGAAGGGCGCGCCATACGAGATCCAGCCGGCGAACTCCAACCCCGCGACATTGATGCGCCGCTACTGGGAGGCGCACGACCTCATCCTCAAGGCGCTCTCCACGCACGACGGCCCGTTCAACTGGGAAGGCGAGTTCTTCCACTACCGCAGCGTCAACATCTGGCCCAAGCCGATCCAGAAACCGACCCCACCGGTGTGGATGACCGGCATGAGCGTCGATACCGGCAGGCTCGCCGCCGAGCACGGTCACGTCGTCGGCACCCTGCTCTCCGGCGGCACTGCGAAGCCGATGTACGACGCCTACCGGCAGCGGGCCCGTGAACTCGGCTGGCAGGCGGGACCGGACCGCCTCGCCTATGCCGCCGTGGTCGGCGTCGGCGCCACGCGCGACGAAGGCCTGCGCCGTGCCGACCAGATCGCCGATTACGTGCGCACCGCGCCGGTGGTGGCCGAGCCGTTCACCAACCCGCCCGGCTACAACTCGGTCGGTGCCAACGTGGCGATCATGCGCGCGGGGCCGCGAGCGCATCGAATCGTGAAGGATCGGCAGGGCAATCCGATTGACCATCGCCGCGCGACTGTGCAGCAGTTCATGGACACCGACACGGTGTTCGCCGGCACGCCGGACGACGTCTTCCAGCAGATCAGGGATTTCTCCCATCGCATGGGCGGCGTCGGTCATCTGCTGTTCTTCGGCCAAGGCGGCCACCTCAACCACGCGGATACCGCGGAGAACATCCAATTGTTCGGCCGCGAGGTGGCGCCTCGCCTGCGGGAATTGCCAGCGGGAATTGACGGCAAGCCGGCAGCCGCGGCGGAATAACTGCTACGGAGAGACTGCATGAGCGGCACCACCGACCACGATGTCGAGAGCCTGATCGAAGCCGCACGAAACTATGGCACGGACGACCCGGAGCAGGAGATCGAGGCCTTGCAGGACTTGTTGCGCGCGGCCTGGAACCTGATGGCCGAGCGTCAGCAGGCCGCGCTGCTGCAGAGCGACGAGGCACTGACCGTGCTCGAAGCCGAGGAAGGGTCGGACGAAGACGAGGAGGAGTGATTTCGTACACCTCTCCCGCGTGCTTGCGGGAGAGGTCGCGGAGCGAAGCGACGCGGGAGAGGGCTTACGGCCACTTCACCTCGGGTGGCAGACTCATAAGAATCGCCTCGACATTGCCGCCCGTCTTCAGGCCGAACAGCGTTCCGCGATCGTAGATCAGATTGAACTCCACATAGCGCCCACGCCGAACCAGTTGGTGTTCGCGCTCTTCCGCCGTCCAGCTCTCATGCATGCGCCGGCGCACGATACGCGGAAAGGCGTCCAGGAACGCCAGCCCGACGTCGCGGGTGAACGCGAAGTCGTCTTCGGCATCGCCGCTGAAGTGGTGGTCGTAGAAGATGCCGCCGGCGCCGCGCGGTTCGTTGCGGTGCGGCAGGAAAAAGTAGCGGTCGCACCACGCCTTGAACTCGGGGTAGTAGCCCGGATCGTGCCGGTCGCAGGCGGCTTTCAGGGCCGCGTGGAAATCCGCGGCGTCTTTCCGCGCCTCCAGCGCCTCGGGACGCATCGGTGTCAGATCGCCGCCGCCGCCGAACCAGCCCGTGGTGGTGACCAGCATGCGCGTGTTGAAATGCGCCGCCGGCACGCGAGGGCTGTGCATATGCGCCACCAGGCTGATACCGCTGGCCCAGAAGCGCGGGTCGCTTTCGGCGCCCGGGATCTGGCCACGGAACTCCGGGCTGAACTCGCCCCACACCGTGGAAACGTTGACCCCCACCTTCTCGAACACCCGGCCGCGCATCACGCTCATGACGCCCCCGCCGCCGCCCTCGCGCGACCACGGTGTGCGGACGAACCGTCCCGCCGGCCGGCTTGAGGCAAACGCGTCCTCGATCGCCTCGAACGCGGCGCACAGCCGATCGCGCAACGTCTCGAACCATGCCTGCGCGGCGGCCTTCAGCGCGTGATGACCAGAGGCGGAATCGCCGGCGGTCTGAATCACGCGCCCAACCCAAGAAAGCTAAAGCAGGGCGAGGTCAACTTGACCCCATCGTGCTTTAGCGCATCGTGTGGCGGCCTGTCGGCAACGTCGGGCATCGGCCTTGTCCGTGGCTCTGCCATAGGTTAGAGCGTGATGACCGAAGGCGGAACCGCTGAAGGCTGTACCAGGCGCTGACGGGCAGGCCGAGGGGGCCTGTCCGCGGTTCGGCGC
>DATBKQ010000238.1:0-4641 GCA_036555825.1 Acetobacteraceae bacterium | reverse complement strand
TGAACCCGCCGCGCCGCACCTCCGCGTGCTGCTGGTCAATGCTCAACGCTGCCTGCTGTCGCGTGGCGGGGATCAGACCCTGCCGGCGGAACAGCATCATGCCCACCAGGATGAAGCCGAAGATCAGCTCGATCGACGGGACCAGATCGACGTGCTGCAGCCACAGGCTGTCGACCAACCGCCCGAGCGCGTGCAGCCACTCGGTGAGGTCCTGCAGCCACCACGACTGCAGAAGCTGCAGGATGAACGCGCCCAGCACCACGCCCCAGACGCTTCCCATGCCGCCGAACACGATCATCACCAGGATCATCGCCGAAACGGGAAAGCCGAACATCTCCGGCGTCGCGGTCTGCAGCTTGGCGACATAGAACACGCCGGTCATGCCGCCGAACGCCGCGCCGATCGCGAAGGCCAGCAGTTTGTACTTCGTGCGGTTGATGCCCATGGCACCGGCGGCGATCTCGTCCTCGCGGATCGCCATCCAGGCACGGCCTATGCGCGAATCGCGCAATCGGATGCTGACGAACACCAGCAGCGCCACCAACGCGATCGCGACATAGTAGTAAGGGGTCGCGTCAACGCCGAAGCTCCAGCCGAATAGCCGCGGCGCCGCCACACCATTGAGGCCAGCGGCCCCATTGGTCAGGTCCGACCAGTTGCGCACCACGATCGGCACGATCTCGCCGAAGCCGAGGGTGACGATGGCCAGATAATCGCCCCTCAGGCGCAACGTCGGGGCTCCGAACAGGACGCCGAAGAACGCCGCCAGGGCGGCGGCGAGCGGCAGGGCGAGCCAGAACGACAGGGTGAAATGCACCACGCTGCCGCCGCCGGTCTCCGCCGGCATCTTGGCGACCAGACCCAGGAACTGGAACGGCTGCCAGAACGCACTCCACTCCGGCTGCAACTGGAACGCGGTGAGAATGCCGTAGGTGTAGGCGCCAATGGCGAAGAACGCGGCATACCCGAGATCGAGCAGGCCGGCGAAGCCGACGACAATGTTAAGCCCGAGCGCCAGCGTGGCGTAGGCCGCCGCGTTGGCCATGCTGTCGATATCGGCGTCGTTGCTGTGCACCACCGGAAAGGCAATCGCCGCCGCAGTCAGCAGTGCCACCCCGACGCGGCGGCGCTGCAGCTCCGGGATGCGCGCGAACGGCCGGATCAGGACCGATACGGCGGCAGAGGCGGTGGCGTTCATGTGCAGCGCCCTCTCAGGACTTGCTGGGCGCGATACGCCCGAACAGGCCAGCCGGCTTGAAGACCAGCACCATCACCAGGATCGAGAAGATGATGACGTCGGTCCACGCGGTGGCAATGAACTGCCCGCCCATCGCCTCGATCAGCCCGATCAGCACCCCACCCACCATCGCCCCCGGCACGTTGCCGATGCCGCCAAGCACCGCCGCGGTGAAGGCGCGCAGCCCAGCGGTGAAGCCGATGATGAAGCTGGTGAAATTGTAATAGAGCCCGAAGATCACCCCGCCGGCGCCCGCCAGCGCGGAACCCAGGAAGAAGGCCATCATGATGACCCTGTCCACCTCCACGCCCATCATGCGGGCGGCCTCGGCGTCCTGCGCCGTGGCCCGCATCGCCTTGCCGATGCGGGACCGCTGCACGAACATATACAGGATCCCCATCAGCAGCAGCGCGATCGCCCAGATCAGCACAACACGGAAGTCGAGCGTGGCCCCGCCGATCTGCCAACGGATGGCCGGCAGCGGATTGGGGAAGTTCTTCGAATCGGCCCCGATCGACAGCAGCACCACATTGAACAGGATGTAAGACACGCCGATCGAGGTGATCATCGCCGCCGGCCCCTTCACGTAGCGCAACGGTCGCAGCGTGACCCGCTCGATCAACACGCCGAGGCCGCCGCAGAACACCATCGTGACCAGAAAAGCCACCAACAGCACACCCGCGAGCGGCAGCCCGGTCAGGATCACCTCCTGCCCGGACAGGCCGAATGCCTGAAGCACGAACAGCGCCACGAATGAGCCGATCATGAACACGTTGAAGTGCGAGAAGTTGATCAGCTCCAGGATGCCGTAGACCAGCGTGAACCCGAGCGCGAGCAGCGCATACATCGCCCCCAGGCTCAGACCGTTGATCGTCTGCTGCAACAGCAGATCGAAGGTCGTCACGCCGCGCGCCTCACGACGTCGGCGCCACACCGATGTAGTGGTATTGTCGCGACACATCGTCCGGCCGCGCAGTCTTGTCCTGCTGGATCTGGAACACGCTGACCGTGCGGTCCTTCAGGTCGCCGTTCTCGTCGAACGACACGACACCCTGGATGGTCGGCACCTTGGCGGTCTCCAGCGCGTCGCGCACCGCCTCGCGGGTCACCGGCTTGCCCGTCGCCGCCACACGCTTGATCGCGTCGATCATCACCAGCGCCGCGTCGTACGCGGTGATCGTGTAGTCGTCCGCCGCCCGATTGTACTTGCGGAAATAGGCATCGACGAACTGCTGCGCCTTCTGGTCGCCCACGACATGCGGCGAGGCGATGGTGCCGTACCATCCCTCGTTCGCCGGATTGCCGACGGCGATCAGCATCTGGGGGCCCACCACCCCATCGCCGCCGCCCTTGATCATCTTCGGAACGATGTCGTAGGCCTGCTTGGCAAGTTTGACGCCGGCCTGACTCACGCCACCGTAATAGATCGCGTCGGGATTCATCGACTTGATCTTGGTCAGAATGGCGGTGTAGTCCGCTGCCTTCGGGTCGAGCCGGTCGCGGCCCAGTACCTTGATGCCCTTCTTGTCAGCCTGCTTCTCGAACGCGTCGGCCATGCCCACGCCATAGGCACCGCTGTCATCCAGGACATAGACCGACTTCACCTTCAGCACATCGGCATAGAAGTTCGCCATATACGGACCCTGATAGGCGTCCGTCGTCACCGTGCGGAAATAGATCGGTTTGCCCGCTGGCCGATACTGCTGGGCGAATTTCGGATCGGAGATATCCGGATTGGTCGATGTCGGCGTGATGATCGCCAGCGAACCCTGGCTCAGGATCGGCGCCATCGCCTTGCCGGAACCGCTCATCTCCGGGCCGAGTGCGCCGACCACATCCCTGTCGGATACCATCTTGCGTGCATTGGTGGCCGCTTGCGCCGGATCGTACTGGCCGGAGGTCGTGGTGCCATCATCCAGGATCAGCGGCTCGATCCTGTAGCCGGGGATCCCGTTGGCTTCGTTGGCGCCATCGATCGCCATCATGAAGCCGTTGCGGATGCGGATTGCCCCTTCGGCGTCCGCCCCGGTGAGCGAGAGGTCGATCCCGATCTTCACCACCTGGTCGGCGGCAAGTGCCGGGCGGCCGGCCACCCCGGAGGCCATAACGGCCATGCAAGTCAATGCGGCTTCCCGACGCGTCATCATCTGAAGTCTCCCAGCTCTTGTGTCGTTGTAAGCAAGCGGCGTGCCTGTAGCACGATCCGGGGCCTATGACAGCACCCTGGCCCCGGACCGGCCGCTCAGGACTGTGGCGCCACTTCCAGGTATTTGTACTGCGAGGAGATGTCGCCCAGCGGCTTGCTCGCGTCCTTCTTGATCTGGAAGATGCTGACCGTGCGATCGGCGAGGTCGCCGTTGGCATCGAACGACACGACACCCTGGATGGTCGGCACCTTGGCGGTCTGGATGGCATCGCGCACGGCGTCGCGCGTCACCGGCTTGCCGGAGGCAGCCACGCGTTTGACCGCATCGACGATGACCAGCGCCGCATCGTAGGCGGTGATCGTGTAGTCATCGGGCGCTTCGCCAAACCGCTTCTTGAAAGCCTCGACGAACTCGGCGGCCTTCTTGTCCTCGGTCAGATGCGGCGCGGCAATCGAGGTATACCACCCCTCGACCGCGGGGAAGCCGGCGCCGTTCAGCAGGTCGGAACTGACCATCCCGTCTGGCCCCGCCTTGATGACGTTCGGAATGATATCGTACGCCTGCTTGGCGAGCTTGACGCCGGCCTGGGTGACACCGCCGTAATAGATGGCTTCCGGGTTCAGCGACTTGATCTTGGTCAGGATCGCCGTGTAGTCGGCCGCCTTGGGATCGAGCCGGTCGCGACCCAGCACCTTGATGCCCTTCGCCTCGGCCTGCTTCTGGAACGAGTCCGCCACGCCGACGCCGAACGCGCCGCTGTCGTCTAGCACGTAGACCGACTTCACGTGCAGCTTCTCGGCCATGAAGTTCGCCATGTTCGGACCCTGGTATGCGTCCGTCGTCACGGTGCGGAAATAGATCGGCTTGCCGGCCGGACGATACTGGGCAGCGAACTTCGGATCGGTGATGTCCGGATTGGTGGACGAGGGCGTGATGGTTGCGAGATCACCCTGGCTCAGGATCGGTGCCATCGCCTTGCCGGCGCCGCTCATCTGCGGACCGATCGCCGCGACAACGTCCCTGTCAGACACCATCTTGCGCGCATTCGTCGCCGCCTGCGCCGGGTCGTACTGACCCGCCGTGGCCGTTCCATCGTCGGTGACCAGCAATTCGAACTTGCATCCAGGCACGGCATTGCCCGCATTCGCGGCGTCGACCGCCATGACGATGCCGTTCTTCACCCGGTTGGCACCCTGCGAGTCGGCGCCGGTCAGGGACAGATCGACACCGATCTTGACCACCTTGTCGGCGGCGTGG
>DATBKQ010000237.1:0-3443 GCA_036555825.1 Acetobacteraceae bacterium | reverse complement strand
AAGCTGCGGCGTCGCGTGGAACACCGTGGCCGAGGCCACTCTGGTCGGCTTGCTCACCACTCTGCTCGGGCTCGCCTTCGCGCTGGTCGCGCTGCGCAGCAGGGTCCCGATGAAGCCGCTGCTGCGCGCTCTCTCCATCCTGCCGATCATCACGCCGCCGTTCGTCATCGGCCTTGCGCTGATCCTGCTGTTCGGCCGCGCCGGCATCGTCACGGTGTGGCTTGGCAACCTGTTCGACATCCCGCGCAGCCGCTGGATTTACGGCATGGCCGGCATCACCATCGCGCAGGTATTGGCGTTCACGCCGATCGCACTGATGGTGCTGCTGGGCGTGCTGCAGGGCGTGGCACCGAGCCTGGAAGAGGCGGCGCAGACGCTGCGCGCGGGTCCATGGTACACGTTCCGTACCGTCACCTGGCCGCTGATCCGCCCAGGGCTCGCCAACGCGTTCCTGATCGGCTTCATCGAGAGCATGGCGGATTTCGCCAACCCGCTGGTGATCGGCGGCAACTTCAACGTGCTCTCTACCGACATCTTCTTCGCGGTGGTCGGTGCCTCGCACGACCAGGGGCGCGCCGCCGTGCTGGCGATCGTGCTGCTGGCCTTCACCCTCACCGCGTTCCTGGCCCAGCGCTTCTGGCTCGGCCGCCGCAGCTACGCGACCTTGGCCGGCAAGGGCTATGCCGGCATCCCCGCCCCACTGCCCGCCGGCGTGCGCGCGGCCTGCTTCGCTGCGATAGTGCCCTGGCTGCTGCTCACCATCGCGGTCTACGGCACTATCCTGATCGGCGGCTTCCTGGTCTCGATCGGCCGGGACAACACGCCGACCTTGGACTACTTCTGGACCGCCTTCTCGATGGAGCACGGCGTCGGCGGCTGGTTCCTGTCCGGTTCGGCGTGGAACTCCTTCATCGTCACCATCGAGCTCGCGCTGATCGCCATGCCGTTCACCGCCGCCCTCGGCATCGTCACGGCCTGGCTGCTCGACCGCCAGCAGTTCCCGGGTCGCCGCGTGTTCGAATTCCTGGCAATGATGAGCTTCGCGATCCCCGGCACGGTGATCGGCGTCGCCTATATCCTGGCATTCAACGTGCCGCCTGTGTCGCTGACAGGCACGGGCACGATCATCGCCATCGCCTTTGCCTTCCGCAACATGCCGGTCGGCATCCGCGCCGGCCTCGCCAACCTCAGCCAGATCGACCGCAGCCTGGACGAGGCGTCGTTGACCCTGGGTGCGCATTCGTTCGGCACGCTGCTGCGCGTGATCCTGCCGATGCTGCGGCCGGCGATCGTCACCGCGATGATCTACAGTTTCGTGCGCGCGGTTACCGCGGTGAGCGCCGTGATTTTCCTGGTCACCGGCCGCTACAACCTTGCCACCGTATATATCGTCGGACGCGCCGATGTCGGCGAATACGGTGTCGCCATCGTTTATTCGGCGGTGCTGGTCGTGTTCATGATGCTGGTGCTGCTGCTGATCCAATTCGCGGTGGGCGAACGCCGCCTCGGCCGCCGTGCCGCGGCACCCGCCGTCGATGCGCCAGCCATTTCGCTTGCCCACACATGATCACCCCCGCGGTCGAGTTCCGCACGGTCAGCAAACGCTACGGCTCCATCACCGCGCTCGACTCAGTCAGCCTCGCGATCGAGCCTGGCACACTGGTAACGCTGCTCGGTCCCTCGGGATGCGGCAAGACGACGATGCTGCGGCTGATTGCCGGGCTCGAACAGGCGTCGGCCGGCCAGATCCTGATCGATGGCCACGACGTCACCTTGCTGTCGGCGGCGGAACGCGACGTCTCCTTGGTGTTCCAGTCCTATGCGCTGTTCCCGCACATGACCGTGCTGGAGAATGTCTGCTACGGACTGCGCGCCTCCGGCATGCGCAAGGCGCAGGCCGTCGAGCTGGCGCAGTCCAAGCTGTCGCTGGTCGGCCTGGCCGGCTATGGCGCGCGCCTGCCCAGCGAACTGTCCGGCGGCCAGCAGCAGCGGGTGGCGGTGGCGCGGGCCATCGTGCTGGAACCGAAGGTGCTGCTGTTCGATGAACCGCTGTCCAACCTGGATGCGAAGCTGCGCCGCCGCGTGCGCGAGGAGATCCACGAAATTCAGCGCTCGCTCGCGATCACCGCGGTCTATGTGACGCACGATCAGCAGGAGGCGCTGGCGATCTCCGACCGCATCATGGTGATGAGCATGGCGCGCATCGCCCAGGACGGCACACCGCGCGACTTGTATGAACAGCCCAACAGCCACTTCGTCGCCGACTTCATCGGCGATGCCAATATCGTGCCGGTGATGGTGGAAAGTCTGCAGGGCGACATTGCATCCGTGCGGCTCGGACCGTTGCTGCTCACCCTGCCGCACCATGGCACGCCGGCCGGCGCCGCCGAACTCTCCATCCGTCCGCAGGCCATGTTATTGGCGCGCAACGACGATGGCCTGAGCGGGCGCATCACCAAGTCCGCCTATCTCGGCAGCCACATGGAATACTGGATCGCGCTCGAAGGCCTGGACAAGGAATTGTTCGTGATTTCGCCGGATGTCGAAGCGCCCTTCGCGGTGGGTGATGCGGCCTCGGCAACACTCGCACCAACCGGGATCGCTCTGGTGTCGGGGACCGCTGACGACTCATCGCCACCTCATTGCGTCTAATCTTTCACGTCTGAAACCACCATGTAAGTGGCTGTTATGCATCGTTGAAAGATATGCGGCTCCGTGGGGAGATAATGTGTTTGGCTTAATGCGAGATCAATGGATCGTCACCAAGGGCGTCCGCGAGATCGTTGTTATGGCTGAGCGGGATGGCCTATTGCTCCCGTCCAAGCGTGAGGACATGGTTAATTAAGGCGATCCTCGAGTGCTCACGGGATTTGGGTCTCCCCACCAAGAGGATCCCGGCCCATGAACAGGTCATGGTTCTCGCGATGGCTTTCTTTGGAATCGCCGCAGGCCCGTCCGCGCTTTCGAATGCCGCAAAATGGGCTTCTGAACATGCAAATGGACATAACCAGGCTCATGCTCTGGCGGCGTGCATGGAGACGGCCGCGGACTTGGTAGAAGCCTGCAAACAGTGTGTGGAGGACTCGAATGGCTTTGTCTCCGATGAACATTCAGGTGGGCAGATGTTACCTGGTTGAGCCCGGTTCACGCGTATTCCGGGTTGTGGCCCTCACAGCCGATGGCAATGTTCAATACGAGACCCAGAGTCAGATAGATGGCGGGGGATCGGCAAGTAGCCGCGTCACTGTTTCACGAGACCGATTTGCACGAGATGCTGTGCGCGAGATTCCCTGCCGCGCTTAGCGAAGTCTATCCTTGCCCAGAGCAGACCCGCATGCCCGGCCTGCGGCCGACAGGATACCGAGCGAACAGTGGTTCGCAACCTACACCGAAAAATACTTCGCACTCGGATTGAGCACCACGATCGCGCTGGTGGACTGCTC
>DATBKQ010000236.1:0-9953 GCA_036555825.1 Acetobacteraceae bacterium | reverse complement strand
GGGGGGCAGGAAGCTGGTGACGGTGCGCGGCCGCTCGATCGCGGTGTTCAACCTGGGCGGCGAGTTCTTCGGACTGTTCAACCGCTGCCCGCACCAGGGCGGGCCGATGTGCGAGGGCATCCTGACCGGGCTGATCGAATCCGACGAGCCTGGGCGCTACAGGTATTCGCGCAAGGGCGAGATCATCCGTTGCCCGTGGCATGGCTGGGAGTTCGACATACGCACCGGGCAGTCGTACTGCGAGCCGGAACGCATCCAGGTGCGCAGCTATCCGGTGGAGGTCGCCGAGGGACAGCACGTGGTGCAGGGACCGTATGTGGCGGAGACGGTGCCTGTCTCGGTGGAGCAGCAGTACGTGGTGGTGGAGGTTTAGAGCCGATTCAGCCTGACTGGGAAGCGGCGCTCGCTCCCGTGTCATTGCGAGGAGCGAAGCGACGAAGCAATCCCGGTCGAGATCGCTTCGCTACGCTCGCAATGACACTTGGGCTGCATCCCGTTTCAGTCAAGATAGATCCGCTCTGGCGTTCCGCGCATGCAAGCTTGACCCGATATCACATGGCACTGGCTCAACATATCGTCAAAGGTCATTGCAGCTCCGACCGATTGACAGCCATCTGCGTCGGATTTCAACTCCCGTAGAGACGCCTGCACCATAAACAGAAGACGAAGGCTCGGCGTACGCACTGGAGGAAATCGCCATGACAATGAAGTGGACAAGCGCCGTCTGCGCGCTCTCGCTTGCACTCTGTGGTTCGGCAGCGACCATCCGTACTGCATCGGCGCAGGCTCAGTCGGTTCCTCCGCCTCCGCTTGCGGGTCCGCCATCGCCGGAGCACGTGCAGCCCTGGGGTTTGCCGCCCCCGCCGCCGGGCATCGGTCCGGTCACTTTGTTTGCCGATATCCATGACCAGCCGCAGGGCAAGTTTCTTGAGGGCGGCGCGTTCGACAAGTCAGGCAATTTCTGGTTTGTCGCGATCGACACCGGATGGGTATCCTATCTCACCCCCGATGCGAAGCTGGTTCCGGTGTTCAACTGCAATCAAGGCGATATCGGTCCCGCGTGCGAGCCGCAGGGCACGCGCTGGCACGACGGCAAGCTTTACGTCACCACTCGCCACCTGGGAATCCTGGTCTACGATCCGGAGGCGAAGAAGCTGAGTTCACTGGTTTCGACCTTCCACAACGAGCTGTTCAAGGGTCCAAACGACCTCGACTTCGATGCCGAGGGCAACCTGTATTTCACCGATCCATGGGGCACCGGACCGGGGCCCGATGCGGCCGATCGAGCCGGTGCTGTCTATCAGTATTCCAGGGACGGCATTCTTCGACGCATCATCTCCACCGGCAGTTTCCCCAACGGAATCGCGGTTTCGCCCGATGACAACACACTGGCTGTTGCCGACTATGCGAGCAACCGCATGCTGTACTACTCGTTCCTGAAAGGGCCGCAGGCCGCCTGTTCCCAGTGCGGCAAGGATCCCTCGCACACGACTTTCTTCTTCGCCACCACCGGAAGCTACAACCCAGGCAACGGCGGACCTGACGGCATTCACTACGACGTACATGGAAACCTGTGGGCGGCGTGCGGCATTGGCGGGCTCATCGAGTACGATCCGCGCGGCTTCATCATCGGCTATGTGCCGCTGCCGAATGGCGATGCGTCAGCCACGAACTTCGCCTTTGGTGGTGAGAACAACCAGGATATCTACATGGAAGGCGCGGTGAGCGGCACGATCTACAAATTCAAGGCGCCGTATCCGGGCCTGATCGGCCCAGGCGGTGAGCGGATGGCGGCACAGCGCTGACTTTTATTGAAGTTCTCGTGGCACGCGCCGCATCTGCGGCGCGTGCCACGGGGCGCTACTTCTTCACGCCAAGCCCGCGCATGAACTGGTCGCGGATGCGCGGCGGGTCGCGCTCGGTGGTGTCGGCCGGCTTCTCGCGATCGATGCGGCAGCCGATCAGCCACGGACCGTCCTCGCGTAGCGTCAGCTCGATCAGTTCCTCGAACGCGCTTTCGTCGGCAGCCCAGGCGCTCTGCGCGATGCCGGCACCGCGCGCCATCGCGACGATGTCGGCGCCGAGTTCGGTCGACGTGAGCTGGCCGCCGGTGATCTGATACGTACCGTTGTCCATGATGACGATCGCCAGGTTCTTTTGCTCCCGTGCCGCGACAGTCGCCAGCGATCCCACCTGCATCAGAATCGACCCGTCGCCTTCCAGTGCAATGACCTTGCGCCGCGGCTGCGCCAGCGCCACGCCAAGCGCGATCGGTACCGCGAGGCCCATGCTGCCAAGCATATAAAAGTTCTGCGGCCGGCGCCCCGCCGCCCACAGATCGAAGTTGGTATAGCCGATGCCGCCGATCACCGCCTCGTCGCGCCGGAGGCGCGCCACCATGCGTTTGGTGATATCGAACCGGTTCATCACCTTGGCCTGGTCGCGGCTCGCCGGATGGTTTGCTGCAAAGCTCATGAAAACGCTCACTTCGTGAAGACCTTGCCGCCGGTCAGCAGCGGCGACAGGATGAACACGCAAGGCGCCTGCGTCGCCACCGCCTGGGTGACGCTGCGATCGACAATGAACTCCACCTCGTCGAGCCGCGTTATGGTGTGGTGCTCGACCGCGAGCGCCTGCAGCACCGGGCGCATGGTGCGGGCGACCAGCGACTGGCCGATGTTGAACTCGCCCAGCGTGCCGCGTTCCGAGACCATCATCAGTACGGGAATTTGGAACGGCACCGCGAGCGAGGCGATCGCATTGGCCAGCGTGGCGAAGCCCGAGGTCTGCATCAGCACGATGCCGCGCAGGCCGCCCATCCAGGCGCCGGCGACGATGCCCACCGCTTCCTCCTCGCGCGCGCAGGAGAACGCGGTGAAGAAGGGATCGGCGTGCACCGCATCGATCAGCGGACGAAGCACGTTGTCCGGTACATAGGTCACCAGCTTCACCTGGTGGCGCTTCAGCACGTCGCGCACGATTTCGTGCCATGCGCGCGAGGCGTCCTCGTCCATTCAGCGTCCTCCTGTCCGGGACCCCTCCGGCTGGTCGGTCGCCCCGAACTCGACCCCTTCGTAGAGCTCCGCCAATGGTACCTCGATGCCGATCTCGGGCATCGCCAGCACCGCGCCGGCACCGACGACGTGTCCCACCCAGTCATCCCCGACCCGGGCAAACACGGTAGCGCCGATGAAGTCCTGCTCGAGGATGACGTAGCGCTGGATCGATGGTGTGTCGCGATACTCCTGGTTCTTGACGAAATGGTCCACGCTCGCGGTGCCGGGGCTGAGGACCTCGAATACGACCACAGGGTCGGTTACCACTGTGGAGGTGCGCGGTAATGGCGTGCAGACCACGAAAGCGTCGGGGTAACGGATCGAGCCAGCCGCCCTGATCTTTAGGTCGCTTGTATAGACTTGGCAGGGGCTGCCACGCAGCCGTCCGCCGAGGGCGATACTCAGGTTGCGCTGAATGGCTGAATGTCCGGCGGTTCCCCCGGTCATCGCAACTGGCGCGAAGCCGTCGAACTCCCAGCGCAGCTCCTGCCCCTGTTCCCAGGCCAGGAACTCCTCGACCGTCATCGGGGGTTGAACCGCGATGCCCATGGCCAAATTGTGCAATGCCTTGCGTGGGCCGGCAACCGTTCGTAAGGAGTCCCGGCGAAGGATCAGGAGGCCCCGATGGCTGATGCCGGCCCGTATGACGTGATCGTGGTTGGCGCGGGCAACGCCGCGCTGTGCGCCGCGCTCTCCGCCCAGGAGCAGGGGGCCAAGGTACTGGTGCTGGAGAAAGCCAGCGAGGAGGAGCGCGGCGGCAACTCCACGTTTACCGCCGGCGGCTTCCGCTTCGTTCACAACGGGCTGGAGGACCTGCGCACCGACGTGCTGGTCGATCTGTCCGAAAGCGAAGCCCGGCAGATGCTCATCCCGCCGTTCACCGAGGACACCTACACCGAGGATCTGATGCGGGCGACCGAGTACCTGTCGGAACCCGATCTGATCGACCTTCTGGTGGGGCGCTCGCGTGAGACGGTGGTGTGGATGCGCGAGAAGGGCGTGCGCTGGATCCCGATGTTCAAGCGGCAGTCGTATCTGGTGAACGGCGTGCAGCACTTCTTCGGCGGCATGGCGGTGGAGGCGGTCGGCGGCGGCTGGGGCCTGGTGGACTTCCTGTTCAGGTCGGCCGAGCGGCATGGCATCGCGGTGCGCTACAACACGGGGATGCGCAAGCTGCTGCAGAACCGCAAGGGCGAAATCACCGGCGTGACGGTGTTCGGCCCCGACGGCTATCAGGATATCGGCGCGAACGCGGTGGTGCTGGCGTGCGGCGGCTTCGAGGCCGACCCAGAGATGCGCGTGCGCTACTACGGGCCGGGCTGGGAATTGGCGCGCGTGCGCGGCACGCGGCACAACACTGGCGACGGCATCAAGGCGGCGCTGGAGATCGGCGCGGCTGCCTTCGGCGGATGGTCGAGCTGCCACGCGGTGCAGTGGGACCTGAGCGCCCCGCCGTTCGGCGACCGGGTTGTGCTCGACAACTACCAGAAGCACTCCTACCCGATCGGCATCATCGTCAACGCCAACGGCGAGCGGTTCGTGGACGAGGGCGCGGATTTCCGCAACTACACCTATGCGAAGTACGGGCGCGAGGTGATGCAGCAGCCGCAGCGCGTGGCGGTGCAGATCTTCGACCGGAAGACCATCGACATGACGCGCGACGAGTACCGCATCCGACAGGTGACCAAGGCCGAGGCGAACACGCTGGAGGAACTCGCGCGCAAGCTGGAGATCAGTCCGGATGGGCTGGTGAAGACAGTGCGGGAGTTCAACGCCGCCTGTCAGCCCGGCGAGTACAATCCGGCGATCCTCGACGGTAAATGCACCAAGGGGATCACCCCGCCCAAATCGAACTGGGCGTTGCCGATCGACGAGCCGCCATACCACGGCTTCGCGGTGACCTGCGGCATCACCTTCAGCTTCGGCGGGCTCAAGATCACCACCAATGGCGAGGTGGAAGATACCACTGGCCGCGTCATCCCCGGTCTGTTCGCGGGCGGCGAACTGGTGGGCGGTATCTTCTACCAGAACTACCTTGGAGGTGCCGGGCTGATGTCCGGGTCCGTGTTCGGACGGCTCGCCGGACGGTCGGCGGGGAAATACGCAAAGCGTTGATACAGGAGCCGAGCGGTCCACGACCTGGGCCGCCGGGGATGCTGTCTCTTGTCGAGGTTGCTTCGGTTCGGCTTGGGAGCTTAGATTCGTGCCGCGACGAACGCAGCCTCACCCCCACCGGATATCGGAGTTGGCCTGTACCCTTTGCCCGAAGCCGCGCGAATAGCCCAGCTCGACCTCCGAACCGCGCTGGGCCGAAGGCTACAGTTTTGTCCATCGCGGCGAGCGGCACGTCAGCGCTGGGGTAATGCCGCTCACGCTCTCGAAGTTTGGGAAACAGCGCGACATCACGTTCGCTGAGCTGCTGACATTGCGGCTAGTTCGTGGATGCCGCGCAGCTGGGCTTGGCCTACGGACCATCAGGCGCGTGCCGATCGCGCTGCTATTGGACGAGTGTTCCAACGGCCGTGTTAGACTAACCCTCGCATGAGCACGCGGTAGGCAGACGCATTCGCGCCGGCAGGTGCGCCCTGCCGGTTGCGCGCGTCCCCACCTGCGAGCGATGCGCCGACGCACAGCGTAGGTCAACGGAGACCGTCGGCGGCCGTTGAAGCCGGCGCGAACCGGTGTCCACCGCAGCGGGCATGCCGCACCTACATCCTTCATGGGACTGTCCATCATTGCACCAGGAAGCCGGCCCCCATCCCATACGCGGCCTCTCTTTCAACTGAAACGACAATCCCGGGTGAGTGAAACCGTCGGGAAATGAGCCAGCAGCAGGTTTGCCTGCGTCTCGCACATTTCCAAGGGAGGAGCATCATGGCCACCCGACGCCCCATGCCGCGCAGCTCGCGGCGGCCTGACGGCAGTGCGGACGCATCGAAACGCGCGCTGCTCGTGGCGATCAATGACTACGGCAGCCCGCAGAACGATCTTCCGAGCTGTCTCAAGGACGCTGACCAGTTCCGATCCATCCTGCAGTCCCACTACGGTTTCCAGAACTTCACCGAGCTCTACGACAAGGACGCGACTGTCGCGAATGTAGAGGCCGGTCTTGCCTGGTTGTTCGATGACGTGGCTCCGGACGACAGGCTTGTCTTCTACTACTCGGGCCATGGTTACCAGCAGCCGAGGAACGGCAATCTCGAGGAATGCCTGGTGCTTGGCAACCTCGAGTTCCTGTTTGACGACCGGCTGAGCGAGCTTGGCCAATCAGTCCCGCCGGGTACGCTCTCGGTGATTCTTGACTCGTGCTTCTCCGGAGGGATGGAGAAGCGCGTTCTGCTTGGCGAGCAGGTCGAGGTTGCGCGCACCAAGCTGTGGGTTCCGCCACCGGATGCGCGGCGTCGCAAAAGCCTTTCGGCCGGTCCGCTGACGCCACGACCATTCGGCTGCCGTCCGGTCACCGATCGGCAAGCCGTCAAGCGTCTGGTGCTGGGCGCACGGTCGAAGACGGGTGGACCGCAGGAAGCCAGCCAGGATGAGGCCGGCCAGCTCCGGCTGAACGGGCTGCTGCTGTCGGCCTGCGGCGAAAACGAGACGTCTTCGGCGTCCACGTCAGCGACGGCGGGTATGTCGGCTTTCACCTACGCCCTGTCACGCACGCTTCCTGCGTCGGGAGATATTGCCAACGCGCGGCTTCACGATGCGGTCCGCGACCGGCTGGCGGAACTGGGGTTTCAGCAAACCCCAAGCTTGAAGGCGCCTCCACGCCCTCCCGGTCTCACCGATGCCAGTTTCGTGACGCTGATCCCTCCGGCCATGGCGGCCGAGGCTCAGCCCGCGAAAAGGCTGCCAGCCACAACCGGCGGGCAACCAATCAGCACTGCCAATGCAAAAGGAGACTCAGCAATGCCCACCAACCAGGCCTTCGACGATCAGTTCTGGCAAACCGTTGAGCGCGTCGCGGCGCAGGTCGCCACGGCCGCCGGGAACCCGGCTACGGCCAGCCACAAGGGGTTCGCCCCCGCTGTGCGCCCCGCAATGCCCTCGGACGCACATCAGGCCGAACCGGCGAACGCAGGGACGGCCCAGGACGCCGGTCCGCCCGCGACCCCGGCTACCCGGGGAAACGGCGAGGCCGCGCCTGCATCGTCGCACGCGCAATCGGCCAGCCGGGGAAACGGTCAGGCCACGGACTCCGACACTGATCAGGACGCCGATGCTCAAGGTCAACAGAAGTGGATCGGCGTTGCCCTGAGCCTTGCCGCCAATCTCGCGCCGCTGGTGATCAACGCGATCCGCAAGCGACACAAGGACTTTGAGCCGGACGGCGCCGACGCAGACGAGAAACTGGCAAGCGCGGTGGCCGACGTCGTAACGCCGGCGATCATCGATACGATCGCCAAGAACCCGAAAGACTTCGCAGTCGACGCCGCATCCGTTTCGACCGCCGGGGACGATGCCGCGGGAGATGCGAAATTCCCCTGGGGCGCGGTCGCGCGGGTCGTAGCCTCGGTCGCGCCAGCCATTGTGAGTGAGATCGCGAAGCGCAAGGGTCTGGTCACTGAACCCGCGGTGAGCAGTGACGATCAAGGACCGGGAGTCGTTGTCGGCGCCGTCGCTCCGGCCGTAATGACGGCGATGGCCAGACGGCAGAAGGACATCGGGTCCGGGTCTGCCGACGGACATGCCGACGGCGATGGAGACGAGAAAGGCATCCCCTGGGGTGCAATTGCCCGGGTCGCTGCGACAGTGGTTCCGTCACTGGTGACAGAGATCACCCACAGGAAGATCGTCGGCCCCGGGTTCCTTCCGCCAGCCCCCGGTGCGCGCGAACCGGATAATCGGCGGTTTTTCGCCCTCTGATCGTTGTTGCGCGTGGATGGCCGGGCGGCCGAACGGTCGCCCGGTTTTTCCTGGAAACATATGTATGTGTGGCAGGCGATGTCAGCGCCGCCCGCGTTGTGTTTCAATTGCAAGCAGATCTCTGCGTCTTGAAATCGGGCGGAAATCCGGGTCTCCCAGCTTCTCTCACCTGTCGTTGCGGCGGGAACAGCCTCGACTGAGGTTGGCGCGTCGCACTGGCACGCCACAATCCGGTGATTGCTTCGGGGAGGGTGACCGTGAGGAAAGTGACAGATCATTCATCAGGTCCGTTCAAGAAGGCGGTTCCTGAGAAGGAGGCACAGCGGGCCGCCGGTTCTCGGAGCAGCCCGGCCGCTGCCGCGATCCCCCGACTGACGCCGGCTACAGACGGCGACGTACCGGCGATCGCCGCACTCATGAATTTGGCTTATCGCGGTGGGGGCAACGACGCGGGCTGGACGAGCGAGACCGATTGCCTCGCAGGCAATCGGACGAGCGAGGCAATGCTTCGAGAGGACATCGCGGCCAATCCGAACGCCATGATGATGATCTGGCGGCGGTCGCCGGACGGCGCCCTGCTCGGATGCGTATGGCTTGAATCGGCCGACGATGATGCATGGTATCTGGGGTCACTCAGCATCGACCCGCGTGAGCAGAACCGGGGCCTGGGCCGGAAGCTTCTTGCGGCGGCCGAGAGCTGGGTCTTCGAACGAGGCGGCCGAGAGATCAAGATGACGGTCATCAACGTTCGTGACACCCTGCTCGCGTGGTATGCGCGTCGCGGCTACACGCCAACAAACGAGATCAAACCGTTTCCCTACGGCGACAACCGCTTCGGAATGCCCAAGCGTGACGATCTGAACTTCGTTGTTCTGCATAAGCGGCTGTGCGGCGGGTGATGCCAGCTAGACGCACAATCGGCTGCGTGAACCGGATATTCAGAGCAAAAGACGGTAAGAGTCATGCTTGTCGAGACTGGGTGACATTGTTTTCCTTGTAACGCGATAGCTCGGTATTGAAGTTCTCATGTAATGTAACAGTGCCCTTTATTATCCTGACTGAGATCAGGAGAAAACAGCATGACGATTCTGATGCCGGTAAGGTTTGACAAGTGTTTCCCCAACCATGAGACCTCCTCCGCCGCCGATGTCACGACGACCCGGGATCTGCCGGACTTCGCCTTGTTTTGGGCTCGCGAAGAACCTGCCTTGGTGGCGCAACACCATCGGGAGTGGCTTTGTTGGCAGTCGCTGGGCGAGCCTGCTGCACCAGTAGCACGCCGATCTGAATCGGATGGTTAGACCAGGTCTCGCCGGTGGCCACCGATATGCGACGGCTGTGCCCTCTTGGGCCCGCCTGTGCCGTTCGCCCGCTTGTGTTTTTCAACACGGAGGAAGCAGAGGACCACGGAGCGCCACGGAGAAGATTGCGATGTGATCGACAGCCGGTCCGCCGGGTGCTGTTCGGGCTCGGGCCGGGCACGGCGAGGTTCTGATCCATGCCGGGCGGTAGGTTCTGCGCGCTTCAGCCCGCTGACGCCACAGCCACGCCGGGGTGCACCATCTTCGCCGGATCGACCACGCGGTCGAACGTCTGCTCGTCCACCAGGCCAAGCTGCAGCGCCGCCTGCTTCAGCGTCAGGTCGTGCTCCATCGCATGGTGCGCGATCCGCGAAGCCTTGTCGTAGCCGATCACCGGCGCCAGCGCCGTCACCAGCATCAGCGAGCTTTCCACGTACTGCGCGATCTTCTTGGCGTTCGGGCGCGTACCTTCCACCAGGAACCTGCGGAAGTTCGTGCAACCGTCCGCAAGAATGGCGATGGACTCCGCGATGTTGGCGATCATCAGCGGCTTGTAGACGTTCATCTCCAGATAGCCGCCGGCGCCCCCAAAGCCGACCGCCACATCGTTCGCCATCACCTGCACGGCGAGCATGGTCAGCGCCTCGGCCTGGGTCGGATTGACCTTGCCCGGCATGATCGAGGAACCGGGTTCGTTCTCGGGGATCACCAGCTCGGCGAAGCCGGCGCGCGG
>DATBKQ010000235.1:0-2478 GCA_036555825.1 Acetobacteraceae bacterium | reverse complement strand
CCAGCGATTTGGACTGCGATGCGAGGCTGCGGACATGGTTGCCTCCCGGACGAACACCGAACTTCGCGATCCGCACTTCTGCGGCGGCGGTTCCGGCGATTCGCTTAAGGATCAGCTACAAAGGTCGCAAGACGGGGTCGCACGAATGTAGGCGCGAAATCCTCGACATTGCCGAAATGTGACGGGCCGCCTTTGATAGTTTGAAAATTTCAGGCTCGCTCGAAATCGATCCGCTCGGCCACCGGGAGACCCTGCAGGTAGCGGCGCAGGCAATCGAGCCCCAGTTCCGCCGCGCCCAGCCGGACCCATTCGCGGCCGCCAAGAATGCGCGAGCGGCGGAACGACGCCTCCTCGGGTGTGGCGACCGCGATCCAGATCGTGCCGCCGAAATCGATCCGGTCCGGTCCCTCGTCCAGATCGATCAGGACGGCGAGCGCGTGGGTCGCGCCGGCGTGTTCGCGCGCAGCGCGCGCGACCGCTTCCACGGTCTCCTGCGACAGTTCCCCGGCCAGGCCGAAGCCCTGGATTTCGAGCGCCTTGTGCAGGGCGGTGCGGTCGCGCACGGTGACACCGCAGCGCAGCACGTGCTCCGCCCCGGGCAGATGGCCGATGCGTGCGGCGATCGCCCCGCTGGTGAAGGTCTCGACCAGCGCCAGCGTGCCGCCTTGCCTGGTCAGTTCGGCCAGCACCACGCCTTCCAGCGTCTGGTCATCTTCCGCCAGGATGAAGTTGCCCAGCCGCCGTTGTACCTCGGCCTGCACCGGCTCCAGTTTCCGCCGCACATCGTCCATATCGGCGCCGCGCACGGTGAGCTTCGTCTCAAGCTGCGGGTAATGCGCGCGGAAGCCGAGCTTCACGCTGCCGTCAGGCACCAGCGCCTCGATACCGTTCAGCAGCGCATCGGCATGGGATTCGCCGATACCGTAGGAATGGAACCGCTTGAGGTAAATCGTCGCCGGTGCACCGCTGCGCTCAAGCAGGCGGGGTATCACCTGCTCCTCCAGCATCCGGCGCAGTTCGCGCGGAACGCCCGGGGTAAAGAAGAAACGCGCGTGACCGATGTCGAGCGCGAAACCGCAGGCCGTGCCGATCGGATTATCGATCAACTCGGCCGTCGAGGGCAGCATCGCCTGTTTGCGGTTGTTCGGCGGCATGATGCGGCTGCGCCTGGTGAAGAATGCCTCCATCGTGGCCAGCCACTCCTCGTTGAGGACAAGCTCGACACCGGCGGCCTGCGCGGCAACTTCCTGGGACAGATCGTCCACGGTCGGGCCGAGGCCCCCGTTCACGATCACGGCATCGGCTCGCCGCGCGGCAAGCTGAAACGCGGCCAGCAGGGTTTCGCGATCATCGCCGACCGTCGTGCCCCAATGAAGCGGCAGACCGACATCCTCGAGCTTCTGGCTCATGTAGCTGAAGTTGGTGTTGACGATCTTGCCGGTGAGGACCTCGTCTCCCGTGCAGATGACCTCGATACGCATGGCTTGGTCCCTCCCGTTACGGGAAGCGTAAGCGACGAGACGTTGCCGGGCTAGTTGCGGCAGATGCCACGCGACACTCCCGCCGCCAACGCCGGGCGGTTCCTCAGGTCAGGTACCAATTCCACGTCATAGTCCTCGGATCAAGCACATAACATCTTGCCGCGCCAAGCCGTTCTGACGTATGTCGAGCACCACCGATGGGAGGAACAGGATGCGTCGATTGTTGTCCGGTCTGGCCGCGGTCGGTCTGCTGGCCGCGCAGCAGGCCCAGGCCCAGCTCGAATGCCTGCCGCCGCACGAACGCTCGGCCGTGCAGATCGCGGCGCTGCGCAGCCAGTTGATGGTATTGGCCACCGGGTGCCAGAACGACAACAGCTATAACGCCTTCATCCGCAAGTACCAGCCCGATCTGATGAGCAACGAACGAGCGCTCGACGAGATTTTCAAGCATAAGTACGGCCGCCGTGCGCAGCAGGAGCACGATCGCTTCACCACCGAACTGGCGAACGCCGAGTCAACCGCCGGCCTGAAACTTGGCACCGACTTCTGCGCCCACAACGGCCTGATCTTCCATGAGGTGATGGCACTGCAAAGCCCGGCCGACCTGGCGAGCTATGCCGCGGGCAAGAACCTGGTGCCGTCGGCGGCGGAAATCTGCCAGGAGGTCGCGCAGGCCCCCGCGCGCAAGGCCACGCCGACCAAGCGTCACTGACCGACGGTGACGCTCACGCGGAGTAGGGCGCCGCCGGGGATCAGCTTCACGGCAAACGAATCGGAGCCGGCAAAACGCGCATCCGGTGTGTAGTCGACCCGTGTGTTGTCCCCGACGGTATGGATATATGCCTTGCCATGCGTTGGCTCGGTCACCAGCAGGCCGGCGTCGAACGGCTTGCCGGCGTTATTCAGGGTGACTGCGCACCAGCCCCCGTCGTTGCCCATCCTGATCGGAACCGCCGTCTCCTGACCAGCCGCGGGCGTCACCTGAGGGACGGTGCAA
>DATBKQ010000234.1:0-23010 GCA_036555825.1 Acetobacteraceae bacterium | reverse complement strand
AGCGCTGCTGGTGGGTGTCCATCGGAGTGCTGCAGCCGACGGGCAATCGCAAACGCCCGTATCTGCAACGATTTTGAAAGGTGGTGCTCTCTAACAGGCGGCGGTGGGCACGGCAAAGCCTGCCAGTCGCTTCGGCGGGGGATTTTGGGATGGCGAGGGTGAATCGATGTCGCGCGTTGTGTGCGACGGCAATGGTTGCGGCGTTGGCAGCGTGCACGCAGCCTGCTGTCGCACCGAAGGCACCGGCATTCCAGGACAGCGAGAATACTGCACGCGACTGGGTAACGGTCGCCCAGCAGATCGCGGGCGGCCTGAGCGAGCGTGGGTTCCTGCCCGGCCCGATGATGCCAGGTTCCGAACCGCCGCCGCCTCAGCCACCAATCTTCGTCCAGGTGGATGCACCAGGTTCCACCTTCCTGCAGGAAGTCCGACAAGGGTTGCAGGACGAAATACTGAGACGCGGTGGGACGCTGTCGCGAATGCCGGCAAACTCACTTGTCGTCAATCTGGACCTGGATGTTGTTCGATGGGGCGCCCGAAACCAGCCGCCAGCGGGTCTCGCGACCGTTGCCGGCCTGGCAGCCGGAACAGGCGTTCTCCTGGCCAACGCCGCACCGCTTTCTCCGGCCGCGGGTTTCGGCATTGCGGCTGGGGCGGGGCTGGCCGTGGACGCCATACTGGCCATGACGCCACAAACCGACACCGAAGCCATCTGGAAAGCCTCGGTCGTATCAGCAGATCGAGTGGTGCTGAGCATAAGCGGGCCAGTCTACATAGGTCCATCGGATGCATCCCTCTATCTCAGCGAAACGCGGTTGAGCCCGATGGTGTCGTTCTCCGCGGCAAACCAGCCAATACCGCGCCAACTGCGGTTCGTGCCCTGATGACAACTCCTATCGTGTGGGTGAATGCAATGGGCCCTATCGTCCGATCAGCGATTGCTTTCGCGACTCTTCTAATGTTTGGCGGTTGCGCCAATCCGTATTCCAACACAGCTGCGAGCTCGGTCACAGTGGGCTCTGCTCCGCTTTCCGACGGGGAACTGGGCGAACGCACATATCGTGCGGTGGATCGAATGCTGGATGAGAACCCGACGCTGATGGGGTCTCGGGCGCCCGTGGCGGTCGGATCGGTTGCTGACATCCAGGACGTCAGCCACGGCACACCGTTTGGCAACATAATTGCCGATTTTGCACGGACCCGCCTGGTGCAACGCGGTGTGCCGGTGACCGAGCTGCGCCTGCGTTCCTCCGTCCTGCTCGAGCGCACACAAGGCGAAATGATGCTGGCGCGGGACCGTCGCGCGATCTACCCGCCGCCAGCGGCGGCAGATCTGCTCGCGGGCACCTATGCGATCGGCAGTGGCAGGGTCTATGTCAGTCTGAAGATCATCTCGACCGCGGACGCCCACATCGCCGCCGCCGCTGATTTCTCGGTACCCCTGCAAGGGGATGCGCAGGCTTTGCTGCTTCAGACTAGTACCGCAATGGTTTCCTACTTCGATCCTGCACCTTATCGCCGATGACCTCGACCAGCCGCAAGCCGCGTCGGTCTGGACGTTCGCTGATGGCTGCCGGTACGCCGGGCAGCCACTACGCTCAGAAAGACGCGCACTGCCTTCGCACCGCACGGACGACGGAACGTCAGGCACAGACCGCACCCTGCTCTGGCGATGACAGAAAGGCCACGATGAGCCGTTCTCACCGAGCCTTGTATAGCACGCCTTTCCGACGGAGCCCTTGTCCACGCCGCGCGGCGTGACCCGCCGAAGGGCGAGACGGCCAAGGGCGCTGCCGGCAACTTGCATTGTCTCCTCCTGGCCGCACAATTGCCGTCGTTCCAAGGGGGAGGACCGTCAATGAAGCGACGCGACATGCTGGCCATCGCCGGGGCCGCACTTGGCGCCGGCGGCCTGCCACGTCCGGCCATCGCGCAAGCCGCGGCGAAAACACTGAAGTTCATCCCCGAAGGCAACCTCCAGAACCCCGATCCGATCTGGTCCACCACCACCGTGGCACGCAACTTCGGCTATATGATCTGGGACACCCTGTATGGCTGGGACGGCAACCTGGTGTCGCAGCCGCAGATGGCCGAGGGCCACGCGATCGAGGATGGCGGCCTGACCTGGCGCATCCGGCTGCGCGGCGGTCTGAAGTTCCACGACAGGTCTCCGGTTCGCGCCGCCGACTGCGTGGCATCGATTCAGCGTTGGATGAAACGCGACGGTTTCGCCCAGCGGATCGAGGCGTCGCTGAACGAACTCGCCGCACCCGACGAACGCACCCTGGTGTTCCGGCTGAAGAAACCGTTTCCGCTGCTGGCGCATGGGCTTGGCAAACCGACCGCGAATGTCTGCTTCATCATGCCGGAGCGGATCGCGAGGACCGACCCGTTCAAGCAGATCGACGAATACATCGGCTCCGGTCCCTACGTGTTCAATCGCGGCGAGTGGACGCCGGGTGCGCTCGCCACGTTCAGGCGCTTCGACGGCTACGTGCCACGACAGGAAGCGCCGAGCTTCGTCGCCGGCGGCAAGCAGGCGAACTTCGAACGCATCGAATGGAACATCATCACGGATGCAGCCACGGCATCGGCGGCGATCCAGTCCGGCGAGGAAGACTGGTGGCAGACGCCGACCGTCGATCTGCTGCCGCTGCTGCGCAAGGCGCGCGGCGCGGTGGTGGAACGGCTCGACGAATTCGGCATCGTCGGATGCATGCGCTTCAACATGCTGCATCCACCGTTCGACAATGTGAAGCTGCGTCGCGCTTTGCTGCCCGCGATCAATCAGGCCGACTTCATGAATGCCGCGATGGGCGGCGATCCCGAGCTGACGCGCATCGGCGTCGGGGTGTTCACCCCTGGTTCGCCACTTGCCAACACCGCCGGCCTGGACACGCTGACCGGCCCGCGCGATCTCGCACTGGCACGGAAGCTGGTGGCGAAAGCGGCTACAACGGCGAAAAGATCGTCTTCATCGCGCCAACCGACTATCCGGTGCTCAACGCTGAATGTCTGGTCGGCGCCGATCTGCTCGGGAAACTCGGCATCAATGTCGATCTGCAGGGCATGGACTGGGGCACCATGGTGCAGCGCCGCAACAACAAGGACACGATCGACAAGGGCGGATGGAGTGCGTTTTGCACCGGCTGGGAAGGCCTGAACCTGGTCGATCCCGGCGCCCACTATCCGATCGCGGGTACCGGCGAGAAGGGCTGGTTCGGCTGGTTCAGCAGCGCGAGGATGGAGGCACTGCGCACGGCCTGGTTCGATGCGCCTGACTTCGCCACGCAGAAGAAAGTGGCGGAGCAGATCCAGCTCGATGTCTGGGATGAAGCGCCGTACTATCCGCTTGGCCAGTGGCTACAGCCGATCGCACATCGCGCGACAGTCCAGGAGATCGTGAAGGCGCCGTTCCCGTTGTTCTGGAAAGTAAGAAAGTCCGGCTGAGCCGCGGCGTTACGCCGCGGAGGCCCCGAGCAACAGCCGCCGTGCCTGATCCGCGGCGGCCACCGCCTTCGCCCGCAGGGTGTTGTCGTCGGCGCTGCTGATCGGATGTCCGATCACCGCGAACCGGTAGCCGGGGAAGCCGAGTACGCGCGCCATCAGTTCCGCGGCACTGGCGAACCGCGTCGTCATCACCGCCATCGCGGGAATGCCAAGTCTCTCGGCCGTGACGGAGTCGTGCAGACTGCACGACGAACAACTGCCTCAGTCGCCGATGCCGGTCACCACCGCGTGCCAACGGGCGATCTCGTCGACGATGCACGCGTCGGCGGGCGCGCTGAAGTTCGACTTCACCCGCAACACGACGTCGGCGACCCCGAACTCCTCGCGCAGGATGCGGTCGAGATGGGCGAAGAAGCCCTTGCTGCCTTCCTTGCCGTTCGAGATGAACCCGATCGTCTTGCCGGCGAGACTGTCCGGACGCGGCGCGCGCTGCCCCTGTGGCGGCGCTGTCTCGTTGGTGGGGTCGAGGACCTGAATGACCATGCCGCTACTTCACTGCCCCCGGCGGCCCGCAGTCAACGCAGGCGCCGACCGGCAGCGTCACGGCGCGGCTCTTGTCGCCAAGCCAGGGCGGGATCACCGCGCCGAAGCCGCCCGCCGGGCCGCCGGCGGCGACCACCAGAAGCTGCTCGGGTGCACCCAGCGCGGCGTACTCCGTGTCGCCGCGATCCCGCACCACGGCATCCTTGCCCACCTTCGCCCATTCGCGGCGATGGATGCGCGCGCGCCGGTGGATGAAGGCGGCGATGTCGGTCTTGCTCCAGGCGGCGGCATGGAGGTGATCGCGCAACTGCTTCGGGACGATGAGCGCATAGTTGCCGCCCCAGATCGAATAATTCCGCATATTCGCGCGCATCTCCGCGGCAAAGGTCTCCAGGATCTCCTCGGGCGCGGTGGTCCACTCGTTCATGATCTGCCGCGGCGCGCCGGCGGCCATCACCGTGACGGCGGATGCCTCTGCCGGCAGCCCGCGCTGCACCGAGAGCGGCAGCCACGTGCTGTCGTCTTCGTCCTCGGCCACGCAGTAGCTGAACTTGCCGGGGTGGCCGATGGTGGAGCGGTCGATTCCGCCTGGTCGCACCTCCAGGATGTTGATCAACGCCAGCCGAATGGCCCGGCCGATCACCGACGTCGCGCGGTCGCTGTTGCCGAGTGCGTTGAACGTGCCGGCCGCGCCGATCTCTCGCCGGATGTGTCCGTTCAGCACGACGAACACCGCACAACCGCCAGTGGATGCGGTGGCGCCGTGCAGCAGGAACTCAGGCCGCAGCATCGCGGCGATGGCGGTGAGCACAACGGGGAAGTGCATCGGCAGGCATCCGGCCATCACCGCGTTGACCGCCAACTTCTCAGCGGTGATCGCGACCCCGCGCACCGGCTCGATGCCGATAAGCTGATCCGGCGCCACCATCGCCCATTGCAGGCAGGCTTCGACGGCATCGGCGGTCGGTGGAACGATCGGCAGGCCGTCGGTCCAGCCATTGGCGTGGTACAGCTCCTGCGCCGCCTGGATATCGCCGACCTCGTAGGTCCTGCTGGCGAGTTGCATGGCGGGACAGTAGGCTCCGGACGCAGTTGGGTCCACCGGATGAGGATGGCGGCCACGCAACGACCCGATCGGATAATCGATCGCGCTCACGGCATTGTCGGGGAGTATTCGATATCGATATTGCGAGTAACTGGAAAGGCGCGAGGGACAGGATAGTGGCCACCCAGCAGCTTCTCATACGGCTGCCCGAAGACTTGGCGCCCCGACTCAAACGCCGCGTGCCGGCGCGCGCCAGCAGTGCCTTCGTCCAACGATTGCTGGAACAGGCCCTGCCGGCGGACGAGGTCGAGGACGACCCGCCGCCGATCGTTGTCGCCACTCCCTCGGCAGGGGCGCATAGCGTCGCGGCATGCGACCAAGTACGCGCCGTCGACAAAGGGCGGCTGAGCCGTTTCAGCGGGCAGTTGGCGGCGGGAGATCTGCAGGCGATCGAGGCCGGCGTGCGAACGGTGTTGGATTTGTAGAGAGCCCGAACCGGCGGGGGCGGTTTCGCAGGACGGTGTCGCCGACCTCGTAGGCCCACCGGGGCATTGCGTTGCAATCGGTCGAGAAGCGCGCTCGCGTTTGACGCTGGCCGCCGCTTGTCCGCATGCTCACGCTTTCGGAGCGGACAACGACAAGGCCACGCATGCCGGGAGAAACGGTCCACCACGATACGCGCCATCGCGGGATGATCACCGCGTGCGCGATCGGCGCGACCGTGTTGCAGTTGCTAGATCAGACCATTGCCAATGTGGCGCTGCCCTACATGCAGGGCAGCTTTTCGTCGAGTTTCGACGAAATCACCTGGGTGCTGACCTCGTACATCACCGCATCCGCCATCATGACCGCGCCGGTCGGCTGGCTGGCGGCCCGCCATGGCCGCAAGCTGCTCTATGTGAGCTGCATTCTTGGCTTCACCCTTGCCTCGATGTTGTGCGGGGCGGCCCAGTCGCTGGGCCAGATCGTTGTCTTTCGCGTGCTTCAGGGTGTCTTCGGCGCCGCGTTGGTGCCGTTGTCACAGGCCACGCTGCTGGACATCTACCCCGCCGAGCGTCGCGGCTTTGCCATGGCGATCTGGGGCGTCGGGGTGATGCTGGGACCGATCATGGGCCCGACGGTCGGCGGTTGGCTGACCGAGACCTATAGCTGGCGCTGGGTGTTCTATATAAACCTGCCATTCGGCCTGCTCGCCGCCGCCGGCCTCATGATGTTCCTGCCTGGCGGCGGTCAGCAAGGGCGTATGCGCTTCGACTGGCTCGGGTTCAGTGTGCTGACCGTGGCGATCGGCAGCCTGCAGTTGATGCTGGACCGTGGCCAGGAAAGGGATTGGTTCGCTTCCAGCGAAATCATCGTCGAGGCGGTATTCGCCGGTCTGGGATTCTACCTGTTCCTGGTGCACGTATCGTCGGCGCGCCAGCCGCTGATCCGGCCGGCGCTGTTCAAGGACATCAATTTCGCCTCCGGTGTCCTGCTGATGTTCATGATCGGCATCTTCATGGTGTCCAGTCTCGCGCTGATGACGCCCTGGCTTCAGATTCTGAGTCACTACCCGGTGGAAACCGCGGGACTGATCATGGCGCCGCGCGGGTTCGGCAGCCTGGTGACGACCATGCTGACCGGGCGGCTGGCATCCCGGATAGATGCGCGGCTTCTGGTAGGGATCGGCCTTGCGATGCTCAGCTACACGTACTGGCTGATGACGGGCTGGACGCCCGACGTATCGGAGCGAGAGATCATCTTTGCCATCATCATCCAGGGCGCGGCGATGGGGCTGTTGTTCACCCCGATCCAGGTGCTGGCATTCGTTACCCTGGAGCCGGCGATGCGTACCGAGGGCGCGGCGTTGTTCAGCCTGCTGCGCAACCTTGGCGCCGCGATCGGCGTGTCGGTGGCGACATCGGTGGTGGTGCGCGGTACCCAGGCGATGCACGAGATGATCGGCGCCTCGGTCACGCCGTTCAATCGGGCTTTGCAGGCGGCCGCGCCGATGCGCCGGTGGCTCGATCCGGCGAACGGGCAGGGCGCGGCATTGCTCGACCGGATCATCAACGAGCAGGCGCAGATCGTCGCCTATGCCAATGTCTACGTGCTGCTGATCATGGCCACGCTGCCGGCGTGGCTGCTGCTGCTGATGATGCGTTTGCCGCGCAGAGCGATGAACCGGGCGGCCGGATGATCATCTGCGTGGCGACGACAGTTTTTACCACACGACGTTGCGTCGCCGGCATAGACTGACCGCGGACCCTGGGGGAGTCACGCCATGCGCCGCTTCGGACTGCTGCTCGCGGCGTTGCTGTGCCTGGCCTGCGGCTTGGCGTGGGCGGACGAGTTCCGTCTGCCCGGCCTGGAAGCGGACAGCGACGCATACGCGCACGGCCTGACACAGCGTTTCCCCGCCGGCGGCACACCGCAGGGCCGCAAGCTGGCGGAACAGGCAGCCGCCGCGGCGACCCGCAAGCAGGACTGGGCGGCCGCCGCGGCCGCCTGGGAGAGCCGCATCGCGCAAGGCGACGCCGATGCCGCGCAATGGCAGGCGCTGGCCGAGGCGCAACTGCACCGCACCCCGCCCGATGCCACGCATGCCCTGCAGGCAGCCTGGCAGAGTTTTTCCTCCGCCCCCGCCGGCGACCGCGAGGTGCCACCGCTGCTGACCATGGCCGATGCGCTGAAGCTGTTGAACCGCCCCGCGCAGGCGATCCAGGCGCTGGAGGCCGCGGCCGAACGCGCGCCCGACGACAAGGCGATCGCACAGAAGCTGGATGCGGCGCGCCGCGCCGCCGGCGTGCTGGTGCGCGGCGTCGCCACCGAGGCCGAGGCCGATCCGCCGCGCGCCTGCATCGACTTCACCGTGGCGCCGGTCCGCCGCGACGACTTCCACGCCGAGGACTGGGTTCACCTCGATCCGCCGGTGCCTGGCGCGGCGGTCACGCGCGAAGGCGACAAGATCTGCGTCTCCGGCCTGCCGTCGGGCGCCACCACGCGCATCACCTTCCGCGCGGGATTGCCGGGCGAGGGCGGGCTCAGCCTGGTGAAGGACACCACGCTCGGCGTTGCCATGGCCAACCGCCAGCCACGCATCGACTTCGACACAAGGATGTTCCTGCTGCCGCGCGGGCAAACACCGGCGATCGGCGTGAGCACGGTCAATCTTTCGGCCGTCAAGCTGACGCTCGCGCGGCTGACCGAACGCAACGTGGTCGCCTTCGTGCGGGAGTCCAGGCTGGGCCAGCCGGTGGACGCCTGGGACGCCGACCGGATCGGCGAGCAGACCGGGCGGGTCGTGTGGGAGGGCAGTGCCGACATTCCCAACTGGCAGCCGAATCGCACCGCCCACACCGCGCTGCCGGTGCCGGACGCACTGGCCGCCGCCGGCCCGGGCCTCTATGCGCTGATCGCGCGCGCCGGCGACGGCACGCCGAACGCGACGGCGGGCGTGCAGATGATCCTGCGCACCGACCTGGCGCCCACCGTCTGGCGCGGCGCCAATGGGCTGACCGCGCAGGTGCGCGGCTATTCCGATGTCAAGCCGCGCGCCGGCGTCACCCTGCGGCTGCTGGCCGAGAACAACGACATCCTGGCGGAGACCGCCACCGATGCGGACGGCATCGGCCATTTTGCCGCGCCGCTGCTGCACGGCGAAGGCCCGGTCGCCGCGCGCGCCGTCGAGGTGCTGGGCGGCGACGACTACACCATGCTCGACCTGAGCACCGCCGCGTTCGACCTGTCGGACCGGGGCGTCTCGGGGCTGCCGGACCCCGGTCCGCTCGATGCGTATGTCTGGCTCGACCGCGGCATCTACCGCCCGGGCGAGACCGCGCAGGTGATGGCGGTCCTGCGCGACGAGGCCGGCCATCCGGCCGACATCCCGGTGCATGTGCTGGTGAAGCGCCCCAATGGCCAGGTGTTCCTGGACGCGACGCCACAGCGGGCCTCCGAGGCCTCGGTCTATTTGCCGGTGAAGCTGTCGAGCGGGGCGGCGGCCGGTACCTGGACAATCGAGGTGAAGGCCGACCCCGGACTGCCGCCGATCGGGCGCGCGCAGTTCCGCGTCGATGCCTTTGTGCCCGACCGGATGGCGGTCGAGTTCGGCGCCGCGCCGGGCCAGATCGTGCCCGGCCGGCCGTATTCGCTGCCGCTGACCGCACGCTTCCTGTACGGCGCGCCCGCGGCCGGGCTGACCGGTCAGGGACAGATGCGTCTGCTGATCGATGCCACCCCGTTCCCGACACTGGCCGGCTATCGGGTCGGCCTGGTCGATGAGACCTACGCGCCGGACGCCAAGGACCTGACGGTACAGGACACCGACGCACAGGGGCGTTCCAGCGTGGCGATCGACCTTCCACGCGCGCCCGACAGCACGCGCGCCCTTAAGGCGTCGATTACCGTAGGCGTGAACGACCCGTCGGGTCACGCCTCGCTCGCCACGACCGAAATCCCGGTGCGACCAGCGGGCAGGCTGCTTGGCATCAAGCCGGCGTTCGCCGACAACGCGGTCGACGCGGGCACCGAGGCCGGCTTCGACATCGTCGCGGTCGGCCCCGACGGCGCGCGGGTGGCCGCCAAGGCCAAGCTGCGGCTGGTGCGCGAACGTCCCGACTGGCGGCTGGTACGCAAGGGCAGTCTCGCCCGATACGAGACCGTGTGGCGCGACGAGCCGCTGGAGACTCACACCATCGATATTCCCGCCGATGCCCCGTTGCGCTTCTCGAGGAAGCTCGATTTCGGCCGCTATCGTCTGGAGGTGCTGGAGGACGGCGGCCTGGCGGCGTCCTCGGTGCGGTTCCGTTCCGGTTGGGTTTCGTCGGACAATCCCGATGTGCCAGACCAGGTGGATGTCTCCGCCGATCGCCGCGTCTATGCGCCCGGCGACACCGCGCAAATCCACATCGCGCCGCCGTTCGGCGGCGAGGCGACGCTGCTGGTGCTGACCGACCGCGTGCACCTGGTGCGCAACATTTCGGTGCCGGCGGCCGGGGCGGATGTCGACGTACCGGTGTCGGCCGACTGGGGACCCGGCGCCTACATCACCGTGCATGTCTTCCGCACCGCGGCGGATGCCAGGTCGCGGCCGGCGCGGGCCATCGGCCTTGCCTGGGTCGGCATCGATCCGGGCGCGCGCAGGCTGCCGATGGCATTCGACGTGCCCGACAGGTATCCGCCGCGCCAGCGCGCAACGGTTCGGCTGCGGACGGCCCCCGGCGCCTGGGTCAGCCTCGCCGCGGTGGACGAAGGTATCCTGCGCCTGACCAATTTCGTCTCGCCCGACCCGTCCGAGCATTTCCTTGGCCGCCGCGTGCTTGGGCTGGACATCCGCGATGACTGGGGGCGGTTGATCGCTCCGCCCGACGGCGAGGCCACTCTGCTGCGGCAAGGCGGCGATGAGGGCAGCTTTGCCCTGCCCGACATCCCGCAGAAGACGGTGACGCTGTTCGTGCCGCCGGTGCGGGCGGGCGCCGATGGAGTGGCCGAGTTCCCGCTCGACCTGCCCGACTTCAACGGGCAGGTGCGGCTGATGGCGGTGGCATGGAGCGGCACAAGAGTGGGCGCGGCCGCCACCGACGCCTATGTGCGCGACCCGCTGATGGCGGAGCCGCTGCTGCCACGCTTCTTGGCCCCGAGCGACCAGGCGCGGCTCACGGTGCTGCTGCACAACCTCGACCTGCCGGCAGGCGAGCAGAGTGCCACCGTGTCCGTCGATGGCCCGCTGGCGATCGATGGCGCGGCGAAACTGGCGGCCACCCTGGCGCCCGGTGCGCAGGCGCTGCCGTTCGTCACCCTGGCCGCGACCGGGGCCGGGCGCGGCGTTGTCCGCCTCGATGTCGCCGGCACCGGCGGATTCCATGTCCAGCGCGAAACCGCGATCACCGTACGTCCGGCCCGCGGCGCCGCCACCATGGTGGCCGCCGGCGATCTGGCCCCGGCGGCGGAGCTTCAGCTCGCCCCGCCGCTCGATCGCTTCATCCCCGGCACGTGGAAGGCGACGGCGACGTTCGGCGGCGCGGTACGCTACGACGTGGCCGGCCTGGTGGAGGCGCTCGACCGCTATCCGCTGTGGTGTCTGGAACAGGCGACCAGCCGCGGCTTCCCGCTGGCGTTGCTGCCGGATGGCCCGGCCGCCGGTCCCGAGCGCGCTGCGCGGTTGCAGCAGGCGGTCGGCTTCGTGCTCGACCGCCAGCGCTTCGACGGCGGCTTCGGCCTGTGGTCAGCCTCGGCGGAGGCCGAGCCCTGGCTTTCGGTTTACGCCAGCGAATTCCTGCTGCGGGCGCGCGACGCCGGGGCGGCGATCCCCGAACAGGCGCTCAAGGACGCGCTGAAATTCATTGCTGATGCCGCCGACGAACCGGGCGATAGGCCGGAGGACTACGCCACCCAGCCCTACCGGCTGTATGTGCTGGCGTTGGCCGGCAAGGGCCGGCCCGGTGCGGCACGTGTGCTGGCCGGACAGATCGAGAAGCTGCCGACCCCGCTCGCCAAGGCACAACTCGGCGCCGCTCTCGCACTGGCCCACGACCAGCCACGCGCCGACGCGGCGTTCGCCGCGGCGCTAGCCGCGCTCTCGCGGGGTTGGTGGGCCTACGATTATGGCACCGCGCTGCGCGATCAGGTGGCGATCGCGCTGCTGCTGAAAGAAAGCGGCCTGCCCGGCACCCGGCTGGAACGGCTGCTGTCCGTCATGCCGGGAGCTGACCTGGCCGCCGACACGCTGTCCACGCAGGAGCAGGCCTGGGCCGCCGCCGCAGGCGCGGTGCTGGGGCGAAACGGCACCCTGGCGCGGATTGCGCTGGATGGCCACGATCTGCCGCCCGCACCGGTGGTCTCGGTTGCGCTCACCGGACCGGTCACCGCGCGCAACCTCGCCGACCAGCCGGTATGGCGCGCCGTCTCGGTCACCGGCATCCCGGCCACCCCTCTGCCGGCAGCGCGCGCCGGGATGCGCATCACCCGGCAGTTCAAGACGCTGGACGGCCAGGCGCTGGATCTGGACCACCTGAAGCAGAATACGGTGTTCGTGCTGGTGCTGGAGGGAAAGGCGGAGGACGGACAGGCGCATCGGGCGATGGTGCAGCACGGGCTGCCGGCGGGCTGGGAGATCGCCGGCCGGCTCGGCGGCGGCGATGCGCCGGGGATGGCATGGCTGGGCAAGCTGTCCGAGCCCGAGGCGCAGCCGGCGGCCGACGACCGCTATGCCGCGGTGGTGGCGCTGACGCCGGAGCAGCCGGAGTTCCGCCTGGCGGTGCGCCTGCGGGCGGTCACCCCGGGGAGCTACGAGCTGCCTGGCGCTGCACTGGCGGACATGTACCGCCCTGGCGTGTTCGCGCGTCAGGCGGCCGGACGAATTACCGTGCAAGGAGCCGAGTGAGCCCCCTCCCCCCGACCCCCTCCCGCAAGAGGAGGGGGGGTCGTCTGGGTGGCCGGCTCGCCGTCGTGCCGTCGCTGGCGTTCTTTCTCGCCGCCGCCGGTGCCCTGCTCGACCACTGCCTGCCGCCCGATCTCTCCCGCCTCGCCGCCTCGGGGACCGAGGTCCTGGATCGTCAGGACCGCGCCCTCGCGTTACTGCCGGCCCCGGGCGGCGTCTGGCGCTTCCAGGCCGACAAGACGCCGCCGTCGGTGACCAACCTGCTGATCGCCGTCGAGGACCGAAGATTCTGGTATCATCCTGGCATTGACCCGCTCGCCCTGGCCCGTGCCGCGGCGCAGCTTGCCCGCACCGGCCACGTGGTATCCGGCGGCTCGACACTCGCGATGCAGGCGGCACGGCTGCTCGAGCCGCGCCCGCGCACGCTCCGCGCCAAGCTGGTCGAGATGGCGCGCGCATTGCAGCTCGAGGCGCGGTATGGCCGTCAAGGTGTGTTGCGCATCTGGCTGACGCTGGCGCCGTTCGGCGGCAACCTGGAAGGCATCCGCGCTGGCTCGCTCGCCTGGTTCGGGGTCCCGCCGGAGGCGCTGGAGCCGGCGCAGGCCGCCCTGCTGGTCGCGATCCCGCGGCGTCCCGAGCGCCTGCGTCCGGACCGCCACCCGATCGAGGCGGAACGCGTGCGCAACCGTGTCATGGCGGTGGGCGTCCGTGCCGGCCTGTTCGCGGCCGATGCCGCGCCGGTGCCGACCGCCCGGGTGCCACTGCCTCGCCACGCGCCCCAGTTTGCCGCCACGCTGCCGCGCGCCCCGCGCGTCCGCACCACGCTGGACTTGCCCTTGCAGATCGCGCTGGAGCGACTGGGGCGGCAGCATCTGCAAACCTTGCCGCCGCGTGCTTCGCTGGCAATGTTGGTGGCGGACGCGGACGCGCGCGAGATCCGTGCGCTTTACCCTGGCGCGTGGCGCGATCAGGCCCGGGCTGGCGCGGTCGATCTCACCGCGGCGGTACGCTCGCCAGGCTCGGCACTGAAGCCGTTCATCTATGCGATGGCGTTCGCGGACGGTGCCGCCGCGCCGGACACCGTGGTGCCGGACCTGCCGCGCCGCTACGGCGGCTACGCGCCGGAGAACTTCGACCGCGGCTTCGCCGGCAGCATCACCGCCGCCGAGGCGTTGCGGCGCTCGCTGAACCTGCCTGCGGTGGCACTGCTCGACCGCGTCGGTCCGCTGAGCTTTGCAGCCAGCCTGCGGGCGGCCGGCGCGACACTTCGCCTGCCGCGCGGCGCCGATCCGTCGCTGCCGCTGGCGCTTGGCGGCGTCGGCATCACGTTGCGCGACGCCGCCGCGCTCTACGCGGCGCTTGCCACGGACGGTACCGGCGGTCCGCTTCGGCTGCTGGCCGGCCCGCAGCCGCATCGGCCGCAATTCCTCGCCGCCAGCGCCGCGCATTCGGTTGCCGATGCGCTGACCCGCCCACTGCCGGGCTTCGGGCCCGGCGGCATCGCCTGGAAAACGGGTACCAGTTGGGGCGGGCGCGATGCCTGGGCGTTCGGCTTCGACGATCGCCATGTGGTGGCCGTGTGGATCGGCCGCCCGGACGGTACCCCGTTGCCGGGTGCGACCGGCGCCTCGCTGGCCCTGCCGCTGCTGTCGCGCGCCTTCGACCTGCTGCCGAAGGCCCCGCGGCGTATCGCGCCCGCAAGCGCGCCACGGCCGGCCACCCGTCCCGTGGCAGCCGATGCGTTGCATCTGCTGTTCCCGCCACCGGGCGCGGTGCTATCGGCAGATGGATCCGTGACCATACGGGTGATGGGCGGACGCCGGCCGCTCAGCTTCCTGGTCGATGGCGCGCCTTTGCCAGCCGACCGGGTCCGGCGCGAGGCTGCCTGGCAGCCGCCCGGTCCCGGCTTCTACCGCCTTACCGTGGTCGATGCCGAGGGGGCGGCGGTGCACGCCAACGTTCAACTGCGAGTGCCATAGAGCGCGGCCGCCCCTGCCCCGCGCCGCGGTTCGCGTGGCTCACACCGGCGCCCTCCTGCGCCGGCGATGTTGACGGACATCGCGGTAGGACCGGCGCGTGCCAACTTCGTTCAAACCGAGGTAGAATTCCTTGATCTCGGGATTCTGCCGCAGGCTCGCCGCCGGTCCCTGCATCACGATCCGGCCGGTTTCCATGACATAGCCGTGGTCCGCCAGTTCCAGCGCCAGCGCGGCATTCTGCTCCACCAGCAGCACGGTCTGACCACGTTCCTGCCTGAGCCGGCGGACAATCCCGAAGATGCTCTCGACCACACGGGGAGCGAGCCCGAGCGAGGGTTCATCGAGCAGTATCACCTCTGGCTCCGATACCAGCGCGCGGCCGATCGCCAGCATCTGTTGCTCGCCGCCGGACAGATAGCCCGCCTCCTGACGGCGACGCTCCTTCAGGATCGGGAAGTATTCGAACACCAGGTCGATGCCGCGCCTGATACGCTGCAGGCTTGGCTGGGTGTGCCCGCCGACAATCAGGTTTTCCTCGACGGTCAGGCCAGTGAACACGCGGCGGCCCTCGAACACCTGGGTGATGCCGCGGCGCACGATTTCGTGCGGCGCCAGCCGGTCCAGCCGTTCGCCGCGCAACTGTATCGTTCCCCTGGTGACCTGACCGCGCTCGGCATGCAACAGGCCGGAGATCGCCTTCAAGGTTGTGGTCTTACCGGCGCCATTGGCGCCGAGCAGCGCGGTGATCTGGCCGCGCTCGGCGGTGAGCGAGATGCCCTTCAATACCAGGATCACGCCGTCGTAGACGACTTCGACGTTGTCGAGAGTCAGCATACCCCCTCCCGGGCCCTCCCCCGCGCCGCGGGGGAGGGTGGCGAGAACTACGACGCGGCGTTGACCGACTTCAGCACCAGGTCGCGATAGCCGTGGAACCACTCGGTCTCCTTGACCATCTTGTCGCCCTTGACCTGGAAGATCTGCACGAACCCGCCACCCTCGTGATCGGCGGGAGTGACCTCGAGCGGCGGCAACAGACCATCGAGAGTGAAGTTCTTGATCATCTCGAAGCCCTTCTTCATGTCCTCGCCGGTGGGCGGCTTGCCGCCGGTGAGCTTCAGGGCATTGCGCAGCGCCTCGATGTGCACGGCGGCGTCCTGGATGCCGCGATTGTAATAGACCGAGGTCTCCATCTCCTTCGGTGCCGGTTTGCCGGCGGCCTGATACATCGCCTTGATCTGCTTGATCACAGGGTAGTCATCGCCGACACCGACGAACTGCATCGTGTGATAACCTTGCGCGACGCCCCAGCCGCCGGCCGCGGCGATGTCGGCTTCGGACGATGCCCAGACGAAGCCCAGCACCTTGCTGAGCGGATAGCCCGAGCTCTTCATCCCCTTCAGCATCACCGACGGCGCACGGCCGAACAGGTGCGCCAGCACAAAGTCGGGCCGATAGCGCTGCGAGATGTCCAGAATCTGCGCGCTCATCTCCACGCCGGGCGGCGGCACGGCGAAGGTGCGCAGCTCGAACCCTTCGTTCTGCTGCAGCTCCTTCAGGATCGGCAGCGGCTCTAGGCCGGCGGGGTTGTCGTAGTAGAGATAGGCGATCTTCTTGCCCTTCAGGCTGCCGCCCAGCTTGTCCTTGACGAACTGGATGCCGGCGGCGGCCTGCGACCAGTAGGTGGCGGCGAGCGGGAACAGGTACGGATACTTGGCGCCGTTCGCCGCGGCGGCGGAACCGAAGCCCGGCGAGGTGCCGGGAATATGGTCCTTCTCCAGCCGCGGGTTCAGCGCCTCGGCCTGCGGGGTGCCCCAGATCAATGTGGACACAATACCCTGCTGCTTGTGGCGTTCGTATTCCTCGATCGCCGGCGGCACCTGGTAGTTGTTGTCCAGCTCGTTGATGACGACCTTGTAGCCGTCGATACCGCCCTTCGAGTTGACCAGGTTCACATAGTCCTGCACCGCCGGGCAGAACACCGTGCCGACGAGCTGCGTCGGACCGGTGCGGTCGCATTGCGAGCCGATCAGGATTTGCTTCTGCTGCGCCGTGGCAGGTCCGGTGAGCCACACACCGCCGAGGAGCAGCAGGCCCGTTGCCGTCAGATGTCGCATGCTTTTGGCCTCCCTAGTTGCCGCCTGTCAGTACGAGAATGGCCACATCCGGAAATAGCCGCGGATGTTGCGCCAGAGCCGGTTCAGGCCTTCCGGCTCGACGACGAGAAAGAAGATGATCAGCGCGCCGAAGATCGCCAGCCGCAGGCTGGGTATCACCGCGGACAGATCGGAGGCGCTGAAGAACAGCCCACCGGCCGATTCGAGCACGCGCCGGGTGACGATCGGCAGCAGGGTGACAAAGATCGCGCCGAACACCGGTCCGAGCGTCGACCCGAGCCCGCCGATGATCACCATCGCCAGGAAGTTGATGGAAACATCGAGTTGGAACTGCTCGTAGTTGGCGATGCCGAGATAGTATGTGTACAGCACGCCCGTCACGCCGGCATAGAACGACGAGATGGCGAACGCCCACAGCTTATAGTGGAAGATGTTGATGCCGATGATCTCGGCGGCGATGTCCTGATCGCGGATCGCTATGAAGGCACGGCCGATCCGGCTGCGGATCAGGTTCTGTGTGCCGACCATGGCGACGATCACGAAGAACAACAGGAACAGATACATCTGCCATGCCTTGGTGAGCGGCGTGCCCAGTACCGAAGGCGGTCCGACCTGAATGGTCGATTGCGTGCCGCCCGATACCCAAGGCACGTGGTTGATGGTCCATTCGATGATGAGCTGCGCCGCAAGCGTGGCGATCGCCAAATACAATCCCTTGATCCGCAGCGACGGAACACCCACCACGGTTCCGATCGCGGCCGACATCAGGCCACCGGCCGGCACCGCGATCCAGAACGGCGCATGGAGCTGCGTTATCAGGTGCGCCGCGGTATAGGCGCCGACCGACATGAATGCGCCGTGGCCGATCGACACCTGGTCCGTGTAGCCCACCAGGATGTTCAGCCCGACCGCGCCGACAATCGCAATGAGGATCAGGTTGAGGATCGACAGGGTGTACTCGTCGGAGAGCGCCGGCACGATGCCGATGAACAACACGCCGAGCGCGACAACGGCCCAGCGCGTGTTCGGCATGGGCATCAATGCCATGTCGGCGGCGTAGCTGGTCTTGAACACGCCGGCTTCGCGGTAGAACATCACACGCGCTCGACGCGGCGGCGGCCGAACAGGCCATAGGGCCGAACCATCAGCATCAGGATCATCAGCAGATAGGGTGCGAAGTCCTTTGTGCCGCCGCCGACCACCGGGTCCAGATAGCCGGCCGCCAGCGCCTCCACCACCCCGACGATCAGGCCGCCGACCACCGCACCGATGATCGAATCGAGGCCGCCCAGAATGACCACCGGGAACACCTTCAATCCGACCAGCGGCAACTGGTTGTCCACGCCGAGCATCGCCCCCCAGATCACGCCGCCGAGTGCCGAGACCACCCCGGTCAGCGCCCAGGCCAGCGCGAAATAGCGCTGCACGTTGATGCCCATGCCCATCGACACCGTCTGGTTATCGGCCACCGCACGCATGGCCACGCCGATGCGCGTCCTCAGGAAGAACCAGGTGAACACCGCGAGAAAGACAATGCTGACCCCAGCGCCAACAAGCTGCACCGGCGGCAGCATCACCGGCCCGAGGAACAGCGGATCATCGCCGACCGGCAGCACGATCGATCGCACGCCGGCGCCGAACACCAGCGTGGCGACGCCGCGGATCAGCGACGCCAATCCGATGGTCGCCATGATCACGGCGACGATCGGGCGGCCCAGCAGCCTGCGCAGCACGACCCGTTCGAGCGCGAAGCAGAACACGATCATGCCGAGCAAGGCGATGGCGGTGGCGAGCCAGAACGGCAGCGCCGCACCCATCGCCGCCGCGGCGACGATCGCGGCCAACATCACGAACTCGCCCTGGGCGAAGTTGATCGCGTCCGTCGCCTTGTAGACCAGCACGAAGCCCAGGGCGATCAACGCATACATCAGCCCGATCATCAGGCCGCTCGAGATCAGCACCAGGGTGAAGTCGAGGTCGAACTCAGGCATGCAGCGGTTCTCCGGCTGCATGCGTCGGCTCCGATACGCTGTGATCGCCGTCGAGGTTGATGCCGAAGGCGTGCAGTCTCCTGAGGACGTGCGGCGCCAGAGCTTCGCCGCCGGTGCCCGCCCAGCGCAGATGGCGCAGCCCGAGCTGATCGCGCATCGGCGCATGGATCAGGAGCTCGCCGACCATCAGTTTCAGCCGCAGCGGCGCCGGCACCTCCTCGCCCGCGGTCCGGCGCAGCTCGGCCCGTTCCCCGATGGCGGCGAACCGGGCGAACAGCGCCCGCTTCATCCGGCTGGCCTGGGCCGCGCGTGCCTCAATCTCGGTCAGCATCGTCTCCCACACGCGTGGCGGCGCGATCAGTATGGTCGGGCCGATCTCGCGCAGATCGCCACGCGAGGTCGCGGGGCGCTCCGGGCAGTTGCAGGTGAAACCGGCTGTCAAGCCCATAGCCAGCGACGACAGCACATCGCCTGACCACGCCATCGGCAGCCAGGCAAGCGTCTCATCGGTGCGGCGAATGTCGTGCGCCGCGATCATCGCATCCGCCGTCGCAAGCATGCTGCGATGCGTCATCATCCTTGGTGCTTCTTCGGCGTACAGGATCAGCGCAACGTCGCCGGACTCGCTGCGGTCCGTCACAGCGGGGCCGGTTACGCTGTCGAACGGCTTCAGCAACCCGCTTTCCGAGTGGTGCATGTCTTGCGATCCCGCCTGCACGATGAGCCGGAGCGTTGCCAGCCGATCTCGCATCGCGACGATCGTCTCGGCCAGTTCGGCGTCCTCGGCCACCACCACGGATACCTCGGCATCGGCCACTATTCGCGCGATCGCCTCGGGGTCCGCATCCGGCATGAGAGGCACGCCGGCGCCGCCGAGCGACTGCGCGGCAAGCAACGCGGCATAGAGTTGCGGCCGGTTGTCGCCGATGACTGCCAGCCTGTCGCCGCGGCCAAACCCATTGGCAGCCAGGCCGGCGGCGAAACGCGCTACCAGCGACGCATACTGCGACCAGGTCAGCACCTGCCAGATGCCGCGGCGCTTTTCGCGAAAAGCCGGCCGGCCGCCAACGCTGGCCGCATTGCGATGCAACAGCCGTGGCAAGGTTGTAGCCGGCATCATGCTGTTTCTCGCTGGCCGCCGGTGCCGAGATAGGCGCGGATCACCTCCGGGTCGCGCTGCACATCGGCCGGCGTGCCCTCGGCAATCTTGCGGCCGCGATCGAGCACGGTGACGCAATCGGAAATATCCATGACCACCGCCATGTCGTGTTCGATCAGGATGATCGTGGTGCCCCACTGCGCATTCACCTCCAGGATGAAACGCGCCATGTCCTCCTTCTCGCCCTGGTTCATGCCGCCCATCGGCTCGTCGAGCAGCAGCACCTTCGGTTCAAGCGCCAGCGCACGGCCAAGCTCGACGCGCTTGCGCAGACCGTACGACAGCACCGCAGACGGCTGTTTCCGGATGTCCTGCAGTTCCAGGAAGTCGATCAGTTCCTCGACGCGCGCGCGGTGCGCCAATTCCTCCTTCTGCGCCGGCCCCCAGTAGAGAAAAGACGACAACACGCCCGCGCGCATATGGGCATGACGTCCGAGCATGATGTTGTCGAGCACTGTCATGCCGGCGAACAGCGCGATGTTCTGGAAGGTACGCGCGACGCCGAGTGCGGCGATTGCGGACGGACGCAGGTGGGTGATATCGCGGCTTTCCAGCATTATCGTGCCGCGCGTGGGGCGATAGAAGCCCGAGATCATATTGAGCAGCGACGTCTTGCCAGCGCCGTTCGGGCCAATGACGGACATGATCTCGCCGCGACGGATGGATACCGTCACGTCTTCAACCGCACGAACGCCACCGAAGTGTTTCGACACACCGGCGATGGTCAACAGCGGTTGATCTGGCAAAGCAGACGGCGCGCCGACACTGCCGGCTGCCATGAGCGTCAATCCTCCCTGTGCGGAGCCCCTCGGTCAGTCGTTTTGTTTCAGGACAGTATAGCCCGCGGCACCGGGCAGCATCAAGCTGTTCCGACCGTCGCCACTTCGCATTCGATCTCTCGGTTGTGTGCCACTTGGTCACTCGACCGAAACGGGAAATGTTCGCGCGGCAGGGTCTTTGTTAAAGCGCAAATTCGCTGCCCTGGTGCGAGCGCCAGCATTTGAGTCGCCAAGCCAGGCATTTTACGGCAGTATCGCCGTTGCACTCTCGTGGCGGGTATTCGCCGGCCTTGGGACCCGCCCCTTTGGGTGGCCTGATCCTGAAACGAAGCAAACGGCCGGATTTGCGCGGGCCGAGGCGGGAGAGTGCGTTCATGACCTGACGACCGGCATGCGGCGCGTGACCGAACGTACGGTCCGGCACCACTGATCGACGCAGCAACAGCGACGCGGGCAACCCAAACCCGCGCGGCCACTGGGAGGCACAAATGCAGCGGAGTGATCGTTATTCGAGCGGGACGGCCTGGAGCCGGCGCGGCGTCCTTGCGGCCGGCACGGCGGCACTCACCGGGCTGGCGTCACGCGCTTCGGCCGCGCCCGCCACGCCGGAAGGGAAGCTGACGCTCGCCTGGCATACCAACATCGCCGCGCGCTGGCTGGATCCGCAGCAGCACGATGGCACGGCAAGCCCCGACAACTTCCTGATGGCGCTGCACGACGGCCTGATCAAGAATTTCCGCGACCAGCTCTATGACCATGCGGCGCTCGCCGAACGCTACGAGTTTGCCGAGGATGCCAAGAGTGCGACGTTCTGGCTGCGTCCCGGGACGAAATTCCATGACGGCTCGCCGGTCACGCCAGCCGACGTCAAATGGAGCTACGAACACTATCATGGCGCCTGGGGCGAGGTCCTGCGGGAGCAGACGCAAGGTGTGGAGCTGGTGGACGACAAGACAATCCGATTCCACTTCAGGGAACCGTTTCTCGATTTCCCGATCCTGTTCGGCACGGCGAACGTATGCGGCGCCGGGTGGGTGGTACCGGCGAAGTACTATCAGCAGGTGGGGCAGGCAGGTTTTCTGCAGAAGCCGATTGGCGCCGGCCCGTACCGGCTCGCGTCGCAGGAACCCGGTGTGAAGCTCGAATTCGAGGCATTTGCCGACTACTACCGCCCGGTGCATATCAAGCAGCTCACCATGGTGAGCGTGCCGGAGGCGGCGACACGCGTGGCGATGCTTGAGCGCGGCGAGGCCGATATCATCTACTTCGTCCCGGGCGAACTGATCGACCGGGTGAAGAACAATCCCAAGCTTCGCCTGGCGCCAGTGGTATCCGGCAACTGGTGGCTGGAATTCCCTGGCTTCCAGAATCCATCCAGTCCATTCCACGACAAGCGCGTGCGCCAGGCGATCAGCCTGGCCATCGACCGCGACGCAATCAACAACGCCGAATGCGGCGGCATGGGCGTCGTCGACGGCAACTGGATCAACAACGATGTCGAATACGGCATGGAATGGCCGAAGTGGCCGCACGACATCGCCAAGGCGAAGCAGCTGATGGCGGAAGCCGGTTATCCCAATGGCTTCAATGTCGATTGGCTCACGCCGACTCCCAACTATTATTCGCGCGGCGAACGCATCGTCTCGCAGTTGCAGGCGATCGGCATCCGAGCAAAGCTCCAGGTGATGGAACGCGGCGTGTATCTGAAGCGATTGCAGGGCGGTCTCCGGGAGTGGCCTGGCGTCCAGATCATCTTCGCCGCGACGCGCATCGGCGGCACCTGGTCGAACTGGTATGATACGCATTTCAGATGCGGCGGCTTCGATGCCAAGGACTTCTTCTGCGTGAAGGAGCTCGACGACCTGTTCGCGAAGTATCTGAAGTCCTACGATCGGAACGAGCGCAAGCAGTTGGCCGAGCAGATCCAGCGAACGATGCTCGAGGAATACTACTTCGTCCCGGTGTTCCGGCATGCCTTCGTGAATGCAATCGGGCCGCGTGTCGCGGCCAGCAAATGGCAGGATGTGTTTCCGACGATAACGACGGGCTATTGCTATCCCTGGGAGGACATCCGGCTGGCATAGCGGGAGATAGCCATGGGCCAGTTCATCGTTCGCCGGACGCTCTATGCCATTGCCACGCTGTTCATCCTGAGCCTGACGATCTTCCTGGTGGTCCGCCTTACGGGCGATCCGGTGACACTGCTGGCGGAACCGGGCGCGCAGGAGGAAGACCTCGCGGTGGTGCGCAAGGAATGGGGTCTCGACCGGCCGCTGCCGGTGCAGTACGCGGCTTTCGTCAAGAACATCCTCACCGGCGAACTCGGGCAATCGTTCAATTACGAGATGCCGGTGAGCACGCTGTATTTCCAGCGTCTGCCGAATTCGCTGGAACTGGCGTTGGCCGCGACGCTGATCTCGTTCCTCATCGGCATCCCGGCAGGCATCATCTCGGCGGTCCGGGTGAACAGCGTGTGGGACCATGTGGGGAAGACCATCGCGCTGCTTGGTCTCTCCGTACCCGGCTTCTGGCTCGGGCTGGTCATGATCCTGGTATTTTCCGTCTGGCTCGGCTGGCTGCCCACCAGCGG
>DATBKQ010000233.1:0-1601 GCA_036555825.1 Acetobacteraceae bacterium | reverse complement strand
CCGGTCTTCAATGCGCTATCGCGCGAGGACTATTCGATCCTCTCGGGCGTCAAGCAGTTGTTCGTTGGCGGCGACATCGTTTCGTCCTCGCAGGCCCGTAACGTCCTGCTGTCGCCGCATGATTATTCCTTCGCCAACGTTTATGGTCCGACCGAAGCGACTTTGTTTTGCATTACGCTCCTACTCGATGATCCAGAGGACTTCACCACTTCGGTTCCGATCGGCCGTCCGATCTGGAACACGCAGGCCTATGTGCTGGACGACAACCTTGGGCCTGTCCCGGCCGGGGTTATTGGGGAGCTTTACGTTGGCGGGTTGGGGTTGGCGCGGGGTTATCTGGGTCGTTCTGGTCTGACGGCGGAGCGGTTTGTCGCCAACCCGTATGGTGGCGCCGGCAGCCGGCTGTATCGCACCGGGGACCTGGCGCGCTGGCGCGCGGACGGCGTGCTGGACTTTGTCGGGCGCGCCGACCAGCAGATCAAGCTTCGCGGCTTCCGCATTGAGCCTGGCGAGATCGAGGCGGCGCTGTGCCGGGACGCCGCTGTGGCGCAGGCCGCCGTGGTGGCGCGCCAGGACGGTGCGGGTGGTGACGGTGGTCAGCGTCTGGTCGGCTACGTGGTGGCGGCGGCGGGTGCCACGCTGGAGGTTGCGGCGCTGACGGCGGAGCTATCGCGGCGGCTTCCGGACTACATGGTGCCGTCGGCGCTGGTGGTGCTGGATCGGCTGCCGCTGACGCCGAACGGCAAGCTCGACCGTGGTGCGCTGCCGGCGCCGGAGTTCACGGCGGCGGCGCTGCGCGGCCCACGCGGGCCGCAGGAGGAGATGCTGTGTTCGCTGTTTGCCGAGGTTCTTGGTGTTGGCCGGGTCGGCATCGACGACAACTTCTTTGCGCTGGGCGGGCACTCGCTGTTGGCAACGCGGCTGATCAGCCGGGTCCGGGCGAGCCTGAATGTCGAGCTGCCGATCCGCGCCGTGTTCGAGGCGCCCACGGTGGCGGCGCTGGCGCAGCGGCTGGCGCAGGCCGATGCGGCGCGGCCGGCCTTGGTGGCGCGGGCACGGCCCTCTGAGATACCGCTGTCGTTTGCGCAGCGGCGGCTGTGGTTCCTGCACCGCCTGGAGGGACCGAGCCCGACCTACAACATCCCGCTGGCGGTGCGGCTCACCGGCGAACTCGATATTGCGGCGCTGAGTGCGGCGCTTCACGACGTGGTGGCGCGGCACGAGAGCCTGCGCACGGTGTTTCCGGACACCCTCGGGGTGGCGCATCAGCACATTCTTTCTGCATCGCAGGCGCAGCTTGTCCTGGAGCGCAGTTCGGTCTCGGCCGAAGGTCTTGCCGGGGCGCTGGCGGCGGCGGCGCAGCGCGGCTTTGAGCTTTCGAGCGAGCTGCCGCTGCGGGCGCATCTGTTTGCGGTTGGCGAACGCGAGCATGTGCTGCTGCTGCTGCTGCACCACATTGCCGGCGACGGCTGGTCGATGGCGCCGCTGTGGCGTGACGTTGCGGTGGCCTATGCGGCGCGGCGCACCGGGCGGGCGGCGGAGCTTCCGGCGCTGCCGGTGCAATATGCCGACTACACGGTGTGGCAGCACGAGGTGCTGGG
>DATBKQ010000232.1:0-2831 GCA_036555825.1 Acetobacteraceae bacterium | reverse complement strand
GACTTGCTACGCTGTCGCGGGCTTCGGACAGAGGGAGGCAGACATGACCCTGGAGGTCAGGCGGATCGTCACCGGTCACGACGCAAACGGCAGGGCCATCGTCCAGCGGGACGAACGCCTTGCCGGCACGCCGCGAGCAGCGCGCCCGGGGATCGCGGGCTGCGATCTTTGGTCCACGGACCGGATGCCGGTGGACAATTCCGACGCCGCCGCGACCGCTCAGCGCGAGGGTCTCGTCAAGCGCTACAACTATGTCGGTTCGGGCCAGGGAACCGTGATTCGGATTGTCGAGTTTGCGCCAGGCGCGCCCAAGTTCATGCACCGTACCGAGACGGTGGACTATGCGATCCTGCTTTCCGGGGAATGCGACCTTGAGCTGGATGACGGAGTGACGGTGCGTGTGACGCAGGGCGATGTCGTCGTGCAGCGCGGCACGATGCACGCATGGGTGAACACCGGGACGCGACCGTGCGTGTTCGCGTTCATCCTGATCGATGCCGAGCCGGTCACGGTGGCGGGGCAAAGCCTGCGGACGCACTATCCGGCGCCCTGAACGCCTGGTGGCCGCAAGCGACTCACGCTCCTCTGCGGTCGGATACTAGCTGCCGCGCCCCGCCGACCCTGCTTCGCGCCGCGAACCTGGGCTATTGCCGCATCGCCAAGGCGCGCTTCCCGGCCGGCCGGTCCCAGCAGCGATGCAGCCAGGCGTGCACCTTCGGCCATTTGCCGAGGTCGAACGACAGCGCGCGCACCATCGCGGCGGCGACGTTCAGGTCGGCGATCGAGAAATCGCCGCCAGCGAGCCATTGTGCCTTGCCGAGCGCCGTCTCCAGCACATCGAGCGCCGGCGCGATCTCGTCCCACGCCGCCTTGGCCGCCGCGGCATCGCGCTGTGCCTCCGGCAGCACGAAACTGTTGTTCGCGTATGTCGTCAGTTGCCGGTCGAGCCGATCGGTCTCCCAGAAGCACCACTGCCAGGCCAGTGCTTCGTTCTTCGCATCCGCCGGATAGAGCTTGCCGTGTTTCTTCGCGAGATAAAGGTTGATCGCCATCGATTCCGACAGCACGAAGCCGTCGTCGTCGATGGTCGGCACCCGCCCATTCGGGTTCAGCGCCAGGTATTCCGGTGTCCGCGTCGCGGGCGAGCGTGGCGCGTAATCCAGATGCTCGTATTGCAGCCCCAGTTCCGCCGCCAGCCATAGGGTGCGCACGCCGCGGGAGCGTGCCGAACCATAGATGCGAAGCATGGGTTTCCTCCCGTCGTTGTCTGGCGCGTATTGTGCTATCATCCTCCGGCAAGCGGAAGGAGACGCCGAAATGACCGAGACCAGGCCGGTTCTGGCGGTGACCATGGGCGACCCGGCCGGCATCGGCCCGGAGATCGCCGTGCGCGCCCTGATGTCGCCGGAGGTGCGGTCGTGCTCGCGCAGCTTCCTGATCGGCGATGCGCGCGTCTTCCAGCGGGCACTGACCGCCTGCGGTCTGCCGGCATCGCTGAACAGCATCCAAGGACCCGAGGCGATCACCGACCGCAACGCCGTGATCGACGTCATGCATCAGAGCACGGCCGATCCCGCGGTGCTGCAGATCGGCAAGGTGCAGGCACTCGGCGGCCATGCCGCGTATGCCGCGATCCGCACCTCGATCGATCTGGCCATGGCGCATCGCATTGCCGGCATCGCGACCACGCCGATCAACAAGGAATCGCTGAAGGCGGCGAAGATCCCGTTCATCGGCCATACCGAGATGTTCGCCGGGCACACCGGTGCGCGCGAAGAGATGACGATGTTCACCATCAGCGGGTTGAAGATCTTCTTCCTGACCCGCCACATGTCGCTGGTGGAGGCGTGCCGGTCGATCACCGGCGAGCGCACGCTTGCCGGCATCGAGAAGGCGATGAAGGCGCTGCGCCAACTCGGCATGGCGACGCCGCACCTCGCGGTGGCCGCGCTCAATCCGCATGGCGGCGAGGACGGGTTGTTCGGCCGCGAGGAGATCGACGCGATCAAGCCGGCGATCGAGGCCGCGCGTGCCCGTGGCATGCGCGTGAGCGGCCCGGTGCCGGCGGACAGCGTGTTCCATATGGCGCGCACCGGCCGCTACGACGCGGTGCTGTCGCTGTATCACGACCAGGGCCACATCGCGGCCAAGATGATGGATTTCGAAAAAACCGTGAGTGTGACGCTCGGATTGCCGATCCTGCGCACCAGCGTCGATCATGGCACCGCCTTCGACATCGCCGGCACCGGCAAGGCGAGCGCGGTCAGTATGATCGAGGCGATCAAGGTGGCGGCCGAATACGTGGTGCGCGGCGTGCGCCTGGGGGATGAGGTGGCGCGCGCGGCCGAATAGTGCCTGACGCCGCCATCCGGTCGGTGCTGTGGTGGGTGTGCCTGCTGCTGGCACCCCTTGGCCTGATCGCGATCGAGCTGTTCCACCCGGCAGGTTTCACCGCGCATCCCGGGATGTACCAATATCTGTCGCAGTCCGAGGCGTATCAGCCGGCACATGCGGCGCTCGGGTATTTCGGGCCGACCTGGTGGTTCACCCTGCACATGATCCAGACGCCATTGGTTGTCCTGGTTGCGGTGGGGCTCTGGCTGATGCTGGCCGATGTCACCGATCGCGATTGCGGTTATGCACGGGCCGCCGCGTGGTTCGCCCGTACCGCGATCCTGGTGTTCGCGATCTATTACACGGTGCTGGATGCGATCGGCGGCATCGGACTTGGGCGCGCGATGACCACCGCCAAGGCGATGGCGGCATCGGGGCAGCTCGATGCGCATCAGTCGGACGGGGTGGTGCTGCTGCTCAACACGATGTGGACCGAT
>DATBKQ010000231.1:0-4251 GCA_036555825.1 Acetobacteraceae bacterium | reverse complement strand
ACGCCCGGCGGGGGCCTGAATTCGCGCGTCAGCAACTGGCCGACCGCGGTGTTCAACGCGATGGATATCTTCAAGAACGACTTCCGCTGCATCACCATGGATCAGCGCAACGCCAACGGCGGCGAGTCAACCGGTCCGATCGCGGTCGACGATCCGTGGGGCGCCTTTGCCGACGACCAGCTTGGGCTGATGGACCACCTGGGGATCGATAAGTTCTTCTTCATGGGCTACTGCATCGGCGGCTGCTTTGCCATGAAGCTGATCGAGCGCGCGCCGCAACGCGTGGTCGCCGCCGTGCTGGTGCAGACCGTCGGGCATTGGGACGAGGATCCGGACGTGATGTATCGCTCGGGCCGCGACGTCTGGGCGCCGGAGCTTATTCAGCGGCGGCCCGAGATAACCATGGCGACGATCGAGCGGTATCTGCACAACCTCTACCGAGTGCGGCCGGATTTCGTGTACAGCGTATCGCGCGAGTTCGCGCGCGCGTGCCAGACGCCGCTGCTGGTCCTGCCCGACGAGACGCCGGCGCATCCGCTGCGGGCCTCGCTCGATGTTGCGGCGCTTTGCCCGGGGGCGGAGAAGACGGTGTTTCCGTGGAAGGAACCGCCGGAGCTGAAGGCCAAGACCATCGAGCAGGTGCGCCAGTTCCTGCGGGCGCATCAGCCGGTCGCCATGCCGGCGCAATAATTCGCGCGGCGCTTGGGAAGGCCGGGCGATCCTGCCCGGCCTTTCGACTGTTGCGGACTCCGACGTTCTGCGCCCTACTCCCGTGCAACGAATTCGTTGGCTGCGGGCGAGGCAGGGGGGCCGATGGAGTTCCGCTACCGCTATGTCGACTTCGGCACGGTGTTCCGGCCGCGCGATGGCGCGCGGGCCGAGAGCGCGGCGGATGACGATCCGGCCGCGCTGTTCGCGAACGAACTCGCGCTCGACGTCGGCGGCATATGCTGGGGCAGCGATGGCGAACGTCTGAGTGTCATCGATCATCATCTGCAATCCGCCGAACGGCTGCCCTCCGCCTCCGCCGCGGTGATGCGGCTTGGCAGGCGGATACAGGAGAAGTTCCACTCCGGACGCGCCTCGCCCATCTGGCTCGTTACCCATCGGCAACCGGACTTCGATGCGTTCTGTTCGATGTATCTGGCCCGCACGCTGATCGCGACGGCCGATGCGGGTTGGCGGCTGCCGGACGGCCCGATCGATTGGTTCGCGCCCCCTGTGGCGGAGGCACCGCCGGACGCACGTTGGATGCTGCTGCTCGCCGCCTATGCCTCGCACCTCGACAGCGGACGCCATCTCGCCTGTCCGCGCCACCGGGCGCTGCATTCGGTGCTGTATGCCGCGCTGTATCGCGGCCGGCCGTATCTGGCCGCCACCAGCGGGGCGACGGAGTTCTTCGACGAGGTCGCGCGGGCGATCAGGGAAGACGACCGCAATCCGCTGTTCGACTCGGTGCTCGAGAACAGCGCGCGGTTTGGTCCGGAGCTGCAGATCCTCGACCGAGAGGTCGAAGCGTACCGGCGCGACCTCGCGCGCGCGCGCATCGCGACGGTCCACCTGCCCTGCTGGCAGAACGGCTTCGAGACATCGTTCGCGCAACTCCGCCGGACGCCGCTGCTTGCCGAGGATGGCGCGGTGCGGCCGGTCCATCTGGACCACGCGGCACGCATGCAGGCCGACGCGGTGTATCTGCGCGACCCCGAATGTCTGCTGTTCAAGGAATGGGCGCGCACCGATACCGAGGCGCCGCCGATGCGCAACGGCTTTCTGTTCACCGCGGTGGTGTATTCCAACGGCCGGCCGCATGCCATCTCGAACAGGTCCGACTATTTCTTCGCGATCGATCCGGAGCGTGCGGCGGGCCATCATCTCTATACGGTCTGGGCGCGACTTGAGGCCGCCGAACTGGCAGCGATCCGCGGCGTGCCGGACCTGCGCGAGCAGCTGGAGCAGGCCGATCTGTCCAGCCGCAACACTTCGCGGCGCACGACCTGCCGGATCGGCTTCGAGGACCGGGCGGGCGCCGACCGCGCCTTCTTCGACGATCCCTGGTTCGACGGCAGCAACTTCGAATGCACGATCGTCGCGACCCCGAATCGCGGCACGCTGATCGGCACGGCGGGATCGCGCGACGACCTGCTGGACGATCGCGTGGTCGAAATCGTGCGGCGCGAGGTGGAGCATTCGGTGTTCCTCGCCGACCCCGGCTCCGGCGACGTCACAATGCGCGTGCTGGACCTTCCGGCCCGATCGGAATTCGGCGGCGCCGGCGATCCCGATCCGCGCATGGTGGCACTGGAGGCATCGCCTCCGCCGGTCGCGGACGGCCACTTCCGCTTCGGACGCATCCGACTGCACCCCGATGTCGACCTGTTCGCCGGCCGGCTGGCGCAGCAGGTCGGCACGACGCTCTGGCGCATGCTCGACCCCGCCGGCGACGAGGGCATCCCGGACGATGTGCTGCGCGGTCACCTCATTGTCAGCGAAGGCTCGGTCGCGGCCTGGAGCCGCCGCGGCATCGCGCTGGCCTGCAAGCCCGATCGCGCGCGCTATGCCGAGGCGACCGAGCAGCAATTCACCGACCTGGTCGGATTGGCGCGCGACGTGGTCGCCTTCGCCGACCGCGACGGCCATCCGCACGCCGTGGGGGTTGACGAGGCCGAGCGCCTGACCAGGCGGGTGGCGCATGCGCGCTACCGCCTGGCGCTGCCGGAAAACCAGCCGCTCGCGCGCTTCTTCGAGACGACGGGCCTGGGCGAACTGCTGCACACCGTGCGCGACCTCAACATCGCGGTTGCCGGGCGGAGCAGAAATCAAGCGCTGGACGACCAATCGAGGCGGCTGGGCGAGCACACGGAAACCATCGCCCATGTCCAGACCAACCTCGAATGGCTCGAGATCATCATCATCAGTGTCTATTCGACCGAGCTGGCGAAACTGTTCACCGAGAGATATCCGATCTTCGGCGGCTACGAGCTGGCATTCGTGTTCGGTATCGCCATCGGGGTCGCGGGCCTTACCGCTTTCGTGCTGAAGCCCTGGAGAATGTCGCACGATCGCAGGCCGATCGTTATTCTTGCCGTCATCGCCCTGATGCTGTTGGCGGGCATCGCCGCCAATTTCTGGTTTCAGCCGGGCGGCCAGGACGATACCAAGGCCCCTGCCGTGGAGCATCGGCCTTGAGTGCGATCCGGGGGCGGCCGGCATCGGCTTCACTCGGCGCGCGCCGGCACGCACTGCTCTCCTTTCTCTGGTTCGTGTTCAACTTCGAATGGGGTGCGCTGCTGATCGTGATGCCGCCGCAGATCGCGCTGATCGGCGGCGAGGCGGACAAGGTGCGCAACGTCGGCATCATTCTCCCGCTCGGTGCGCTTGTCGCGATGGTGGTCACGCCGATCGCCGGCGCGCTGTCGGACCGGTCGCGATCCCGCTTCGGCCGACGCGGCCCGTACCTGATCGCAGGCGGGATGCTGAACGTCGCGTTCCTGGGCGCGATGGCGAGCTTCGGCGCCGGCGCAAACCTCGCCTGGTTCACGCTTTGCTGGTTCGGCGTGCAGTTCGCCGCGAACTGGTGGGGCGGTCCGTATGCCGGCCTGATCCCGGACCAGGTGCCCGAGGGCGAGCACGGGATGGCAAGCGGCTGGATGATGATGATGACGTCGCTTGGCTTCATCCTGGGCAGCGGCCTTGCCGCGGCGCTACTCGGCCTGGGCTATCCGGCACCTTACGCCGCGATCATGCTGCTGATCGCGATCGGCATCGCGGTTACCGTTCTTGGTGTGCGGGAGTGGCGATCGCCGCCCGCTGTGCTGCCGGCGCCGAGTGCGCCGTTCTTTCCGCCGTTGCGCGCGTTTCCGGATTTCTGGCTGGTGCTGGTCACCCGCGCCTGCATGACGATGGGCTCGTTCAGCATCGTGCCGTTCCTCGCCTTCTTCCTGCGCAGCGCGTTCGCGCTGCCCTCGGACGAAGCGGGAGCACGGCTGTTCGCCGCGCTGATCGCGCCCACCACCCTGTTTGCGCTTCCCACGGCCCTGCTCGGCGGCCGGTGGGCCGATCGCAATGGGCCGCTGCGCGCCGTCAGGCTGGGCGGCTGGATCACCGCCGCCTGTGCGGTATCCCTGGCGGTGATTGCGCTTCGCCCCAGCATGGCGGCACTGGTTCTGGTCGCCCTGGTGCTGTCGCAGGGCAGCGCGCTGTATCAGGCGGTTGACTGGGCGCTGGCGATCGCCGTGCTGCCGGCGCTGGGCG
>DATBKQ010000230.1:0-7259 GCA_036555825.1 Acetobacteraceae bacterium | reverse complement strand
TGGCCGATCGCTCGAACAAGCGCATCCAGATCTTCACGCCGGAGGGCGAGTTCCTGGGCCAGTGGACCGGCATGGGCGGGCCGAACGACATCACGCGCGGCAAGGATGGCAACTTCTACATCGCGGAACAGGAAGACGGCGACAAACCGGCCTATGTCTGCGTGCGCGATCCGAAGGGAAGCGTGCTCGCCCGCCTGGAGAGCCGGCACGTGCATGGCGTCGGCATTGATTCGCACGGCAACATCTACGCCGGACTGACCGTGGATCACAGCGTGGACAAGTTCGTGCGGCAGCGCTGAACCTGGCCGCCGGCCAGCGGCCGAAGCCGTGATTCAGAGCCGGTAGTTCGATCCCGGCGCTGTGCTATGCTGCCGCCGTGAGCGAGACTGGCAGCGGGCTCGACCTCGCCGGCAAGGCCGCGGGTAGCCGCAGGCTGATCGCCATCGTGTATGCCGACATGGTCGGCTACAGCCGGCTGATCGGCTTCGATGACGCCGGCACACTGCGGCGACTGCGGACATTGCGGCGCGCGCTGATCGACCCGGCGATCCGCGAGTTCGGCGGCAGGGTGGTGCAGACCGGCGGCGATTCTCTGCTGATCGCGTTCGACAGCATTGATGGCGCGGTGCGCTGCGCGGTGAAGGTGCAGCAGCAGATGCCGGTATATGACGGCGACCAGCCGGCCGATCGTCGCATCCGCTTCCGCATCGGCATCAACATCGGCGACGTGATCCCGGACGGCACCGACCTGCACGGAGATGGCGTCAACGTTGCCGCGCGGCTGCAGGCCGAGTGCCCGCCGGGCGGCATCTGTGTGTCGCGCAGCATACGCGACCACGTGCATGGCCGGCTCGATCTGCCGTTCGAAGCCATGGGTCCACTCACGCTGAAGAACATCGCGCGGCCGGTGGAAGGATTCGTGCTGCGGCTTGATCCGGCAGCCCGGGCGCCGGTTCCTGCCACGGCGCGCATGCGAGGCACCCGCTTGCGCGCGCCGCTGCTGGCCGGCGTCGCCGTACTGCTGCTCGGCGTGGCGGGTGGTGCAACCTGGTGGTTCCATCGTGCGCCGAGAGAGCACTCCGCGCCCGTCGCCAGCACCTCGATCCCGGCGCAGCCTGTCCCGCCGATCGATGTCGGCCTGGCGAGGGCGCCACGCCTGTCGATCATCGTGCTGCCATTCGCGAACCTGAGCGGTGATCCCAAGGATGATTACCTGGCCGAAGGCATAACCGACGACATCACCACCGATCTTTCGCGCGTGACCGGGATGTTCGTCATCGCCCGCGAATCCGCCTATTCGTATCAGGGCAAGGCGATCGACGTGCGGAAGATCGGTGACGAACTCGGCGTTCGCTACGTGCTGGAAGGGAGCGTGCGCAAGCTCGGCGATGTGCTGCATGTGAATGCGCAGCTCGTCTCCACGGAAACCGGGGCGCATCTCTGGGCGGACCGGTTCGATCAGAAACTCGACGATCTCAGCGCCGGTCAGGAGGAAATCGTCGACCGTATTGGCCACACGTTGAACATCGCCCTGATCGACCTGGAGAGCGCCCGCAGCAAACGCGAACGGCCGACCAATCCGGACGCCTTCGATCTGATTCTGCGCGCACGCTCCCTCGGTTCGCATCCGATGAGCCCGGAGGAACATGCGGATCGAATACGGTTGTTTGAGGCAGCCCTCCGGCTGGACCCCCGATCGGTCAACGCGATGACCGGGCTCGCCGATGAACTGGACAGGCGAGGCGACCGTGAGCGGGCGGCAAAGCTCCTCGCCGATGCCGCGGCGATCCGCCCGAACGACCCCCACGTGCTTGCCTCGTCCGCCTTGCTGCTTTTCAACAATGCCCGTTACAGCGAAGCGATCGCAGCGTATCATCGCCTCCTGGATGAAGATCCCAATGCGCACTATGCCTACAACCTGATAGGATGGTCCCTGATTTACTCGGGGCGGTTCGCGGAAGCTGTCCCGATGCTGGAGACAGCGGTTCGGCACGATCCCCGAAATCCATTCAACTACACACGATACGAGGGCCTGGGCATCGCGCTGGGAGCGCAAGGGAAATACGACGAATCGATTGTCTGGACCGAACGCGCCCTAGCCGCTGCTCCGGCTGGCTACACCCGTTTGCGCGCGCAATACAATCTCCGCATCGCGGCGGCGTCTGCCCTGCTTGGCCGGCTTGAGGAGGCACACCGCGCGGTCGCCGAGGCGGATCGGATGTGGCCATATGACACGGTGCGAATCCACTTTCCCACGGACCCATCGAGCCGATGGTGGCTCCGGGTGACCGAACAGTACCAGATGGCGCTGCGCCTCGCCGGCCATCGCGACCATGCAGAGGAGGATGCCGATTTCGGCGTTCCGACCGACGTCAGCCTGCGTGATGACTACGCCGGACTGACGCCAACAACCGTCCCAGGGGCAACGACCATCCGCACCACCGAGCTTGCACGCTTGCTCGACGAGCGAAAGCCGATTGTCATCGATCCGCTGCTGTATTTTTGGGGCCCATCGATTCCCGGTGCGATCGGCCTGAAGAACGCCGGGCGCGGCGGCACCACGTCCGACGCTGTGCAGGAGCGGTTGCGCAAGAAGATGCAGGCGTTGACGAGTGGCGACCTTGGCCGGCCAATCGTTGCAGTCGGCTGGAACTCCGAGCGCTTCGACGGCCGCAACCTCGCACTGCGGCTGGTCGCGCTCGGCTATACGAACGTCTATTGGTATCGCGGCGGGCGGGAGGCCTGGGAGGTCGCCGGCCTGCCGGAAACGCAGGTGGACGTGCAGGACTGGTAGCGCACGACCGCTTGAGGCAATTGAAACTACGGAAAACACGGATCCGCTGTCGATACGGCCACGTCAGCTTCCGGAGTCCCCGCTCCGCCAGCGGTCTGGCGCCGACTTGTCCGTGTTCATCCGTGGTTCCCTTTGCTACGCCGCCTCCACCAGCCGCCGCGCCTGCTCGATCGCCGCGACGAAGCGGTTCTGTCCGCGCATCAGCTCCACCTGCGCGCAGCGGCGCTGGTGGTCGTCGGCGAAGTCCGGCAGTTCGGCCGCCACCGCCAGTGTCGGCAGTCGCGGCACCGTATAGGCCGGGTCGTGGCGGAACCGCGGCTCGCGCGTGTAGTTCACCGGCACCAGCACGCGCGCCAGTTCCATCAGCACCGCATTGCGCCGCGCCACAGGTGCCGCATCCAGCCGGCCGAGCGACGCCCGCAATGCCTCGGTCGCGCGACGCGCCGGCGCTAGGTCGGCGAGACGCTTCGAGGCCTTCTCGTATTCCGCGATCGTGCCCAGGAACTCGTCGCACGTCGCCGCCCAGTCGAACGGCAGTACCTCGGCATTGGCGATGCGCAGCGCCGACAGCAGGTAGATCTTCATGTCCCGGAGCAGGATGTCGCGGTCGGCGATCTCCAACGTGTCGTTCTCAGTGTGCCAGGCGATGTTGCCGCCACAGCCGGACACGTCGTAGTAGCCCTTCTCCTCGCGCAGCGTGTTCGGCATGGTCGAACTCAGCATGAAGAAACTCGGCAGCCCAATATTGTTGAAGCTGTAATCGCCGGCCTGCGGCGGACGATGCGTCGCGACCGCCGCGTCAGGGACGATGTCGCGGATCGCGCTTGCCGCAACGGCGGCGCACTCGGAGAAGCTGCGCGTATCGTGATAGCTGGTGGCCCAGCGGCAGCCGGGACTGTCGCAGTTGATCTGCGCCAGGCAGTTGCGATCCAGGTCCATCGCGAACGCATCGGCGAACCAGGTCGATCCGGCATAGCGCCCGGTGGAATGGCCCGGCCACCACGCGAGCTTCACCGACCGGCGCAGCCCGGCGCGATGCGTCCACAGCACGCGCGCCAGCTCCAGCAAGGTTGCATCGCCGGTCGCGTTGTCGCCCACGCCGACATCCCACGAATCGTAGTGCCCGTGCACCAGCACGAATTTTTCCGCCTGCCCGGTGCCGGGCACCGTCACCACCGGTATCTTCTGCTTGAACCAGCCTTCCAGCATCTCGGTGCGGATGGTGGCCTCGCCACCATCGCGCGCGAGCGCCAATAGTTTCTGCCCGTCCGGGTTGTTCACCGCCACCACAGGAATGCGCGGCTTGCGCGCGGAATCCTGCAGGTCGGGGCTGCCCCAGATGGTCGTGCAGGTGCCCCAATGGATATCCACGCCAGGATTCACCGCGATCAGTCCGGCGCCGCCCCACTCCTCGATCAGGCTGGCGAGTGCGGGATTGCCGAATCCCAGCATCACCACGATGTTGCCGCCGACCAGGCGCTTCACCTCCTCGACCGAGCCGATGCTGCCGCCGAACAGCGTCTTGATGTCGCGATTGTAGCTGCGCAGCGCCCGCGGGTTCGCCTGCAGCGCCACCAGCCGCCCGCTGCGCCCGTCGGGCACCGGCAGCGACGAAGACGGCGGCTTGGCGCGATAGGTGGTGTTGCCGGCTGTCACCGACGCCGACAGCGGGATCGACAGGCAGATTTCCGGCTCGTGCACCTCGACCGGGACGCCGGCGCCGCGCAGCTTGGCCACGATCGCATCGGCACCTCGATTCACGTCCTCGGGCCGCCAGCGCGGCATCCGGGAAAAATCCTCCACCAGGCTCCATGGCAGTGCCAGACCGACCTCGTCGATGAAGCGGCGTTCGCTGTCGCTGACCGGCATGGCAACCTCCCCTTGAACCCAGTGGCGGACACGGTTTGAATGCGTTCGCGCCATAAATCCACAAGGGGTTGGAGATGAAGCGGCTGGTCCTGTCCGTCGCCCTCGCGGCGATGCCGTGCACGGTCCTTGCACAGGAGGCCGGTGATGCCATCCGGCCCATCACGCTGCTGACGCAACCCGAAGCGGCCGCGCCGCAGGAGTTTCAGGCGGCGCAGATCGTCGCCGACGCCTGGCGCAAGCTCGGGCTCACGGTGAATGTGCGCCCCCTGCCCGGCCAGCAATTCAACCAGGTGATCTGGTACGAACGCCAGCGCTGGGATACCACGACCTGGCAGATGGTCGGCCGGCCCGAGCGCAGCGATCCCGACGAGCTCACCTATAACCTGTTCGTCTCCGCCAACGCCGCCAACGGCTACGACTTCGTCGGCTACCACAATCCCGAGTACGACCGGCTGGCGCAGGCGCAGCGCACCGAACTCGACCTGGAGAAGCGCAAGGCGCTGATCCGCGAGGCGCAGGAGCTGATCAACCACGACCAGCCCTATGGCTTCGAGGTGCATCCCTTCAACGTGGTCGCCTACAACAAGACGGTGTGGGACCCGAAGAGCATGGTCTCGCAGGCCGGCATCGGCATCCGCAACACCTGGACCTGGATCAACATCAAGCCGCTTGGCGCGCAGCACGATGTGATCCTGAATTCGGTCGCGCCGCCGACCAATCTCAACCCGTTCAACATCTCCGGCCAGCAGGGATCGTGGGCGGCGGAAATCGTGTGGGACCGGCTGATGCGCGTCAGCCCCGAGGGACTGCCCGAGCCGTGGGCCGCCGAGAAGATCGACCGCCCCGATACCACCACGGTGAACGTGACGTTGCGCAAGGACATGAAGTGGAGCGACGGTCAGCCGGTCACCATCCAGGACGCGGAGTTCAGCCTGCTCGCGCCCAACATCGGCGACAAGTCGCCGATGTACAAGCCGTTCGTGCAGAACATCGCCGGCGTCGAGGTGACCGGCCCGGATACGCTCACCATCAAGCTGAAGCATCCCGACGCGGCGTTCCTGGTCAGCTCGCTGTCGAAACTCAACCTGGCGCCGAAGCATGTCTGGCAGCCGATCTTCGATGACCTGAAGAACAAGCCGCAGACCGCCGAAAGCATCATGGAGGAGCATCCGGTCAGCTCCGGCCCGTTCCGCATCGTGCGCGCCAGCCTCAACCAGGAGATCGTGCTGGAAGCCAACCCCGACCACTGGTCGCACCCGAAGATCCATCGCTGGATCATGCGCATCATGCCGAATGTCGAGGCCTCGGTCGGCGCGCTGAAGAGCGGCGAGATCAACTTCCTGGCCGACTACACCGGCGATCCGGAACTGCTGAAGGATCTGGCCAAGTCCAACCCCGACATCCAGGTGTCGGAAGCGCTCGATCTCGGCTTCAAGTTCATCGCCTATAACGAGCGGCGGCCGCCGTTCGACAATGTGGCCTTCCGCCAGGCGCTGTCGGCGGTGATCGACCGCAAGCTGCTGGCTGAGGACGCGTGGGGCGGCGCGGCCGAACCGTCCAACTCCTGGATCTCGCCGGCGCTCGCCGTGTGGCACGACAAGGGGATCGTCGATCGCGTGCCGGGCGGCAACCTGGCCGCGGCGCAGAAGATCCTGAAGGACGCCGGCTTCGTCCTGGTCGGCGGCGCGCTGCACTATCCGAAGGGACAGAAGGAAACCACCGAGCCGTATCATTGATGCCGCCGCGGCCGTGAAGCGGTTCATAGCGCAGCGCCTGGGTCACCTGCTGCTGGTGCTATGGGTCGTCACCACGCTGACGTTTCTGCTGTTCCGCCTGATGCCGGGCGATCCGACGCTGAATTTCCTCTCGCCCACCTTCAACGACGAAACGCGCAACGCGCTGTTGCAAAGCTTCGGGCTCGACAAACCGCTGTGGCAGCAGTACCTGATCTATCTCGGCCAGCTTCTGCACGGCGATTTCGGCCGGTCGTTCCTGCAGAACGAACCGGTGTCGCGCATCCTTTGGGCGGCGTTGCCCAACACCGTGATCCTGACATTGGTCTCGCTCTGCCTCGCCTATGCCTTCGGCATCGTCGCCGGCGCGTTCCTTGCGTTCCGCCGTGGCAGTCCGGTCGAGGCCGCCGCCATCCCCGCCGCACTCGCCACCCGCGCCGCGCCCGACTTCTGGCTCGGCATGCTGGTGCTGGCGCTGTTCGCCTTCCAGCTTGGCTGGTTCCCGACCGGCGGTGCGGTCAGCCCAGGCGCCAGCCTGGGAACGTTGGGCCAGCGGCTGCTGTCGGGCGACTTCTGGTGGCATCTCTGCCTGCCGGCACTGACCCTGACCTTGTTCCTGCAGGGGCTGCCGCTCCTGCTGATGCGCGCCACCATGCTGGAGGTGATGAACGACGAATTCGTCGTCATGGCGCGCATGAAAGGTCTGCCGCGCTGGTCGATCGTGATGCGCCACGCCGCGCGCAACGCGCTGCTGCCGGTGGTCACCGCGTTCGCGCTCGGTCTCGGCGCCAGCATCGGCAGCAACGTGGTGATCGAGACCGTGTTTGCCTGGCCCGGCATCGGCCGTGTGCTGGTGCAGGCGG
>DATBKQ010000229.1:0-2592 GCA_036555825.1 Acetobacteraceae bacterium | reverse complement strand
GTGGTCTGCGGCTTGTCGTAGCGCAGGTCGGTATCGAGATACATAAAGAGGCCGCTGGCGCGCGCGTCCTGCAGGAATCTCTGCGCCACATCGTTGATGTGCGAGAACGGGTCGGTGCTGCCGATGATGAACTGGATCGGCAGCCCCTGGCTGCCGGGCAGCGGTGGCGGCTGGAACGCCACCACCTGCGAGCCGGCAACACCAGCCACCTTCTGCTGCACCAGAGGCTGCAGGACGGCCGTGGTGCGCGAGCGCTGGTCCCAGGGTTTCAGCACCATGCCGGCAATGTCCTGCCCTGGCATGTCGAGCTGGAACACGTGGTCGGTCTCGGGGAAACTGACAAAGTCCTGATAGATCTGCCGGTCGTACAGCAGGCGCTGTTGCAGCGTGGAATCCGCGGCATTGGTGGCCGAGGTGATGATGACGCCCTGGTCCTCCTGCGGCGCCAGCTCGCTGGTCGCGGAGCTGTAGAGAAAATAAATGCTGCCGAGAATGATCAGTGCGAACACCACGGTCACCGGCAGGTAGTTCAGGCTGCCATGCAGCCAGCGCTCGTAGCGGCTATGCAGCGCATTGAAGCGGCGGTCGATGAAGTCGATCAGGCGGCCTTCCCAGCGCGGCAGCCTGCTGCTGGCGCGCAGCAGCCGCGAGGTCATCATCGGCGACAATGTCAATGCAATGATCGCCGAGACGGTGACCGCGCCGACCAGGGTAAAGGCGAATTCGGTGAACAGCGCCCCGGTGAGGCCGCCCTGGAAGCCGATCGGCACATAGACCGCGATCAGCACCACCGTCATGGCAACGATGGGGCCGGCAAGTTCGCGCGCCGCCTGGATCGCGGCCGGGATCGGCCGCATACCATCTTCCAGATGGCGGTTGACGTTCTCCACCACGATGATCGCATCGTCCACCCCCAGGCCGATCGCCAGCACCAGTGCGAGCAGCGTCAGCAGGTTGATGGAGAAGCCGCACACCAGCATGAAGGTGAAGGTGCCGATCAGCGACAGCGGGATGGCGATGATCGGGATCAGCACCGAACGCGGCGAGCCAAGGAACGCGAACACCACGAAAGTGACGATCAACACCGCCATGACCAGCGTGCGGATGACCTCGTGGATCGAGCTGTTCACGAATGCGGTCGAGTCATAGACAATCTGTCCGTTCAGGCCCTGCGGCAGTTGCGACTGGATGCCGGGGAACACCGCATGGACGCCATCGATCACGTCCAGCAGGTTGGCCGAAGGCGCGACCTGGATGCCGATATAGACGGCGCGCTGCCCGTCGAAGCCGACCTCGGTCTCGTAGTCGTCGAAGCCGAGAGTGACGTTGGCGACATCTTTCAGCCGCACGATGGCGCCGCCATCCTGCTTCAGCACCAGTTCGCGGAACTCATCGAGGGAGTGCAGGTCGGTCGAGGCGGTGAGGTCCACCTGCACCATCTGGCCCTTGGTGTTGCCCAAGCCGGCGATGTAGTTGTTCGCCGCCAGTGCCTGGGAGACATCGGCGCCGGTCAGTCCGTAGGCGGCGAGCTTTTCCGGATCGAGCCACGCGCGGAGCGCGAAATACTTGCCGCCAAGGATCTCGGCGGTCTGCACACCAGGCACCGCCTGAAGCTTGGGCTGCACCTCCCGCACCAGGTAGTCGGTGATCTGGTTCGGTGCCAGGACGGTGCTGTTGAAGCCGATATACATCGCGTCGATGGTCTGGCCGACACGGACCGTCAGTGTCGGCTGCTGCGTGCCCTGCGGCAGTTGGCTCAGCACCGAGTTGATCTTGGTATTGATCTCGGTCAGCGCCTTGTCGGCATCGTAGTTCAGCCGGAGATAAACGCTGATCGTGCTGACGCCCGACGTGCTGACCGATGTCATGTAATCGATGCCGTTGGCCTGCGCGATGGCGTTCTCCAGCGGCGTCGTGATGAAGCCGGCGACCACGTTCGGATCGGCGCCATAGTACACCGTATTGATCGTGACCACGGCATTCTGTGTCTTGGGATATTGCAGCACCTGCAGGGTGCCCAGCGCACGCAGACCCAGCACCAGGATCAGCAGGCTGACGACCGATGCCAGCACGGGACGGCGGATGAAGATGTCGGTGAATTTCATGTGCCACCACTCAGTGATCGGTGGGTTCCGGAGCCGCGTCCGCGGTGGGCTGGATACTGTTGTTGATCGCCACCGGCGAGCCGTTGTGCAGTTTCATCTGGCCCGCGGTGACGACGACATCGCCCTCCTTCACGCCGCTCAGCACGGCGACCTGGTCGCCGCGTTTGGCACCGGTGGTGACGAAAGTCTGCCGAACCGTCTTCGCCGCACCGTTCTGCTCCACGATGAACACGGTGCTGCCATAGGGGTTATAGGCGACCGCGGTCTGCGGCAGGGTAATGTGGCGCTGCGGCGCGCCGGCGTCGATGTCGATCGTGGCATACATCCCGGGCAACAGCTTGCGATCGGGATTGCCCAGGGTTGCGCGCACCTGCACGTTGCGTGAGCTGACATCGACCTGTGGATTGATCGCGGCGATCTTCCCCGGAAACGTCTGGCCAGGATAGGTGTCGACCTTGGCCGCGATCTCCTGACCGATCCTGATCCG
>DATBKQ010000228.1:0-22684 GCA_036555825.1 Acetobacteraceae bacterium | reverse complement strand
CTCGACCGAACAGAGAAACACCGTCACGATCGGCGTGGCGGCAACCCAGGATTCTATTTTTGAGCGGAGGGAACTTGGGGCTCAGGTCACCGCGCCCATGATCCATTTGGAAACCTTTCGGAACGTCATTATCCTCCCTGCTCTGGTCAACCTCGTTTATTCTTGATAACAAATTGTCTCAAGAATGCGCCGATGGCCGAGCGAATCTGCGGTAGGGCAGGGGACCCGCGGCGTAGAGGCCAGCTGTTGCTGTGTTCAGCTGCCCCGGTGGCCTACCTGTGCTGCACGGATTCCCGCTCGACAAAGAACATCCGTGCCAGCCTGCCCTCGCCGAGTGCCTCGTTGAGCACGCGGATGGCGAAGTAGGGTATCAGCACCAACAATAGAATGACGATGCCGGCGACGGTCTCGTAAAGCTTGGCCCCGAAGAGTCCGTTCACCGACGCAGCGACCGATTGGTGGTGGAACAGGCCGACGACGACCTCCTCAATGATAGTCAGGACGATTAGCAGCACGAGGAAGGCAAACGCCTTGTGGAGTGTCGGCCAGATCAGCGGGCGGGTGGAATAGCGCTCGCCAATTTTCATTGCATGGCCGACCAGCATGAACTTCGCCAGCACCGCGGCTTTGACGATAGCAATACCCCATGGGGCGAAGCTGATGCCTTGGTCGTGCAGCACCGACACCTTCAGCAGAATCACCGCCCCGAGAGTGACGTAAAGATAAGCGGTGAGGATCACGAACTCCGTGAGTTCGTGCATGGCACGCTGGCGCAGCGTCGCTTTTGCATAGGTTTCGGTTCCCACGGTGATCTCCTGCGGCTTGGTTAGCGCCCTTGACGACAGGCACTCTTAACGGATCCGACCGATCACCACAAAATTGCAATTAAACCGAATACCCCGATCAGCATAAGCAGGGCGGCAACGGTCATGGCGATCGGGCGCATGGCGTTATAGGCAAAACCAGGCCGCGATAGCCGCTTCAGGATGCGGGCGTGCTGAACAATCGCGGCGAGCAGCCCGAGAACTCCCACGACAATGAAGCTGGCGCCGAAAATCAGCGTGCTGTGCGGGAGATCGAACCGGGTATGCAGACCTGCCCCCCGGAGGTAAGCGTCGAGCTTTCCGATGCCAAACCCAAACCCGATCAAAGACAGAGCGGTTCGTATCCACGACATCAGCGTACGCTCTGCCGCCTCGCGGTTGCGTTCCCTCGCGAGTTCGTTGGCAAGATTGGGGGCAAGCGGCCTGTCGCTCACTGGCCATCTCTCCAGCTTCTCCAACGCACCGCGTCGTTGATTGAATTCGAGCTGCCCTCAGGTTGGTGACGGAAACCTCTGCGCCGTCGGGCCCCATCACCGCCTCGCATTTCGATTACTGTCGTGCCATGGCGATGCGGACAGCATCTTCCACTGAGACGAGGTGATCCTGACTCTCCGTCGCATCCCCGATGGCGAGCTGCACACCTTTGACCGTCCCGTTGAATTGGTTGCCACGCGACCCGTAGTCCGGGGAGACAGGCGCACCACTGTCCTCGCCAACGTCGCAACCATCATCGGCGGAAAAGACCATCGCCTGTGTCATCGGGACGGTTCCTTCGCCGACCTGTTTGCCATCAACGTAGAGCGTTACCTGTCCGCCCTTGCCGAGGCCGCCGCCGGCATAGGCGAATTCCATGCGCACCTGGTGCTCGCCCTTCGGCAGCACTTCAGTCGATTCAACGTAGAAGTGGTGCACGCCGGCGACGTTGTAACAGTATTTGAGTATGCCGCTCTTCGCGTAGAGGCTCCAGCCGCCGATGTTTGCGCCCTGGGCGATGATAACGCCTTCCGCTCCAGACTCTGGGACCTCGATCTCCGCGGTAACGGAATGCGATTTGTTTTTGATGTTCAGGACGCAGTTTTCCGACAATCGCCCCATGCCGCGGAAAAGTAGCTGTGTCGTTCCCTTGATCAGCACAGGACGACCAGCGATATCCGGGTTCAACTTCTCAGCAACTCTGTCGTCAATGGGCAACACGTTGTAGCGCGTCGCCTCAATCAGCCACAATCGCTGAAGTTCGTGAAGCTTCTCCGGCATTTGCTTGGCCAAGTCGTTGGCCTGGCTCCAGTCTTTGCTGGTGTCGTAGAGTTCCCAGACATCATCGTCGAGCGGCACGGTCTTTCTGCCCACGAGCACCCACGGTGTGCCGTGCTTCGTCACTGCAGTCCAGCCCTTATGGTAGATTCCGCGGTTGCCGAACATCTCAAAATACTGCGTCTCGTGCCGCTCGCCGGCATCGGCGTCGTTGAATGAGTAAAGCATGCTGACGCCCTCAATAGGCTTCTGCTGCACGCCGTTGACCGATATCGGCTCAGGTAACCCGGCTGCCTCAAGAATTGTTGGCGCCACGTCAATCACGTGGTGGAATTGCGACCGGATTTCGCCTTTGGCGTTGATGCCGTTGGGCCAGTGCACAATGGTGCCATTGCGCGTGCCACCCCAGTGGGAAGCAACCTGCTTGGTCCACTGGTACGGCGTGCTCATGGCATGCGCCCAGCCCACGGCGTAGTGGTTGTAGGACTCCGGCCCGCCGAGCTTTTCGTATCGTTCCATTAGAAATTCTGGCGTCTCTAAAGCGGCCAGCCCATTAAAATTGGCCATCTCGTTGTAGGCACCGTTCAACGTGCCCTCGGCCGAGGCGCCGTTGTCGCCGATGATGTAGTAGACGAGCGTGTCATCGAGGACATTGAGCTTCTTCAAACCGTCGAGCAGGCGTCCGACGTGATGGTCGGTGTACTCCAAAAAGCCCGCATAAACCTCCATCTGGCGGCGCAGGATCGGCTTTAGCGCTTCCGGCATGTCGTCCCACGCCGGTATCTCGGCGTGGCGCGGGGTGAGCTGGCACTCCGCGGGGACGACACCGAGCACCTTCTGCCGGGCAATCGTCGCTTCACGCAGCTTGTCCCAGCCTTCGTCGAACTTGCCTTTGTACTTGTCGGCCCATTCCTTCGGCACGTGGTGCGGTGCGTGAGTTGCACCTGGCGCGAAGTAGACAAAGAAGGGCTTGTCCGGGGCCAGCGCCTTCTGCTGCGACACCCAGGCCATAGCCTTGTCAGTCATGTCCGCCATGAAATGGTAGCCCTCTTCCGGCGTGCCTCTCGGCTCGACCGGTGTGGTTCCCTCGTAGAGGGTGGGGTACCACTGGTTCGCCTCGCCGCCAATGAAGCCATAGAAGTACTCGAAGCCGCCACCGCCGGTGGGCCAGGCGTCGAACGGACCGACCGGGCTGGTTTCCCACACCGGCACTTCGTGGCATTTGCCGAACTGCGCGGTTGAGTAGCCGTTGAGCTTCAAAGTGCGGGCAAGCGGCGAGATGGTGTTGGGCAAGACCGAGCTGTAGCCTGGCGTGCCGGTGGCAATTTCGGTGATACCGCCCATGCCGGCCGAGTGGTGATTGCGACCGGTCAGCAGCGCCGCCCGCGTCGGAGAGCAAAGGGCGGTGGTGTGGAAGCGGTTGTATTTCAGCCCATCAGCAGCCAGCTTTTCCGCATTCGGTGTCTGGCAAGGGCCGCCAAAGGCGCTCGACGATCCGAACCCGGCGTCGTCGATCAGAATGAGCAGCACGTTTGGCGCGCCGTTGGGCGGACGCAATTGCTCGATGGGCGGGAAGCGAGTGTCTGGGTCCCGCGCATCGAAGGTGATCAGCCCAGTTCGCTCGGGAGTTGGGATCGGAAGATGTGAACGATGTATCTTGTCTCCGCTGCTCATCGCCAGATTGTCCTCTTTGCATTGTAGGGGAGGGCTCGGCCTCGCGTCCCACTGCTGGGCCAAAAGGGGTGCAAGCTAAGTCTCGGCCTTTCCGTGCGCTCCACGGTCTCGGCGGGTTGTAGAGTGGTTAGTTGCAGACCCGTCTGCCGTTAACAAAAGCGCACCCTGGCTCCACAGCTTTGGTCGCACTATTGCCGCGCCTGCCCTGAACGTTCGTGCCCGGTGCGACATCGTTGGAATGGTAAGGTTGTGTATGAACCTCGCCGGTGTTTTTGTTGTAGGTTGCTGCGCCGCGGGGGCCGACGCAGCCGGTTCGGTTAGCCGTTGATCCGCACTCGGCGGCATTTGCCCCCTGTGCAACCATGAGCAGAAACAGAGCGATGGTGATGCGGGGCATGCCATGCATTGCAGGCATGGCGAAGCGAGCGATCAGAGACGGTATCTCGGTCATGTGTGCGCGTTTCCCTGGTGACGACCCGTGCGGATCGGCGGCTGGTTATTTGATGTTTCTACGCTGACGTTCCGCTGCTGGAAAGCCCCGGTGGACGGCCACAAGACAGCACGGAGGGCGCCTCGCTCCACAGTCGATCGTGTGAAGCTAAGGATACTGTTGAAAATTCGCGCTACTGACAAAGGGCACAACATCTGAAATCAGTGCGCGTCTCGCGGGGCGATTGTTCGTTGTCAGATTGCACAGTGCTCTTTCTGGTGGAGATACTTGGTGCGTAATGGCGGCGCTCAGATGGCGATCCGCTCAACCTCATCCAGCGTGATCTCATCACCGGTACGATCGTAAAGCTTGGTCGTGCGCGGACTTTCATGCGCGGCCATCAGTTGCGCATTCTCCAGCGTGCCACCGTTGTTGAGATAGGCGGTGATGCCAGTGGCACGAAACGAGTGATTGCCGACATGCACGATCAATCCGGCCGCGGCGGCGCGTCGTTGCACCATGCGCCAGGCGTCGACATGGTGCATGCGGTGGCTTGTGAGAGTGCCAGTGCGCTTGTTGGCTGAGCGGAAGAGGGGACCCTTTTTGTCATTCCGGATGCCAGCCGCCTCGATGTAGGCCTCCAGATTATGATGAGCCGGCAGCTCGTGACGTTTGCCGCCTTTCTCCTGTAGACGGATCCACCAGCGTTTCCCTTTGGGGAGGTAATCCTCGACATCCATCGCCATGGCAGCGCTGACGCGGGCAAAGCTGTAGGTCATCAGCGCAATCAGTGCGCGGTCACGCAGACCGACGACGGTCGAGATATCGATGCTATCGAGCAGTGTACGCGCCTGGTCGGCGTCGAGCACGGTGGTCTTGCCGGTTCTCACCACATGCTTCGGTCCACGCACCGCGTGCGCCGGATTGGTGGCAACGACCTGGCCGGTGACCAACCAGTCGAACAGCTTACGGATGGCTGCCAGGTGCTGCTTGACCGTCGGCATCTCAAAATTATCGCCAAGCGCCTCGATGTAGGCTGCGACATGCAGCGGTTCGATGTCGGCGAGCTGGCCGATCTGATTTTGGTCGCACCGGGCGAAGAACCGGCTGACCGCGTGCATATAAGCGGTTCGTGTGTTCCGGTTACGGATGTTGGCGCCGAAGAAACTCCAGGAAACGCTTGGTCGCGCGCTCGCCGGCGTCGGCGACCATGCCAGGCACCACGGCGGCCGCGGCTGGGATGGCTAGGTGTGGCCGGCCGGATGACGGTCAGCTGGCGGTCTGAGTCGGGGGGAGTGTCAACCATGATTTAGTGTAACATAACGTCCGGTGCTGTTCGCGTCGTTCTAAAGTCCCAATTTGCCGGCCGGGCTCTCTCGGCTGAGCTTGGCGCGTCGGACGTAGCTGCGCGTCGTGGTCAGGCTCCGATGCCGTGTGTGACCCATGATCTCTTCGTCTGCGACACCATTGCGATAGGCGGTCGTGACAAACCCGGCGCGCAGGCAGAGCGGGCTGAACGGTTCAGCCAATGTGCCTTTCAGCCCAGCTTTGGCGGCACGTTTGAGAAGGATCTGGCGCACTGCGTCAGTGGTCAGTCTGGCGCGCTCGACCACGCCACCACGGTTGACCTTCCGGAACAGCGGGCCGGTGGTGATTTCGGACAGCTCCAGCCAGGTTTTGAGGGCGGTGACTGGACAGGTGTCGTCTGCCTGCCCGCAGGCGCTGGCGATCTCGGCGCCTTCACCTTGAGCGTCAGTCTTCGAGCGCTCGATGAGCAGCTTCAGGCCGCCTGAGGTCCAGGTTAGGTGTTCCACATCCAACCCGACGAGTTCGGAGCGGCGCAATGCACCGGCGAAGCCGAGGAGAAACATCGCCTGGTCACGGGCGCCAGCGAGATCCGGCCCGCAGGCCCGGCACAGCTTGCGGGCCTCCGCTGTGGCGATGGTTGCGGCGCGGCGCGCCCGACTGCCATGCTTGCGTCCGATGCCGCGGAGCGTCTCGCGGATCCCAGGATGCTTGGTGTCGAGGGGATGGCCGGCAACGGCACACGCACGGGCAATGGCGGCAACTCGGCGGCGCAAAGTCGGCATCGCATAACCTTCACCAGCAGCCGCCAGATAGGCACCGACGACTTCCGGTGTGGCGGCATGGCGACGAAACCGTGCCGGTCGCACCAAGCTTTGTAGTTCGCGAGGTCGGTCGCATAGGCTCGCAGGGTCGCCGGCGCATCCGCGGCGTCCCGGTAGGCTTGCGACTTGGCGAGCGCGATTGCCGCGCGAGGAGCCGGCGGTTTGGCGCCTCCTAGCCTGCATTTGCGCGGCAACATCCACCGCCTCACAGACACGATGCCAGGCATCCTGCTGTGGCAGCGGGTGATGCATCGAGGCCTCGTCGAGCTCCCGAACCGCAACGGCGCTTGGAACCTTGTGCCAAGCAAGGCGTTCAGCGCGGCGTGGTACTACAGGGGAGTCAGACTATGCCACAAACATCCGAAGCAAATGGGACTTTGGTTTTCGACGGCGTCGTGGTCCTGGAACGCTACTCGCTTCGTTTTCACGATGAAGGCTCAAGATTAGCCCACTCGCAAGACCCCGAACGCTCGTTCAGGGAAATAATCGAAAAGTCAGGCAAAAAGATCAACAAGCTGCACGTCTTGAGCCAGGCTCAGGCAGAGACGCTACGACAAACCGTACCCATGCTGATGCCGGAGGGTCTATCAAGGCAGCAGCACTTTGTTTACCCAGCGTCGGACGCTTCGGCGTGGATTTGCTGTTGCGCATAATGCGCGTCATCGGCAGCGCCGGTGAGGTTAACTGAGCTACCAACAGATCAGTGAGCTGAACAGCTTCAGCGTGGGCCCCGGCGCATCAGGCCGTCGTGCCCGCGCTGGAGAAGTAGGACTCTGTACGCTGCGCGCCGCGTTGGCGGCCGAGCGCCAGGCACGTCGCGAGGCGGAAGCGCGCCTCGGGTGCCGAAGCGATGGTGGCGGATCTCAAGTTGCTGATCCCCAACCTTAGGCACGACCGCTTCTGACCCGTGCGCATGTGATGGCGGCCCAGCGTATCCATGGCGATGACACCACCGTGCCGGTGCTGGCAAAGGGCAGGACCATTACCGGCCGATTATGGACCTATGTGCGCGACGATCAGCCGTTCGCCGGCCGGGCGCCGCCGGCTGCCGTGTTCGTGCGGCACTCCAGGCTCATGAGCAGCGGGTTCTTCGTCGAGGCGGTGGCCTATCAGCAGGCGGCATTCGATAAGCTGGAGCGCCGCGTCTTTGCCGTTACGTCCATGCACCAGATCAAGGACAAGCGGGCCCGGCTGCGCGTCGCAGCCCGCCAAATCAAAAACGGAACCGTAAGGTTCCCGCGAAAGGGTTGCGAGCAGCTCTTGATCCAGCTGCTCGGATTCGGGCGGAAAACACGACGACGCCGTCGACACGCTGGTTTACCTCATCTGGGCATGGCCGGGGGCGGAGGCGCCCAAGGTCAGCGACGTGTAGTTTCTTCTCCAACAATTGTGAGTTGAAAACGGCAAGCTGTTGGCCCCTCGTTCATCAGTCGGCCAGGAGGAGGGAAACTATGGCTCGGGAGCACATCAGAGGAGCCGTCAACAAGGCCAAGGGCGCGGTGAAGGACGCCGTCGGCAGGGTCACCCGCAGGAAGAAGCTACAGGCCGAGGGTAAGGTGGACAAGGCCAAAGGGAGCGCGCAGCGGGCGGCCGGCGATGTGAAAGACGCAACGCGCAACGCGACCCGATAGGAAACCCCAAAGGTTACAGATGAAAGGGGCCGCTCATCTGGGCGGCCCTTCTCTTTGCGGCAGTACCTGCACTACGCATGCTGTGCCAACCTGCCGCGCGCAGCGGCGGCTTGTCCTTGACGGCCGCGAGCACGGCGGCAGACTGGACTCATTGCCTGACAGCCGCGCTCATAGGAGCCGAAGCATTTGGCCACAGAGCTTATCTGCGGCGGGTGGCCGTGGCCGGCATCGCCTAAACGGCGACCGAAATTCTATCGACAATACGTCGAGCGATCGGTGCCAAGTTCTGCGGTGTCAGTGGCTCGCTCGCCTGCTGGCCCTGGGCAGCGTATAGCTTTGCGACCGTTCGCCCGACCCGGAATATATAGAAGTAGTGCGTCAGGCAGATCCCAGGCGCTATTGGGATCGGGGTAGTGCCGCCGAATATCGCGCACTCGTCGCCTACGATCGGCGCAACCGCGACCGGTGGCGCTCCTTCACTGTTTGCGCTCAGCCGAAGGCGATAATAGGCGGCTGCGCCCTCTGCGGTTCCGAATAGCCACCTTATGTCGACGAGACGCCAAATCGGGTTGTCGTCAGCATCCATCCAGACCGCCAGACCGGTTTGTCGACCACCCAAGCGCCGGTACAGACCATCGCCGGGGTCAGCACCCATGCCGACCCGGGAGTCCTGCACGCATTGCAGCGAAGTCCCCAAATCCTCCTGGGTGAGGAACGCCGCGAGATAAGCCGGGTCAGGTTCCTCCTGCTCTGGTTCCGACGGCAGGTGCGAGAGCGCGTCGGAGAGGGGGTCACAATTGGGACCCGTTCTCCGGGCCAGGACGCCATCGAGCGGCTCTGACGGGGCAGTTCCGAGAGCGGCCTGGGACCGCCGTAGAGCCGTGTCGAGGTGATCGACGAAACCCGGTCCAAGGAGCGCGATGAGTTGCGGCATGGCGCGGCGAAGCGCTTCTGTCCACGTGTTCCAGCCATCACCAACGAGGAGCTGGATGAGCCGCTTGACGAGCCGCCGGTCCTTCGTGGCGACCACTGGTCCAAGCATGTCGGCCAGCACGTCGCTTCGCAGATAGGGGTTGCCAATCGCGTCGCAATTTTCCAGTGCGGCCGAGAGCAGAGCCGCGGCGTCCACGTCTGACGCCGCCCCGGCGAGCGTGATTTGGCCTCGTGCTTTGAGAAGCGCGTCGGCACCTTCGAGCGCCCGCTGGCCCCAGCGGATCAACTCGCTTCCCTTCTCGGCGCCACAGTATTGGGCGGCGGTCGCTGCCAGATCGGCGCGATGCAACGGGCTAATCTTGTCCTCGAGGCGATCCAGGAATGCGAGCGAGCGCGCGACGGCCGATCCGGGGGCCGGGCTCTCGATCAGGACGAGCGCTAGCTCGGCAGTCTTCCGGCAGAGCAGGTCCGAAATCCTGGTCAATTCGAGTTCTGCGGACGCAGCGTCGTGCGGTGCCAGGGCGAAGACAAAGGCGACCCGCACCAGACTGCCAACCAGGGGATCGCTGCTCGTGAGTTCGTCCAGAATGCTTTCTATCTGCGGTCTCGATGTCTCCGCGACCAGTTCATCGACCGGACCGTATCGGATTTGCTGGAATAACCGCTCAGCGCGCCAGACCATCTCGACGTAGCGAGAGTTCGCCGCCCCTGCCAGTGCAGGTGCTAGGTTGGTCGAATCATGCGGCAGGTGAATGGCCGCCTCAAATTGGGCGCGGACGCTCGGATCCAAAAAGAGCAGTAGGGGCTTCTGGTCCGGGAGCTTGTCGAGGTCAATGGCGGAAAAGTAGTTCGGCAGCGAACGCCAGGCTGCCTCGACCAGCCGAACAGCCTGCGGCGAGCGCTGGTCGTCCGCTGCTTCCAAGACCTGCGCTACCATAGCCAGGCCCACCAGGACCTCGCACGAATCCGTTACACGGAACGCGAAGGCGATGGCGCGCTCGCAGTCCACCTCGGCGGTCGGGACAATGGCCGCAATCATGGCGCGCGCCCAGGTCACCCGCCGAAAGAATGGGAACTCAAGGCTTCGCAACACGTCAGCGGGAGAGGCGAAGACCCGCCAATTCCGTCCATCGGACCAGTAACTCAGATAGTTGGAAATATGTGCGGCGAAATTTGCGACGTGGACGTTACCGGACGTGCCTGATGCCTCGAGCGCGAAGAGTTCCCCGACGTCACGTTGGTCTGGATAGCCCAGCGGAACCAGCTTAGTATCGCCGGACATGCACTCTGCCAGGAGCTGCGCCGACAGCGCGGGGTCGCTATCGGCTGCGTCAAGACCTATTAGGGCCAGCGCCGATCCCCTGCCGCTCATGGAGTCCCAATGGCCGCCATGAACCCAGTTGCCCTTGAGCCACCGCGCGACTCTTAGCGCGCGTACCCGGTCCCATCGGCGAAAGGCTTCTACAACGCCCGCCAAAATGCTGTCTAGCCGCAACCACTCGAAGGGGTCGGTCGTCCCAATAGCCGGTTCCACGAGCGCCATCGCTTCCCCAGCGAGTTGCTCGCCCCATGCTGGGTCTATCTTAGCGACGATCGAGGCCGCGCGCGCGATATCTCGGGCCGGGCCGTACCACTGAAGCCCATGATAATAGGCCAGCGCCTTCTCAATCAGTCTCGTGCACTCTTCCTTGCGGCCCCACACCGCCCAGGTCTCGGCCACATTAAGCGCTTGCGAGTCGGTCGATGAGCCTACGGATTCAGGCTCGCACCGCGCCAGCACGCGTACCGCCAACTCCGGGAACCCGCCGTGCAGGAGCTTTGCAGCTTCCACGACCGCCCAACCCCAACCGCGATACGATGTCATTTCGTCGGGCGAGAGGCGATTCAGCGCTACCGTCAACGCCGCTTCCCAAGGGTCGCTTTGAGCCGGATGGTCGGGTCCTAGCAACGTGAGCACCTGGGCGCAGGCCGACACTTGCTCCGCCCACTCCGCCGCCGCGAGGTTTTCGCCGACTAGCGCGATCAGAGTATCCCGTGACCCGAGTGCGCCCGCGCCTGCGGCGGCCGCAGCGGCCGCAGTGGCCCGGCCAGAGTCGGGCATTGTCGCGATGAGCTCCGCGGCCGCCTCCGGCTGCGCGGCCACCGCAGCAACCATCACCGCGCGCCGCTCCTTCTCGCGATCTTCCGGTCGCTCAAGCATATCGACCAGCCGAAGCGCCCGTTCCAGACTATGCGGCGCCATCGCAATGGCCGCGCCCCGCAGACACTCGGTACGATCCAGGCCGGTAAACAACGTGCCAGTCGCCGCTGGCACTTCGAGCGCCGCACCCGTGAGGAGGTCGGCGCCGTCCAAGGGACCTAGCGCGGCCCGCGACACGGGCGGAGTCGACTGCCGGATTGCTTCCAGCGCGCGGAAGCGCAGCATGCCAGGCGTTAGCACCTCCGCGCGGGCAAGAGCCTCCTCGGTACGGCCCAACCTCGACATCAATCCGTAAACGGCAGGATCCAGCTGCGCAGCACCAGAACTCAGCCCGGACAGGACGAAGCCCAGAGACGCTGTCCCGCTGATGATCGTTCCGAGCTCTGGGGCCTGCTCCGCACCCGCCAGGGCGCGCGCAACTACCCTGCGAAACGGGAGGTCGCTGTGGAACCTCGCCTTCAGTGCCACCCTGAGCCCATCCGTGACGAGCTGGCTGACCGCCATCGGATCAGGGTCGCCCGCAGCCAGGTGTTCCGCGACATGCAGCAGGCCGTAGTCGTCCAGAGCCCGCCAATTGACATCCGTCCAGGCCGTGCCGCCTTGGTAATGGCGGACAATGCGCGTATGCCATTCCCGGGCATCAACTGCCACGTCCGGCATTGCGTCCAAGTCGGCCGAGCGCAGGAACTCACCCACCGAAGGATGGAAGAACTGCCAGGCCCCGCCGAATTCGTCTAGGAATGGCACGAAGTGTCGCAGGACGTTGTTGGCCGCACTCTTCCATACCCGCAGCGCTCCCAACTTCATGAGCTGATCGAGCTTCAGCGGCGCTAGCGCCACCGCTAGGATCGAGAGGATCGGTTGCCCAGCTCCCTCCCACGCACGCACGAAGCCCCCATCAGTTGTGGTAACCTCAAGCTGACCCAAAGATTCGATTTGCCGGCGGATCTGGCGGACGAAAGTCGCGTAAAGTGGATACAAGCCCTCGGGCAGCTTCTCGAACCGGAGCAGCTCGTCCAAAGTTTCGGCGTCGCCAGAGGTGGCGTTCGGGCGGAGCGAACGCGCGTTGGCCGCGCGGAGCGAACGCGCGTAGGCGGACAAATACGCAAAATTCCCTCGCGCGGCCCGGCCGAGCGCATTTAGCGCGTCGTCCTTGCTGATTGCAGGCCTCCGCGACAGCACGCCAGTCTCGTCCAGCAGCTTCGACGCGAACGCCCGGACGTCGCACCCAACTTCCCTCGAGTAGTCTTCAATCCGCAAGACCTCGACTTGCCCCTCGCGAATTCCCTCCAGCGTTCGCAGGCGGTCATTTGGCCGGGAGGTCATCACGAGCCGGATATTGGATTTTTGCAGGCTTGGTCCCGTCTCGAGCCAGTCAAGGATCGTTGTCCCGCTCAGCGAGAGCAATTCATCCAGGGCGTCCACGAGCACGACGATCATCTCGTCCGGCTCCCGCCGGGCCAGCCCCGAGGCTGGGTCAAGCAATGCGAGCTGGCCAAGTGTGGCGGGCTCGAGCAGCCTGGGCTCAACTGTAGCCTGCGAGATCTCGGCCCCGACCAGGCCGCCCGAAAGGCTCGCGACCTCCTGCTGAACGCGGATTGCGGTCCGGTAGAATGGCGAAACCTTGAGGTCCTCGATCCGCACGCCGGTCACGGTGCCGCCGGGCCCTGCTTGCCCGATGCGCTGTTCGACGACAATCTCCAAAAGCGCGGGATCGAAGATCTCGGGATGACAGTGCGCGAGCTGATGACCCACCCTCAGCATGAACGACACAGCATCGCCGCTGCTCAATGGGGCCACGCTGTTAGAGCGGATGAAATAACGCAGCCAATTCTGGTTCGCCCGCGCGAGCGCGGCCATGATCCCAGTCTTGCCGGCACCCGGTTCGCCGGTCACGAGAACGTAGCGGCAGTCAGGATGCTTTAACCGGTTCTGAATCTCCTTACTCAACCAGCCGCGCTTGACGATGTCCGAACCGTCCACATAGTCCGAAATTAGATCTTCATAGAATAGGTCTGCGGGGCCCGCCTGCCAGCCGCCACCTGCTTCAGGAAGAGTTCCGGGCACGATGGTGTGCTCTGCTCTATCTACCGAGTCGTTGAGCCTTAAACCCGGTTACGTTCTCGGCTTGGCGCATGTCTTGCTCAACCCGTACGCGTCCCTGCAGCATGGCGTTGATATCTGCTCCGGTTACCCCACGGGCAATTTCCATTTTTTGCACGACTTCGACGATTGGTCCCATTTCGTCGATCAAGCTGCGTAGATCCGCTGCGAACTTCTCATCCTTAGCAAGGTCCGCGGACAAGAGCCCAGATAGCATCGAACTGTAGCGCTCCGGGTCCTTTGATAGATTTTCGGCTGCCGTCTGCGCTACGGGGTCGCCTCTCCACCACCGTTCGAGCCTGCCGGTTATCTTTTTGGCCAATTCGAACGCCTCTTTGCCTGCCTCCTTCGCGAACTCCTCGGCGGTCTTGGCCAGATAAGGCGCGATGATACTGATCGCGCTGGCGGCAAGCGTTTCCATAGTCCTCTCCTCGACCTTGCGTAACTCAGTCTCCAGGCTGGACAGCGACTGCGGCGATTGGCGGTGCTTCACCGATCATACGGGTTATCTGCGCGACCGGATACCCGGCCATCATGGAGCAAGCTGTGAACTAAATCACAAGCTTCGTCACGGTATGGCGGGTCGTTGAGCACCTGATGCGCCGCCTGGTGGTGCAGTCCGGGCAGTGCACCGCACAGCGTCCCCGTCAGGCGGCAGGCGTAACAAGTTCACGCCGTACCGCGTCAGCACCGCGGCATCGCCGAGCCGCCTGCGCTCGCGTGCCCGGCAGGGTTCATCGAATGGCGGCGGATACAGCGTGTCACCACCGGCTTCAGTGCGGTGATGTCGATCCCCTTGCCCATTCCGTCCTCCTTGGTGGCGACCGTGACCATGGCCGGTACTCCCGTCACTACCCGCCTGATCACCACGTTCTTCGGCTTGCCCGGCACGGCAGCCCACTCGCATGCTCCGCCGATGTTCTGCATCAGCGAGGCAGAAGCCAAGACGATCCGCACCGTTTTCGAGCAGCGCGACGAGCCATCCGCGGTCATGGAATTGCGCCGGCTCTTTCCGGGCGTGGACAACATGGCCCAGGCTCGGGAGTGTGTCCCTACCATCGTTGATTGGCAGCCACTGCCGGTCCGTCCTCCACGCACGCGCTTCAGGCGCTCGGCGCGCGACTTGCCATAAGTGCGAAGCCCGGCCGACGCTGCCTTGGATGGCCCAAGGTCCACGCTTGCAAAGGCCCGCCCAGCCTTAGGCAATCTCATCGAGTACTTGGCTCACCTGCTCCGGTACGATGACGGGAGCAGCATGACCAGACTTCACTTCCGTCCACTTCCATCCTGGTTGGCTTTTCGCCCACTGCCGACTGGGTTCTGGCCCTGGCCCGGTAAACGCAACGAAAGTGCATGGTCTGCCAGCGCCGATCGTTGGTGTGTTGAGCTTGAGTGGCGTTTCATACGTCGCGATGGGATGCGGGGTCATTCTCCGTTTGAACCAGTCCTGCACGCTGGCATCACGGATTCCAAGGAAACTCTCCAAAACTTTGAGCGGTGGCGGTATAACGGAGGTTCCTGCGACTTCCTGTGCCTGCTTTCGCCTTGTCGCAGCAACGTCAGGCGACGAGGCACTAAAGAAGCTCTGTCCATTCTGCAAGATGATGGCGTCGAGATAGACGACGTGTCGAACACGATCCGGCATTCGATCCACGACGCCTGTGATCGGTCCACCAGCCGAGCTATGACCGACCAGGATCACGTCATGCAGTTCCTCCCACTCGATGACGTTGCTGATGTCCTCGATGAACGTCTGGAGCGTGATGTCCTTCGACAGCAGATGCTTGCGTTCACCCAAACCAGTCTGAGTCGGTGTGAGCACACGGTGACCAGCCTCACGAAGGTGATCTGCGACCGGATCAAAAAACCATCCTCCGCACCACGATCCATGGACAAGAACATAGGTCTTTGCGGAACCGGATGATTGCGCTCCGGCCGGACCGGCAAAGGCAAGCGGTGCGACCACTCCGGCTTGCAGGACACCACGACGAATTATGTTTTTTTGCATTTTATGACCTCCCTTTGAGGGCGATCATCTACCGGTGGGGGCCGGACTTGCAAGGTGTAGTCGGTCTGCTCATGCGTGCGATCGGTCCCTCGCTTTCCCGGGCGTTCTCTTTCCGAAAATCCTGTTAGCCATTCCGGACCGCGCGGCGCCACTCCCACGCAACTGCATGCAGGTGGAGGAGCCGCCGGGGTAACTGACCCTCCGACGCCGCGCTTGGCGCGGTGATCCTTATGGACCACTCGGTCCTTCAACTCGCGAGCGATCGGCAGCACCCGCGCTGCTGGGTTCGGCGACCGTCTTCAATTTCGGACGGGGACCACACGGAGTGGCCGCGGGCGCGTTTCGCCCGCCCCAACCGGCGGCACGTCTTGCCGTCCGGCCCCGGGAATAATTCGGATCGGGGTAGCGGGTGCGGCCATGCGGCCAACCAACGCAGAAACCGAACAGGGCCAGCGAGCTTGCCTACGCTGACGTATGAAATCGGGATGCCCCCAGCGCCATTTCCCGCTGCTCTCGATTCCGTTGCCGTGCTCGAAGATCACGCAGTCGCTCGACGGCGTCGTCCTCGTTGGGGTAACGCGCAATTACTCGGCGGTCGCTGCCATCTCGGATTTCTTCCACCCAGTAGCTAGACCGGCGCGGAACAACGACGAAGTCCAGCACGTGCACGCCCTCCATTGGCTGGAATACTCCTAGTCTGGATGCGAAGGTGACGCCACGCGCCGCAAGAGGGAAAAGACCTCGGCATTATTCGCTGCCTGTCCAGGCCATGCAGCGGCGGTCCAAGGCAATGTACGCGCAGGCAGCCCGAGCTGGCCTAACCCGCTTCTGTTCGTTCTGGCATGTTCGCTTGTCTGCGTTGGTGGAGCGGACGCACAGGCTTGATCTTCGCCTCGATCACAGCCCGCACGTCGCGCCAGGACCGGCACTGGTCGCGGAGCTGAATCACCCAGCGGCTAAGCACAGAATTGTCGCGCACGAGGTCCATGACCTCGTGGCTCGCTTGTATCTCCGCGGCAGTCTCACGGCCTGCGGGCAAGAGCCGATTTGAATTCATGTGTCGCCCCCCAAAGAGGGGAGTTTCGGTCGGGAATGGATTCTGATCAAGCTTTTGTGAAGCAGCTTATTCCGACACCAGCGCCAGCAGCCCGCGCGGAGGGCTGGCCTCGGTGAGGGGCCGCAATTTATCGGCAGATCCCCCGTTCGGCGACAGGACCGCAGCGATGATTTCCGTGTGCAGCAGCCGCTGGTCACGCCGGATCTGCCGCAGGATCTGATGCAAGCCTAGCTCTTCTCGCGCAGCTCGCTCGGCGCGCGCGGCCCAGACCGAGTGGCTCGTCTTCAGCTCGGCTTGCCAGACGGCAGATTTCTCCTTCGCGATTTGCTGGCAGGCGATCGCTGTGCGAAGCGCTCGCCCGTCCCGAGTTTGACACCAGTGGCGGAGCCACTGGCTCCACGCCTCCAGGGCGCGGGCATAGTCGCACGCTTGCTCCATGTGGGACGGAGTCGAAGGTTACCCGCTAAGCTTGGTCAAACGAAAGCTACGTGACAGGGACGTGGGCGAGTAGGGTTGCACTAAGCGCAAGCATAATGAACCTTCCTCGTAACTTTGTGGCTGCGAAATTAGCATTGATGCTGCCTCCAAATAATCGGCGATAAACAAGGATATCACTGCTGAATCGGAATAACTGAGGTGATGCTTGCAGTGAATTAATGCAGGGGCGCCGCTCGCTTCACGGATCATCGTGGGTTGGTTGGTAAGATACGCCGATGCGGCACTTGAACTTTCTGGTAGCGGACGAACATGGCCTGCTGGCCAATAATCCGGCCGATGTGCTGGCTCGGCTGGAAGGATCGACTGACTATGACTTCTCTCCAACCTCCGGCATATCGGTTCGCTGCTTAGCAACAGCATTCGCGCTAGCCGCAGCATTCTGGTGCGTGCTGGGTGTACTGATTTGGTTGGCCCTGCTCTGATCGCGCCCCAGGCCCGGCGCGAGCAGTGTGAACTGCTGGAAATGGCAGCGCGCGCCCGGCGCCTCGCTCGGGACTTTTTACCCGACGAACTGACGATTGCGCGACTGATCGCCTCGCTCAGGAACTGGAGACCAGAGCGGCGACGCTGGAGCAAGCGCCATTGGTGCGTCCGCGGCGGCCTGACCGGTCCCGACGCAACCGCATGCAGGTGGACGAGCCGAGCGCGCCGGGGTATCTGAGCCTCCGGTGCCGTGCTTTGGCGCGGTGATCCTTATGGACAACTCGGGGCGGCTCGGCTTGGGCCGCCCGATTTTCCTGATTGCGGCGTCCTACCTTGCCCCCTCGCTCCTGGTTCGGCCTCCCAAAAGCTCCGCCGGTCGGTCCGGTGGTTTCGACGGCAGCTACACAGCGCTCAGTCGTCGCCGCAGCCGAAGTCAGCAGGCGCTGGTGTCTGTCAGTCGCAAAGCAGCACGTCGAGGACGTAGTGGCGCTTCTCGCCAGTAGGTTCTGTGGTCGCGCGAATGCTAAAGGAGGCCCGCTCGGCTGGCGCAATGCCATGGCCGTTGACGACCCACGCGCCCTGCTGAAGTGGCGCCACGGAACTCTCAGCTACGAGCACTTCCGCTATGTTGCCGGTCTATGCCTGCGGAATTGCGCATCTCGCCGCGTGGAGCGCCGATCGCGCGCACCGCTGCCCGCAAAGGTGGCATCGGGCAGCGGATCGGCGATCAATCCTCGCGGGTTAGATGTCAACCTCGGCAACAAGGCGACGGCTCGTCGTCGGACTGATTTTTTCGAGGTCCTCCAAGATTGCTCGACCGTCAGCGTCAGCCATCGCAGCTTGCATCGCCCTGCCGAAAGAGGCCATGTCGCTGAACCTGATAACGAGAACCCATTGGCCCGCCTCGGGTCCAGCGAGCTCGATGGACAGTCGGAAGTCTTCCGCGCCGCTTCTCAATGCCGCCACCTTCAGCCGACTGACAGCCGGAGTGACCTCTGCCGTGCTCCCGCCCTTGCGATGCGTCACGACGTGGATTGCCATTTGCCGTTCTCCCTCCCGTTTTCGATTGCGGCCGGAACTCACCGGCCGGGGCCGATGCTACTCTATAGTGGGCTGCCGGAGAACGGCGTCTCTGCTCGTGCTTGCCCTCGGTCAGCCGTGCCATTTGCCTGCCGAAGCGATGCCGGTTTCCTGAAAGAAAGCGAGACCGACGACCGCCAGCATTACCGTGACTTTCTTCCGCCAGGAGGTGGCTCGCTCCCGGAAGTAGATCGCAGGTGACTCGATCGATGGGCGGGAAATGATTTCGGGGGGTGCCGTCATGGCGGGCTCCTGCGCTGGATGAGCGGGAGCACGGTCGTGTCTCTCTGCCGCCGACGCCCAAGGGTTCGTTGCCGGCGAGGGGTTATCTTACCGCTGGCCAGGTTCCGGGGCCAGTCCACCGGCCGGCGACGCCGTAGGGTAGCAGCCACCGCGGCGCCGATCGTTGCCGCACCACCGGTGCCCGGGGGCGGAACGAGTTGAGGGTTCGGCGGGCTGTCAAGCGGTGCGTATTCTGAGGCAATGCGGCCGGTGATTCCGCTCGATTCCGGCCACTTATTCCGACGCAAGCCGGCCACCGATTCCAATGAAGGCGGCCATCCCCTGAGAGTGGCGGGACAGACCACGAGCAGTCGCCAACCGACGGCACGTTCCGCGGAGCGACACCGGGGAGCGCCATGCCAGCCCAGAGACTGCCGATGCGTCAGGTCTGAGGAGTTCTGCGTCTCAAGCACGTGCCGGCCACAGTGAGCGCGGCATCGCGGCCGCCATCAGCATCAGTAGCTACACGGTGGCGGAGTATCTGCGTCGCGCCACGGTGGTCGGCATCACTTGGCCCGTGCCGGCCGGGTTGGACGACAGCGCTCTTGAGGCGCGACTGTTCAGCCCGCCATTCGCCACCCACGGGAGCCCAGACCACAGCCGGACTGGCCGCGGCTTCATGCTGAACTGCGCCGTCCCGGGGTCAACTTGCTGCTGCTGCGGACCGTTGGTTCGGCCGGCGATCCAAAGCTCGCACCCGCGGGCAGGTATGGCCGAACTACCCAAGCGGAATGCTGGCGCAGCTTCATTGCGCTGGCCTGAACCGGCTCGAACACAGGCTGCTCAACTGGGCCAGCGCTACATCTGATCTATGATGGGCTACCGGCCCGGCGTCAGTGCCCGCCGACCGCCGCAGACCAGAAGGGGCGCAGCGGCGGTACAGAACGGGTGGCTTCTGCAGCCCCTTCAATGACACGGCCGCGCTGCGGGGCCGCCCCGGCGCAGTCTGCCAGGCCCGCGTGCGGCCTTGCCGCTAGAGTGGAGCCTCATCTCTCCGGTCGAGTTCCCGCTGCCCGGCCGACGTATCATCCCGAAGCTCGTTAAGCGATTGTCAACCATTCTGGCGCAATGTGCAGACTATGACGCAGCGCCCTCGCCTTTCCGAACTGTCCGCCGCCGAGTTGCTGGCACGCGCCGATGCGTATTGGGCCATGGCGGCAACGGCTTCACCAGCCGAGGTTCGCACAGCATTGGAGGCGCTGGCGATGAGGTTTGCGGCGATGGCAGCGGAGCGCGAGCTAGCCGCACGGACAGGCGCCTCGGTCCCTGGCTGAACGGATCGGACTGGCAAAGGCGCCGCCAACCGGGTAGAACCATCGGCATGCAACCACAGTCCCTCGAACGCCTGCCGACCAAGGAAGAATTCGACCGGATCGCCGCGGATTTTGCGCAGCAGGTCGTTCAGTTGCTCATGCCCGCGATGATTCGGAATGCAATCGTGGAGATACAGCAGTCTGACAGGGTGCCGTATCACCTGCGACAGTTGCTCGAAAGCCAGAGGTTGAGTGAGAAACTGGCGAAGAAGTCCGCGTCGCCTCGAAAGTAGGGCGCCGGCGTATGGTTAATCCACTTTTTCGCAGTCTGCCGCAGGCGCCGTGCACCCGTCAGCAAGGCCGGCTCGCATTCACGATCCTCGGCGCGGTCGCCTCAGGCACGCCGCTGCATTCAGTCGCGCTGAGCCGCGAGGGCCGGCTGATCTGCCGGGTTCAATATCGTCCGCTGATCCGGACCCCGCTTGAAGGAGTGATGCACAATATTGGCCAACTGCAACACGCCTTCGCCCTCCCCATCAGTCAAACAGACGCCAAGGCGGATTGGACAGACAGCTTTGAGATCGAAGTCACGGACTGGGTAGGCGAGATGCAGCGCGGACGCATCGAGTGCAAAGTTGACCGCACCGCGCCAGATGTCGTGGCGATATCGGCCAGTCCCGGCGAGCCAACCACGGAACTGCCGACTGACCCGCCTATTGTCGTGCAACTCATCTCGTTGGAAATCGCCAACGCCACTTTGACCGCGCGTGGCTGGGCACTGGCACGCGGCGGGATCAGAACGGTGCGGATCGCAGTGGGAGAGCATGTCGCAGTTGCGGTGCATGGACAGCCGGGTATCGAAATTCCAGGCTACTGCCGGGACTATCCAGATGCCGATCGCCCTGGATTCGCAGCACAGATCGACTTGGCAGGCCAGGATGTGCCCGCGCAGGTGGACGTGACGGCGGCTTCGCGCGACGGCATGGAGTGTTACGCGGCCATCCCTATGTCGCCGAGCGCCGTCCCGGCAGCCGTGACCAGCAATCTGACGATGCCGCTTGCATCTGGCGCATCTACGAGGCCGCCAGCGGTCATCTATGTGGAATACCCCCGGGTTGCGAACGGCGCCGCAGCACTGAACGGCCGGCAGTTGCTCCAGCTGACGGGCTGGGCCGTCGCGCCGCAGGGCATCGAGCAGATCAACGTCTACGCTGACGGTCGCTACATTGCCAGCGCCGATTACGGGACGGTGCGCAAAGACGTGGCGGCGGTATTTCCCCGGTGGCGTGACTCACACCGGAGTGGCTTTGGTCTCAGGCTACCAGCCAGAGTCTTTCTGAAGGACCCTGCGACGATTGAAATCGAGGCACAGCTTGCATCCGGCAAAACCGTCAACGGCCATTTTGTTCTCTCATTCGGCACCAGATTGGCAAACCCGGCAGATGACTCGCCGTGGGGCTTGCTGATGACCGATATAAGCATTTGGCAGCATGCGCGGACTGCGAAGATGTGGGCGGCCGGCAGGGAAGAAGAACATCTGCGGGGGTTGGAAGAGAATTACCGAGCCAGGAATGACGCCGGCGGCGCGGCCAGGGTTCAATTGATCGGAAAGGCAATCGAAATTCTTGGCATTGCCTGGAGGGGTGAGCCAATCGATCCGACGCTCCGACGCTACCTCTCTGAGCACGGTTACCTATAGCCATCCCCAACCCCCGTCGATTTTGCGGGTCAGGTGGCGGGGCTTGGCTTATCCTGATAGAGCTGAGCCGTTGGCGGATAGCCTAGGGAGACAGCATGGGGCGTCTGAGCATTGCGGTGCTACTGGCCGGACTGATCGCCGGTCCTGCCCTGGCCCAAGAAAGCTGCCAGAGCAAGGCAATCGGCAGGGACGGCCGGCCGCTTCACGGCGCAGCACTAAACAGCTTCATGGCAAAATGCACGCGCGAAGCCTGTGAACCGAAGGCGATCGACAAGAATGGCAAGCCACTGGCTGGCGCCGCGAAGGCATCCTTCATCAAGAAGTGCCAGGGTCAGGTAAATTAAACCGCCAGCGCGTGCAGTGGCGGGGCTGGCGAGCCGTATTCCAAATGCTTCGCGACCCCGCCGTGATGAGAACAGGTTCCATCGGCGTAGAGATGCTCGCTGAAGCTATAAGTCCCGTCGCCGCATAGGGCGGTCTGGGGTGCGCTGTGATTGGCGTGCCAGTTTCCTCAGGGCCGCGGCACGTCGTGGCCGTAGCCGGCGAGCTCGCCGGCCAGCGCGGCTGTAAGTGCGATCGCTGAGAAGGGCAGAAGCGGTAAAGGTTCTCTTGCACACACTGCACCGGAGTAAGCCGTCGCCTTCAGCCTGGAGAGGCGATCTATCACCTCCTTGATCCAGCACCTGGGACACTGAAGAATTCCGTGGTGTCGGCCCGCATACGCCTGAGGCCCTTGGGCGCGGCCCGCGGGCGCGTGAACTTCCTCCGGAGCGGATGAGACTCATTTGTAACCGGCAATGGTTCAGAGTCCCGCGCGGTTCCTCCCCGGACGCCAGGAGGGGTGCGCTCTCTGAGACCCCCCGAACGCCTCGCAATCAGCCATGACACCCCTTGGCGAAGGCGCTTGTCGGCTGATAGATGCGCGCCATCGCTGCTATATTAAGATTCTGCAGCAGGAGTGGAAGCAGGCGGCTACTGATGGCGGCGAGCAGTCGTTGACGCACCGCCGGGTCGGGGCGCAACATGTTCCAAAATCGCCGGCCAATAGGCGGTAATCTTGGCTTGGATGCTCTCGGGGAGCCAGAGGCAGTGCCCTCAGGAGTTCACCATGCCATTCGCACACAAGCTGCCTCGCAAGTACCATCCGTCGTATCACCGGCTGTCTCAGGCGATCGTGTCCGCTTCCCACGCGCTGGAGGCAGTTACAGC
>DATBKQ010000227.1:0-11110 GCA_036555825.1 Acetobacteraceae bacterium | reverse complement strand
CCGACAACCAGGGGCCGGTCCGGGTCGCCCTCCAGGAATGTGACCACCACCTCCTGGCCGATGCGCGGCAGGTATATCGTGCCGAAATTGCGGCCCGCCCAGCTTTGCGCCACGCGCACCCAGCAGGAACTGTGCTCGTCCTTCTTGCCCTGCCGGTCCCAGAAGAACTGCACCTTGATGCGGCCGTACTTGTCGGTGAAGATTTCCTCGCCCGCCGGCCCGGTGACCACCGCAGTCTGCGTGCCGTGGATGCGCGGCGCCCGCGTCTTCATCGGCGGCCGATACGGCACTTTGCGCGACGTGCAGATGAACCGGTTCGTGTAGCTGGCCGGCTTGGCGTCCTGGGTCACCAGGCTCCAGTCCTCGGCTGCATGCTCAACCGAGGTCAGCACGAATTCGCCCGCATCCTCCCCTTCGGCATTCGCCACCTTGAAGAATGCGCCTGCGTCGAAGCCGATACACGCTCCCTCGCCGGCAATCGCCTGATACGCCGATTCTTCGTACTCGATGCGCAGCTTCGCCAGAGACTGCCCGGGACCCTTTGTCGTGTATCGCCCAGGGTAGTCGAACATTTCCAGCTTGCGCTTCGTCAAGACCGGGTTGATCGACGGCTTCTTCGCCAGCAGGTCGGTTGACGGGGTCTCGAAGTTATAGTCCTCCAGCGCCCACTCGCCCGAGCGCACCTGATAACTGTGTTCCCATCCCCAGATGCCGCCCAGGTTGCCGGTCTCGGGCGTAGCCACGACACGCGCATTTGCGCAGCTTGTGAACCCCCGGTTGTTGTCGCTGAATACCACGGTGTGGCTGCCGTCTTCGTGCATGAAATAGAAGAAGATGCCCTCCTCTTCCAGCAGGCGGCAGATGAAGTCGTGCGCGCTCTCGCGATACTGGACGCAATAGTCGCGTTTCGGGTGATCGCCGTTCAAACGCCAGGATTTCTTGCTGATGCCGTGTTCGCCCAGGACCTTATCGACGATCTGCTGCACGCTCATGTCCTGGAAGATTCGGCAGTCGGTCGTTCGTGTCAGCAGCCACAGGCTTGGCACCAGCCGTACCCGATAGATCGTCAGTCCGCGTCCGCCACGCTGCGCCACCGAGAATCGCGCGATGATGCCGTTGATCGGTGCGCTGAACCCGGCGCCATCCACCAGCGAAATCGTCGCGGGCGTGCCCAGGACATCCCCCGGCTTTATCCCGCCATCGCTCGAGGCCAGCTCGAGATCGAAGGAGAAGCACGTCGAAAGGGTATCCTGGCCGCGCAGCGACACCAGCAGAACGTGATCCTGACCCAGGACCGTTTTGATGCGCAGCAACCGGCGTTCTTGTGTATACGCGTCCATCCCGGGGTTCCAACACTTGCACTATGCAGGAGTGGTTCACTAGCATGCAACCGTCGAAATGACATCCTGGCGAACCGCTGCACAGCACCCTATGCTGCTCGGACATGGCTCCAAGAACCCTGGGTAGCCTATGAGCTACTTCACAGTGCTTCGGCAGGAGATGCCTGAATGATACGCTTCATCCGCCCGTGTGGGTTGGTTTTTGTCGCCCCGCTCGTTCTGCTGCCTGGCTGCGCGGCCCAGTACCCGGCGCAGGACCTGGGCGACCGGCTGCAGAGCGAACTGGCGCCCCAGCTCTCCAACGGCAGCGCGATGCTGGAGCGGCTGCCGGACGGAGCGCGTGTCACTTTCCCCGATCAGACGCTGTTCCCGACTGGCAGCGCCGAACTGGACGCCAAAGGCCAGTTCGTCCTGGCCAGCCTCGTCGAGGCATTGTTGGCCCCGGCCCTGCTTCAGGTCGATATCGCCGGGCCGGCAGCGACGCCAGCACCTGTGCAGCAGGCCAGGGCCGGTGCCGTGACACAGTTCCTGCATGGCATTCAGGTCGCCCCCAACCTTCTGTTCACCTCCCTGCGGGAAGCAGCGCCGGCTGACGGCACGGCACCCCAGGCCACAATGATCACGGTGACACTGCCAGAGCATTCTTCACGAACCGACCACCCGACATGATCGCCGGAATGTTCCGCCCGTCGCCGAGCAGCACGGATATGTCGTGGTAAGGATCGCCGTCCACCACCAGTAGGTCGGCATGCGCGCCAGGGGTCAGCTCTCCAAGCTTGCCCTCCTGGCGAATGATTTCGGCATTCACCAGTGTGGCAGAGCGGATGATCTCCTGCGCGGTCATCGCTTCGCGGCGGATCGCGAATTCATTGCAGTGATCGTTCTGCAATTGCCCAAGCAGATCGGAGCCGAACCCGATCTTCACCCCGGCTTCGCGCGCGATTTCCAGCGAACGCAGACCCGCATGCAGCACCAGCTCGTTCTTCGCCAGGCTATAGCTCGATAGCCCGTATTCCGGCCCGCGCCGCTTCAGCGCGTCGTACGCCACCAGGGTCGGCACCAGATAGGCGCCGCGCTCCGCCATCAGCTTCGCGGTCGGCGCATCGATCAGATTGCCATGCTCGATCGTGCGCACCCCGGCCTTGACCGCGCGCGCGATCGCCTCCGCCGAGTAGGCGTGCGCGCAGACATAGCTGCCCCAGCGCGTCGCCTCTTCCACTGCGGCCTCGATCTCGTCCACGCGGTACTGCAGGCTTTCCAGCGGATCGGCCTGCGACGCAACCCCACCGGAGACCATCAGCTTGATATGGTCGGCGCCCTTGCGCAGTTCGTCGCGCGTCGCCTTGATGACCTCGGGCAGCCCGTCGGCGACGCGTGCCGTCCACGACAGACCCGAGCAGCAGGCGCAGAACGCACGGTCCTGCGTGCGCTGCCGGTGGTCGGCGTGCCCTCCGGTCTGGCTGAGCGGCTGCCCGGCGATGAACAGTCGAGGACCTTCGAACAGCCCCTGCTCCACCGCCGCCTTCATGCCGTAATCGGCGCCGCCAGTGTCGCGCAGCGTGGTAAAGCCGCGGCGCAGCATGGCGCGCATCGCGACCGACCCTTTGGCGGCGAGCAGCGTCAGCGGCACATCGGCCAGCAGCCGCAGGTTCACCTCGGTCAGGACAATGTGGATGTGACAGTCGATCAACCCAGGCATCAGCGTGCGTCCGCGGAGGTCGATGCGTGTGGCGGACCCGCTCGAGCTCGGGCGGTCGCTGACTTCCTTCACGATTCCGTCTTCAATCAGAACGGACACACCATCCTGCAATTCGTCCTTGCGCGGATCGAGGAAGCGACCGCCAGTGAAGAGAAAGCTGGTCATGCTGGCACCTGTTCGGCAGAACGTGGCTCGTCCACAATCGTAGAGCCGTTCACTTGCCCGACCAAATGGCCCTGCTCGAAGTCCGCTCCCTCACCCGCAGCTACTACGGCGTCCAAGCCCTGCGTGGCGTCGATCTTGCCATTGAGGCGGGCCGCATAACCGGCCTCATCGGACCGAACGGCGCTGGCAAGACGACCCTGTTCAACTGCATCTCCGGCCTGGTGCCGCCGAATTCCGGCAGCGTGTGGTTCGCAGGTCATACCGTCACCCACTGGCGCACCGATCGCATTGCCAGGGCCGGCCTGGTACGGACGTTTCAGATCGCACGCGGGTTCCCGCGGCTTTCCGTGCTGGAGAACTTGTTGCTCTATGGCCCGGGTCAACCAGGCGAACGGCTGGTCAACGCCGTGTTGCGCACGCCCTCCGCGCGAAGACGGGAAGCCGAACTGCGGGCCCGCGCGGGCGACATCGCACAGCGCCTCGGCCTGGCGCGCGTGCTGAACCAGCGCGCCGCCGATCTTTCCGGCGGACAGAAGAAGCTGCTGGAGATCGGACGTGCACTCATGGCAGAGCCGAAGCTGCTGCTGCTGGACGAGCCAGTCGCCGGCGTCAACCCCGCTCTCGCGCGCGAGATCGGTGATCATCTGCGCCGGCTCCTGACCGAAGGCATATCCGTGCTGCTGATCGAGCATCACATGGACACCATCGCTGCGCTGTGCGACCAGGTCATCGTGATGGCCGAGGGGCGCCATTTGCGGCAGGGGTCGTTCGGCGAACTCGCCGCGGATCCGGTGGTGCAGGAGGCCTACATGGGCCGGCGCCTATGAGCCTGCTGCAGGCGCGCGATATCGTCGCGGGCTACGGTCACGACGATGAGATCCTGAAGGGCGTGCACCTCACCGTCGAGCCGGGCGAGATTGTCGCGATCATCGGTCCGAACGGTGCCGGCAAATCGACACTGCTGAAGACCATCGCCGGCCTACTGCGCCCGGTGCGCGGCAGCATCAGCCTCGACGGGGCGCCCATACACGGGTTGCCGCCACGCGAGGTAAGTCGCCGCGGCGTCGCCTTCGTGCCGCAGGAACAGAATATCTTCGCCACGTTGTCGGTGCGCGAGAACCTGGAGATGGGCGGTTGGCTCGATCCCACCGCTTCGCGCCGGCGCATCGATGCCGTGTTCGCGCGCTTTCCCGTCCTCGCGGAGCGCCGTGGCCGCGCGGCGCGCACGCTGTCCGGCGGGCAGCGGCAAGTGCTTGCAATGGCGATGGCGCTGATGGTGGAGCCAGTACTGCTGCTGCTGGATGAACCATCGGCCGGACTTTCACCGCTCGCCGCTGAGACCTTGTTCGCCACCATTCAGGCGGTCAACCGCGATGGCATCGCGATTGCCATGGTAGAGCAGAACGCCACCCAGGCGCTGGAGATCGCGGATCGCGCCACCATTCTTGTCGACGGCCGCAACAGTCGCGATGGTGCCGCTTCCGCTCTCGCCGCCGATCCGGAGATTCGCCGTATCTTCCTCGGTGCGACGCCAGCCGAACCATAGGAGATCCGATGCACACGCGCCGCCAACTGCTGTTCACAACTGCCGCCCTTGCCGCCCCTGCGATCGCACGCGCTCAAGTTGCGTTGCTGCCCCTCGGGATCCTCACGCCGCTCACCGGCGCCGGCGCGTTCGACGGACCGCGCATGCTGAAGGCCATCCAGGCAGTGGCAAGCGACATCAACGCGGCTGGCGGTGTGCTAGGACGCAAGATCGCGCTGATGGTCGAGGACGGCGAAACCAGCCCGGAAGCCGCGGTGCGCGCCGCCCACAAACTGATCGACGTGGACAAGGTGCCGGTTATCATGGGCACCTGGGCCTCCGCGGTCACCACGGCCGTCGCGCCGGTGTGCTGGGAGAGCAAGACCTTCCTCACCACGGTATCGGGTGCCGACTCGATCACCCACCTGCCACACCAAGGCTACCTGATCCGCACGCAGCCGAACAATCAGCTCCAGGCCACCAAGCACGCCGAGTTCATCGTGCGGCACGGATCGAAGCGCGTGTTCATCCTTGCCATCCAGGCGCCGTTTGCCGAGCCGACGCGAAAGTACCTGACCGATACGTTGACGCCAAAGGGCGTCACGTTGGCCGGATCGGTGGTCTACGACAAGGACAAGACGAGCTATCGCTCGGAAGTGGATCAGGCATTGAAGGCGAAGCCGGACCTGCTTTATCTGAACGGCTATGCACCGGATGTCGCCGTGGTGTTGCGCGATCTCTACCGCGCCGGCTACGATGGCGATCGCTTCTGCCAGTCCTATGCGCTGACCGCGAAGAGCCTGGAGGAGCTGCCGAAAGAGGTGACGCAAGGCGTCTTTACCGTACAGCCTTCGGCCGATATCGATTCGCCCGCCTACGCTGCGGCGGCAAAGCGCCTGGGCATCGCCGCCCCCGATTCCTACGAGGCGCAGGCGACCGACTGGATCAGCATCGTCGCCCTGACCCTCGCCAAGGCTGGCGAGGCAACCGGAACGGCAATCCGCGAGAACGTGCGGAAGATCACCAATAGCGACAGCGAGAAGGTCTATACCGCCGTCGACGGCCTGGCGGCGCTCAAGCAAGGCAAGGATATCAAATACTCCGGTGCCAGTGGGCCATGCACCTTCACCGATATCGGCGACATCTCCGACTGCAGGTTCCGCTACAATCGCGTCGAGAACGGGGCGTTCAGGTTCCTCGAAGTATCGTAGGAGCAGATCGCGGGAGAGCGGAACGTGCGGACGCGTGGACCTGCTCATCAAGACAATGAGCTGGTGCACGTTCGGGCTGCACACAGCCTGAACGCGCATCAGTGCTGACCGAGGCCGCGCAACTTGTGCTCAACGGCGTGATGGCCGGCGCAATTCTCACCGCGCCGGCCATCGGGCTCACCGCGATCTACGCGGTGCTGCGATTCCCGAACTTCGCCGTCGCATCGCACGCAACGGTCGGTGCATTTGCCGGCTATTGCGCCAATGTCTGGCTCGGGTTGGCGCTGCTTCCCTCGGCACTCGCCGCTTTCTTGGTTGCCGGCGTGGTCGGCGTGGCCACCGATACGCTGGTGCTGCGGCCGTTACGGCCGGCCGGACTGATCACCGCCACGATCGCCTCGGTTGCCCTGACCATCGCGCTGGAGAACCTGGTGCGCCTCGGCTTCGGCAACTCGCTGCACAACTTCGACCTGCCGATCGTGCGCGACTGGCGCTTCAGCGGCTTGCGCGTCGGCCCCCAGCAGCTCGACGATCTGGCAATATCCGCCGCGGCGGTGGCTGCGCTGGCGGTGTTCCTTGGCTTCACCCGTCTGGGCAAGGCGATGCGGGCGGTCGCCGACAATCCGACGCTTGCGGCGATCAAGGGCATCGATACCGACCGGATCGCCGCCCTGGTCAATTTTGTGGCCATGGGACTCGCTGGCCTCGGCGGCATGCTGCTCGGGCTCGACACCTCGATCGATCCGCTCACCGGCTTCCGCGCCATCCTCGCGATCTTCGCCGCGGCGGTGGTCGGCGGGCTGGGCAGCATTCCCGGCGCCGTCCTCGGTGCACTGACCGTCGGGATCGCCGAGGAACTGTCGCAGCTTGTACTGCCGCCCGATTACCGCACAGTCGTCGGCTTCATCGCCATCCTGCTGGTGCTCAGCTTCCGTCCGCGCGGACTCCTGGGCGCTCGTGCCTACTGATGGCGGCCTATCTCACCGCCATGGCGATCAGCGCCGGCATCTACGCATTGCTGGCACTCGGCGTGAACCTGACCTGGGGCATCGCCGGCATGGTGAACCTGGGGCTTGCGGGGTTCTTCGCCGTCGGCGGCTACACCACCGCCCTGCTGACCAAATCCGGCATTGCCATCCCCTTGGGGATCCTCGCCGCGGCGTTCGTCGCGGCGGCAACCGGGGCCGTCGTGGCGCTGGTCACCGTCCGGCTGCGCGCCGATTACCTTGCCATTGTCACGCTTGGGTTTTCCGAGTCGGTGCGCATCGCGGCAGCCAACGAGATCTGGCTGACCAACGGGTCCGACGGCATCGCCGGCATCCCTGGACCGTGGCGCGGTACACTGGACCCCCAGCAGTTCAATCTCATGTTTCTCGGAATCCTCGTCGCAATACTCGCCATGATATTCACGGTGATGCAGCGCCTTGCCTACTCGCCATTCGGCCGCGTGCTGCGTGCCATCCGCGACGACGAGGATGTCGTGGCTGTGGCAGGCAAACACGTGCTGGCCTTCAAGGTGAAGGCGTTCGCCGTCGGCGCGGCCGTACTCGGCGTCGCCGGAGCGCTGTATGCGCACGAGACGTCGTATATCGCCCCCGACATTTTCGCGCCGTTGCTCACGCTCAACATCATCCTTGCCCTCGTCGCCGGTGGCATCGGCAACAATGCAGGGGCAGTACTCGGTGCCGTGCTGATCGTGGCACTGCTGGAAGGCACGCGCTTCGTCGCGCCGCTCCTGCCGTTTCTGGCGCCGGCGCAGGTGGCGGCTTTGCGCGAGCTGCTGGTCAGCATGCTGTTGCTCGCGATCCTGCGAATATTGCCAGAGGGCATCGTGCCGGAACGGATCGGCCAACGCGCGAAGGACGCCAGCGGCCGAAGGCAATAGCGCGTGATGACCCGAGGCGGAAACCGCCCGGAGGTCTGAATCACGCGCTCAAACAAAGAAAGCTAACTCAGGATGAGGTCAACCTGGCCTCCTCCTGCATTAGACTGGCGCCCGGCCGCACCGTGTCCGTGTTGCCACGCGCTACGGATATTCCTCCCGCTCGAAGATCTCCAGGTCCGCCACCAGGACTTTCCCTTTGGTCTCTGGACCCAGGTACACAGCTATGACCAGGACCACCAGCCAACCCATCGTTGCGACCATCATCGGCCAGGCAAAGCCCATCTGCCGTTCAATCGCGAAGTAAGTGAGGACCGGCGCAACGAAGCCCCCCCAGATGGCGCCCTGGTGATAGACAAAGCCCGCGGCTGAGGCGCGGATTTCGGTTGGGAACCGCTCGGACAGCCAGGCCGGGTTCAGCGTGTCCTTGCCGCCGACGATCAGTGCCTGCAGCAGAAACCCCAGCGTGAACACCAGCGGGTCGCGTGTCGTTAGGTAGATCGGCGCAATGAAGATTGCGATTGTGCAGGGAATGATCAGCGCCCAGCGCCGCCCGATCCTGTCCGACAGTCCGCCCCAGAAAGCGGACGAGGCGAACACCAGGATATTGCCCCAGAACAACGGTGTCGCAACCATTGCCGGCGTCCAGCCCAGTTCCTTCTGCAGGTAGGTGCCAGGCAACGCCCAGATCGAGTAGTAGACGCAGAAATTCGCCGCCATCCACAGGCAGCCGGTAATGGTGTTCCACAGGTATTGCCGCTTGAAGATGGCGAGCAGCGGCAGCTTCACTTCCCGCTTCGTCTCGGTCTGGATCTGCTGATTCTCGGACCACACGTCCGGCTCTTTCACGTAGGCGCGAATCCACAGGCAGGCCAACGCCGGCAGCACACCCAGGATCAGCATGCCGCGCCAACCGTAGCCCTTGCCTATCGCTTCGAGCGGTGTGTACAGCAGACCGTACGCCGCGGCAGAAAGTGCGTAGCCGAGCCCCCATGATCCTTGCAGCACGCCCGACATCAGGCCGCGCGAGCGCGCTGGCCAGGATTCCATCGCCAATGCCGCGCCGGCCGGCCATTCCGCACCCATGCCGATGCCAAGCAACGCCCGAAACAGGAACAGGAAAAGGAAACTGGGCGAAAACCCCGCGATCAGATTACAGATCGAATACCAGCAGATCGAGATCATCAGCGGCGCTTTGCGACCCCACCGATCCGCCAGCCAACCCGCGGCCGTGGCCCCCAACAGGCGCAACCACAGCGTAACGGCGAATACGGCGGTCACCGCCGTCAGCGGCACCCCGAATTCCTGGCTGATCGGCAGCATGATCAGCAGGAAAATTGTGAAGTCGAATGCATCGAGGGTCCAGCCCAACCACGCGGCGAGATAGGCGTACCATTGGTCCTTCGTTGGCTCTTTCCACCAGGCAACTCTCGATGCAGTCCCGACCATTCCAGACATAGCGACGTACCCTCCGGCGCTTCTTCGTTCATGGCGGAGCTCAGACCTCCACCCGCTTCGCATGTTACCTCGACTTGTGGGATCAGCAACCGGTGAATCCACGAATGCGACCGCCGGGAGAGATTCAGGCGCGATAGCGGCGCGGGATCATTCTGTTCGCGGCGGCGGTCAGCAGCAGCGTCGTCGCCATCAGGATGAAGGCGATCGCCGCAGAAAACGGCCAGTTGTTGTCGCTGCTGAACGCCCAGAACAGCAGTGGTGCCATCATCTGAAAGTGCGGACCGCCCAGCAGCAGCGGCGTCGCGAATGCGTTCATGCACAAAATGAAGCAGAGCACCGCGGCGATCGCGATGCCCGGCAGCGCCATCGGGAACACCACCCGCCGGAACGCGCGCGACGGTGGGGCGCCCATCGACGCGGCGGCTTCCTCCAGGCGAGGATCGATCCCTTCGAACACACTCTGCAAGGTCAGCACCGTGAACGGCAGGTTGATGGCGATAATGCCGGCTATCACCGCGGGTTCGGCGTACATCAGATTCAGACCTGTCAGCGTATCCAGCAACCCGCCCCGCGCGAATAGGATCATCCATCCGGCGGTGCGCGTGGTCGATCCCACGAACAGCGGGAGCACGGTCAGCACCACCAGCGCGGACTTCCAGCGGTTCGTCGTGCGGGCCAGGCGCCATGCCATCGGCAAGCCGAGTATCAGGCAGACCGCGGTAACGATGATGGACACGCGAATGGTGGTCGCCAGCACGCCCCAGTAGAACGGATCGGCGAAGAACCGCAGGTAATTTTCGGGCGTGAACGCCGCGATCATCAGCTCCGTGGCGTCGAAGCGGTTCAGGCTAGCGCGAAACAGCAGCGCCAGCGGCGCGATCAGACCGATCAGCATCAGCAGGCTGGCCGGGCCCAGCAACGAAACCGCCGCCCCGGCCTCCCGCCTGCGCTCCGCGCCGTCGCGCCCGCGCGTCAACCGTGCTGGACGTTCTTCAGCCACCAGTCGTTCAGGTCCGGCAACGCCTTCGACAGGGCCGCATAGTCGGGCGCCACCAGTTTCGGCCTGGGCTCGGGCAGCGACAGTTGTTCGCCCACGCTGCCCGACAGCGGCGCGTCATCGACCGTCGGCAGATAGCCCATGTGCGCCGCGAAACCTTGTTGCGCCGACGGCTCCAGCAGCGCGTTCATGTACTTGTACGCTGCGTCCTTGTCCGGGGCGTTCTTCGGCACCACCATGCCGGATACGTAGAGTATTGCACCTTCCTTTGGGAAATGACCCGTGACCGGAAAGCCGGCGTTGCGCCACATGAAGCTGCGAGCGAGCCAGATCATCGCGACGTCGATCTCGCCTGACTTGAAGGCCGGCGCCAGGTTGTCGGTCTCGGAATAGAGCCGCAGACCATTCGCATTCAGCTTCGTCACGAACGCCTTTGCCTTTTCGAAATCGGTCGTGGTCCCGCTCTCCAGCAGGCTCGCCGCCTGCAGAATCCACGATCCCGCCGTGGAGACCACGCCGACCTTGCCCTTCCACTTGGGATCGAGCAGGTCGCTCATGCTCTGCGGCGGCTGTTTCACAGTGTCGGGGTTGTACACCAGCACCTGCGCGCTGTAGATGTGCGGTACAAAGCCGGGCAGGCTCAGGCTCGGCAGCACGTGCTTCAGGTTGGGCACCTTCTTTTCGTCGAGCTCGTCCACGAGGTCGCCCTCGTGCACCCGGTAACCCCACAAGGCGCCAAGGCATGCGACGTCCATCGTGCCGCGCGGCAGCTTCTTTTGCGCATACATCTTCGAGGTCCGCGGCACCTCGTCGCCGATATCCTGCACCACCTG
>DATBKQ010000226.1:0-5619 GCA_036555825.1 Acetobacteraceae bacterium | reverse complement strand
GGAATGTTTTCGCCGACCTTGGCATGCCCGATGCTGGGGCAGAGCTCGTCAAGGCGCAGCTGACGTTCCAGATCGCTAAGCGCATCAAGGCGCTTGGCCTCACCCAGACAGCTGCTGCCGCCCGCCTCGGGATCTCTCAGCCCGATGTCTCCCGCCTGATGAAACGCCGCCCGACCGGCTTCTCCACGGACCGCCTCCTCGCGCTGCTCACCGCGCTCGACATCGAGGTGGATATCGTGCTGCGTCCGTCGCCGGAGCACGCCGCAAAGGTTAGTATTCGCGAAGAGCAGCGCGCGTGACACTCGACGATGAAACTGCGTCCCGTCTCACCGTTGTGTTCAGCAGAAGGCCCGAAGGAGGCAGAAACCACGCCAAGCTGCAGGCTTCCGCAACCATCACGATCGTGCCTTCCGGCGGGATGAGGCGACGTCTACCCTAATGCCTGCATGCCAAACTCGCTTGAGCCGTCATCACCACGTCCGCCGTCTGGTCCCTCCAGCAATCCATCTTCGCTGCGCTCACGACGGATGCTGCGCTCACGGCTCTCTTCGCCGCCGACCCCATCTTCTCCGATGTGCCGTAGGGCTCGCCGCTGCCCTACGTCACCTTCGGCCAGGCCAGCCAGCGCGACTGGCCGATGGGCACGAAGAAAGGCAGCGAGCACGTGGTCATAGTCCACGTCTGGTCCGCTGCACGGGGCAAGGAGCAGGCGCACGAGATCCTGGGCGGAGTCCGCGCCGCGCTGCACGATCGCCCGCTCAGCCTTGTAGATCATAGCCTCATCAACCTTTGCCATGAGTACTCGCCGACCTCCGACGGCGAGACCATCCGTGGGTTCGCGCGCTTCCTCGCAGTCACCGGGCCCGCGTGCGGTCAGGCCCAGCGGGTCTGCCCCCACGGCAATTGGCAATAGGCAGTCGGCAGTCGTTCAATTGCTTATCCCGATTGCCGTCCGCCGATTGCCGACTCCCGCCTACTCACCCACGCGCCACTCCGCGTGCATGAACCGCTCGCGTCGCGGCACCCGCGGTGGCCGCTGCATCCTCATCGGCACCCCGCAACGGCAAATTTCGACGACGGGCGGCGCGCTGCTGCACGGCCGTGCCAGTGTCTTGGGGGCGGCCAGCGCCATGGTGGCGTTGACGACCGAGATCAGGGCGATCCCAAGCCTGGCCATCTGGACGCTGCGCTTCGCAAGCAAAGCCTCGTCTCCTCGCGCTGGCGCATCGGTTCATGCGCGCCATGCGCGGGATACGGGCAACCTATTGTTGGGGATGACATAGACGGGCGCACACCGCTTCAAATGCGCGTGCGCTTCTCGTGAAGGGGTCAGACCCTGTGGGGCCCTGCGAGTCTGACACCTGGGCACATAGGCAGTTTGGCGCCGAGCTTGCTGGAGCGCCACTGCCTATCCGTCTACCTCAGGCCCACCCCGTGGTAGGATTACAAGCCGTCTTTTACGCTGGCCCTCTCGCCCCTTTGCAGGTTTACCGCCCCGTCAACGGCTCGAAGCCCCATGAGAACAGCGGCCGCCCTCCGATGGCGTCGAGTCCACGCCGCTCCAGGGCGGCGAACAGCAGGCGATCCAGATTGCAGAACTGCTTTGGCAGCGCGACGCGGGCGAATTCATTTGCGCCATTGTTTGCCGTGGTGGCCATTGTTGTCCTCCGGTTCAGGACAGGGCGATCGCGCCGGGTGCAGGTTGAGGCAGCCCGCCAAATCCTGCAAGGGCGGCAGCTATCGAGTCGAGCCGCGCACGTTCTTTCTCACGCCACAGCAGCTCGCGCCGTGCCAGGCGTTATGGCAAGTTGGACGCAGACAGGTGAGCGAATGGAGTGGCGGAAGCAATGATTACCAGGTTCGTTACCGTCTACCCGGGACATATTGATCTCCCTGACCTGGGACAGAACGCGACGCCCGCGAATGAACGCCGCTACTCGAACGAGCAGCTGGCGTCGGTATTCGAGAAGACCGAGGCCATTGCCAAGCAGATGGACGCGCTGGGGTTCGACACGCTCTGGCTCGCCGAGCACCACTTCCAGCACGAAGGCTACGAATGCATACCCAACATCCTCATGCTGGCGGTGCACCTGGCGCACGTGACGAAGCGCTTGCGCATCGGCTGCGGCTTCAACATTGCGCCGATGTGGCACCCGCTGCGCCTGGCCGAGGACTTCGCGGTCGCCGACATCCTGACTAAAGGGCGAACGGTGTTCGGGGTGGGGCGCGGCTATCACACGCGCGAGGTGGAGACCTTCGGCGCGCCGATGCAGGACGCCGATGCCAACCGCGAGCTGTTCGAGGAGCAGGTCGAGATCGTCTTCAAGGCCTTCAACCAGGACACGTTCTCCCACCGGGGAAAACACTACACGCTGCCGCCGCCCGTTCCCTATCGGGGCTACGATCTCAAGCACCTCACCCTCGTTCCGCGCCCCGTCAACCGGCCGGTCGAGTGCTGGCAGCCGATCGTCAGCGCCAACCCGCGCGGGCTCGACTTCATGGTACGGCACGGCATCAGGGGCGTTGTCGGCGGCGGTGCGGCGACCATGGCCGAGGGACCGATCCAGGGCTATCGCGACGCGGCCGCCCGGGCTGGCAAGGAGCTCAAGCTGGGAGAGAACCTGACAGTCGGCATCTTCTTCTACGTTGCCGACACACGCGAGAAGGCCATCCGCGAGCTCACGCCCTACTATGAGGAGCACGTGAAGATGTTCGCCCCGCTCGGGTTTGTGCCGGGCATGACGCGGCCGCAGGCAGCGGCCGTCGCCCGACGGGGTGGCTGGGGGGAAGCGGGCGTCCCGACCCTCGACCACTATATGCAGCTCGGGTCCTGGTTTGCCGGCACGCCTCAGCAGCTGATCGAGCATCTCAAGAATCTCGAGGCGCGCTTTCCGGGCATGGAGCACATCAACCTGAGCACCAGCCTGTGCACGCCCAACGTTGTGATGCTCGAGCAGTTCCAACGTGTTGCGGAGGAGGTGATGCCGGCGTTCCGCTGAGCGCCAGGACACCCGCGCTGGTAGGGTACAGTCAAGGTGTGCTTGGTTTGCACGTCGACAAGTGCAACTCCAGGTGAGCCATGCCCACAATTCAACGCATCATCGTACCCGACATCCGACCGCCGGTCAGCCACTACTGCCACGTGACGCGTGCCGGCCACCACGTTTGGGTCGCCGGCGTCGTCGGCCAAGCGCCAGACGGTGGCATCCCCGCCGATGTCGTCGATCAGTTCGACATCGCCATCACCGTGATGGACAAGTGCCTGAAGGCTGCCGGTGCCGGGGCCGAGCACGTTGTCAAGGTGCAGGTGTTCATGACCGACATTACGGAACGGCCGAAGATCAACCCGCGCCGGATCGCGTATTTCGGTGACAACCTGCCGGTCTCGACGCTGGTTGAGGTGAAGGGGCTAGTAGATCCGCGTATGAAGGTCGAAATCGAATGCCAGGCCTACGTGGCGTAGGACGAGCATTATAGTGTTTCGCGCAAGGGGCCGGCTCGGCGCTTCAACTCGCCGTCGTGGATCCGTGGATCGGCGTGCCATGCGGCGTGGACGTAACCTCCTGACGCGTGGTCGGTTGGTTGCCGGGGTCGTTCGATGAGTTTGCCGTTCTCGAATCTGGCGCCGCCGCGGACGAGCGCGACGAGGTGGGTGGGTTGACGGTTGCGCGGCGCGGCTCGGACTGGCCGGTCGTGGCTTGGCCTGCCGATCCCTGGCGGCCCCTATCCTGGCTGGCCGGTCTTCGGCTGAGCGGATTGGGCGCTTTGACCTCGTGGTTGGGCGACTTGCTGCTGATCTTTGTGCTTCACTGGCGCTGGTGCCGCTCAACGTTTGGCAATGCACTCAGCGTGCCGGCAGTCCGCAAGTTGAACTTTGTGGCACCAAACATAAGTGCCGGCGCGCGCACCACCACGGCAGGGAACGGTATTACATTCACCGAGGGTATGCAGTTGGCGCATCGGGGAAAGATGACCCAACTTTGCCGAAACAAGCCAACGAGCGGTGCCTGGCTCCAAGCCGATTCCGGCTCGCCGTCCAGTCGCGAAGTGCTAGCCTCAAGCAATGGCATAAGCCTCCTCAACACTGGGGACTGCTTCGCCGCTATGTTTTTATGGGACTTGCAATGACAAGTTTACTCGGGCGACACGCGGTCGTAGTCGGAGCGGGCATTGGGGGCCTCACAGCGGCGAAGGCTCTGTCTTCCTATTTCGGCAACGTCACCGTGCTGGAACGTGATGCCCTGCCCACCGCGCCGATTGTGCGCACGGGCACACCCCAAGCGCGACAAATTCATGTTCTCCTCCGGGGAGGTCTCGACGCGCTCGTGGAATTCTTCCCGGACCTCGAAGCAGACCTTGAGCGCGCGGGTGCTGTTCGGGTGCGGGTCGGTTCCGAGTCTCTACTCGAAATTCCAGGGTTTGATCCGTTTCCGCAACGCGATCTTGGCTTTGACTATTTGTGCATGACGCGCCCACTTGTTGAATTCGCGATCAGGCGCTCGGTCGAACGACAGGGCAATGTCGCACTGAAATCGCGCTGCCGCGTTACTCGCTTATTGGAAGCGCCTAGCCGAGCCGCGGTCTCGGGCGTTCGTTACGAAACGGCCGGACAAACCACGGAGCTGGCGGCTGATTTTGTCGTAGACGCATCATCAAGCGGCGCAATCACTGTCGAATTGCTGGACAGGATTGGCCTGCCGAGGCCCCAAGAGACGGAAATCGGTGTCGACCTGCGCTACGCGACCGCTCTATTCGAGATTCCACCGTCTGCGCCACGTGAATGGCGCGCAGTCCTTCACCGGCCCAGCACGCAAACCGGCCGTGGCGGGTTGCTCGTTCCAGTCGAGGGCAATCGCTGGCAAGTCAATCTGACCCACATGCATGGTCAGCCCGTGCCAGAAAGCCCTGCAGACTTTGTCACGTTTGCCAAGACGCTGCGAACGCGGACTATCCATGACGCGATCAAGGGCGCTGTACCTATCGGTCCAATCTTCAGGTTCGGGTTTCCCGGGAGCCGGCGGCGGCACTTCGAGACCCTCGAAAGCTTCCCAGGCCGTCTGCTGCCGGTCGGCGATGTGATCTGCCGGTTCAATCCGGCATTCGGTCAGGGAATGAGTGTGGCCGCGCAAGAAGTAGGCGTGTTGCAGCGGTTGATTGAGGCTCGAGTCACGCATGCTGACCCGCTCCAAGGGCTCGCGCAGTCCTTCTTTGTCGCCATTCAGGACTTTCTTGCCGCGCCATGGGCGGTAACCGAGAGCGACTTCCTGTACGAGAAAACGCGCGGACAGCGCCCCGATGATTTCCATCAACGCTCAAAGTTCAGCTCGGCCCTGCAGCTGGTCGCGGCCGAGGATGCGGCGGTGCATCAAGTCATGAGCGAGGTGACCCACCTCGTGAAGAGAGCCGCTGCTCTGCGTGATCCGCAGATCGTCAGGCGTGTGATGGCCGCTTCCGCATGAGTCTTGCTATGTCAGAAAATGGCACGTGACCTCCGGACGCTTACAGAGCAATGACCGGAGCAACACGGCTGGAAACCTGAAGTCGTTCCGGGGGTGTTCGCCGACTGGCAGCTATCGGGGGCTATTGCTCCGGCGAGGCAGCTGCGCCGCGACGAGCAAA
>DATBKQ010000225.1:0-11106 GCA_036555825.1 Acetobacteraceae bacterium | reverse complement strand
ACCGCGGCGTCGAGACATCTCCCGTATAATTACGTAGGCCTGATTAGCGCATAGTACCATAGGACAGCGCCTACGTGGGCAGGAAGTCTGTGATGGTGGTGGCATCTGGTAGATGGTCCTCATGTGTCCAGACTCTCGTGCTGCTTTCAACCTCCTGGATCGCATAAGGACAGCCGCCGTTAGGCGGCCAGGCACACCTCTCTGATTCTCTCAAGGACGCGCCGGAACTCCAGCTCCGGCGCTAGGCACATGGTTCGATACGTATCCAGGAAGGCCAGCCACGCAATTCATCGATACTTGTCAATGTCTTAATGAGATGCCTCCCTGACATACGTCCGTCCTGGGATTGAACCCGATCCCGGGCGGGGCGGCGGAAGGCTCGTACCAAAATCACACCCACCCAGATATGCCGACGAAAAACGATCCTGTTGGACTGGTTGGTGGCCTAGGGACCGGGCCGCTACCTCCGCCATGGCTGGCGAGCAGACGCGCCAAGCGGTCTGCTTGTACCTATAATCGCCCAAGCATGCATCGTGAAAGCACGTGGCGAGCAGCCTCTGGCCTGTCGCCGCCTCACCAAACCGAGCTTTTGATCACACGACGACGAGGGTCGGTTTGAGAGCCACGGGCCGGGACACGTTGTAGAAGTTGGGTGAGGTCGCCATCACCGCCTCGTGGATCGCGGCGAATTCCTCCTTGGTGCCGCTGCCCTTGATGCGAACGACATAGTTCAGGTTCGCGTAGCCGGGCAGCACGGCGGGATCGATTCCAAGAAAGCCGCGGAGGTCGATCTCACCGTCGGTCTCGATCGACAGACTGTCGAGCGTGATGCCGCGCACGGCGCACTGCGCGACGTAACCCACCGTCAAGCAGGCGTTGAGCGCCGCGATCAAATGTTCCTGCGGATTGGCGAACCGGTTGGACCCGCCCAGTTCACTCGGTTCGTCGATGTCGATCGAGAACCGACGCGGCACCTGTACGCCGCCGATTCCGAAGCCCTCGACGTGTGCGCGGCTGCGCGTCTGGCCCTGCCAAGTCGTGGTGACACGCCAGTTTGTCCGGCTTTTTGTGGCATCCCGCTTGATGCCCTCGATCAGATCAAACAGGTCGTCGACATTGATGCCGTTAACGACAGTCGGTTCGGCGGTATTGGTTTGAGCACTCATGATGGGACTCCTTTTCTGGTGTGTTGAAACGAGTTCTCGTTGTCAGTGCAGCGCAGCGAGTGCGGCCTGAATGCGCTGGCCCTGATCTGCGTTGATCAGCCCGGACAGCACCTTGCCGAAATGCGGATGCTGGGCGCCCGAGTGGATGTATTGCCAGCGGTAAGCCATAAGGAATGCGGCTTCGATCGACTCCGCCTCCGCTGCATCGACTGCGCGGCCGCACGTCGCTGCGAAGTAGCCGGTGTCGGCTTTGGCCTGGGCATGCAGAATGCGGTCCACTGCGGCGACCAGCGTGACGAAATCGTCGACTGCCCGGTCGCGCTGCTCGATCGTCAGCGTGGCATCGTGGCGCACCCATTCGAGTTCATCGAGGATTGCGTGCTGGCATTCCTCCTTCCAGTGAAACAGGAAGACATCCTTGAACAGTTCGGAAAGTTCACCGTCCGGTTCTATGCTTTGGCGATAATGGAGTTGGGTGAACAACTCGATGTCCAGCGTCAGCGCCAACACCGCCCATGTGCTCCGGCCGAGCACGACGTGAGCGACGGCGTCGGGATCGACGTCGAAGCGATAGCCGTCGGGCAGAATCTGGTCGATCATCGTATCGATGCGGCGAAACAGCGCCTGGTGCCTCAACTCCTCGTCGCTGAACCGTACCAACGCTTCGAGAGCAACCTGATCGCCGAACCAGTGATCGCCGCTCAACTCCAGAACCTTGGCATTGATGAAGCGCTCGACCAAGCCAAAGACATTGGCGTAGGTGCGGCCTTGGATCTGGCTGACGAAGCGCTTTTCATCTGTCGAAAGGGTGGTGAACGCATCGGCCAGAGAAAGTCCGTCCGGCAAGAATTTGTGGGCGATATCGAAGCCGCGCCCCTGGATCACGTCCGCATCAACGTCCCAGCGCACGCGCTTGGACACGAGAATGCAACGCGCATACCGTTCGCTGTCGGAGACTTCGGTGATTGCATTCATTTCGCCTCGCCTTTCCCGGAGTGGTGCGCCGACGGGATGGACAAACCGATCGGCTGGTGCGGTATCTGTATGTCGGCAAACGGTCGCGGTTCTATGACCGCCCCACCGGGAAACATGACCGAAACACCGGATCAGCGTAGAAGGCTGGTATGGACGCATTATCCGACGTCTTGAGGGTGGCACATCTGACCGGCGGCGTGTTCCTGCACGCCGAGTTCTTCGCGCCGTGGTGCATCGCGGCGCGCGTCTCGCCCGAGCATTGTTCGCCTGCTCTCGGACCCGCGTCCCACCTGATGATTTTTCACTATATCCTCGAGGGTGAACTCCGTATCCGGGTCGAAGGTAAAGGATCGAGAGGACCTGGTGATTGGGACCGGCGAGGTCGTCCTTCTGCCGCGCAATGACCTGCATCTGATGGGCAGCGACCTGAACCTGCCGCCCGTGGCGGGCAGCGAGGTTATCCGACCGCCCCAAGACGGAGGGCTGTACTCAATTCATCATGGTGGCGACGGCGAACGTACCCGGATGATCTGCGGATTCATCGGTTGCGCCAGTGCCGAAGGCAATCCGGTGATCTTGACCCTGCCGCCCCTGCTCAAGTTCAGCCTTGAACAGGGCGGGGCCGCGGAATGGATCCGCTCGACATTCCAATATGCCGCGGAGGAGGTCTCCGCTGGCCGTCCAGGATCGGAGACCGTGCTGGCGAAGCTTTCGGAACTGTTGTTCGTGGAGGCGGTGCGGCGTTACGCGGAAGCCCTACCGGACGACCAGACCGGATGGCTCGCCGGCTTGCGCGACCCGCAGATTGCGCGAGCGCTGGCGGTGCTGCACCGCGACACTACCAGGCGTTGGACCGTCGATGACCTTGGCCGTGAGGTCGGCCTGTCGCGTTCTGCATTGGCTGACCGCTTCATCCGCCTAATCGGTGTGCCGCCGATCCAGTACCTCGCCCGTTGGCGCATGCAGGTAGCGACTCAGAAGCTCCGCAATACCAGTGCGTTCCTCGCCCAGATTGCCGAGAGCGTCGGCTACGACTCGGAGGCTGCATTTTCCCGCGCCTTCAAGAAGGCGATCGGTGCAGCACCAGCCACGTGGCGACGCTCATGCGGAGTGATGCAGCGTGCGGCCCGGTTGTGGACCGAGATGCGCTTACTGCGCCGTCATGCCGCCATCGATCACCAGTTCCGAGCCGGTGACCCAAGCCGATTCGTCGGACGCCAGGTAAAGCACGCCATTGGCGATATCCAGCGCGGTGCCGAGCCGGCCCATCGGCGTGCGATCGAGCAGCCCCTGGCGCACGGCCGGATCGCTGAAGCGCTGCTCGGTCAGCGGCGTATCCGCATAGCCCGGGTGCACCGAATTGATGCGGATATTCTCCTTCGCATATTGCAACGCCGCCGACTTGGTGAAGATCGCGATAGCGCCCTTGGCGGCCGAATAGGCCGGCGAGGTGGGGCTGCCGACAATGCCCATCACCGAGGACGTGTTGATGATCGACCCGCCACCGCCTTTGCGCATGGCCGGAATAGCCGTGCGGGTGCCTAGGAAGACTCCCTTGGCATGCACGCCAAGCTCGCGTTCCCAGATTTCCACCGTGATATCCTCGACCTTGCCGGGAAAGGACACACCGGCATTGTTGAACAGGATATCCAGCCGGCCGTACGCCGCCATCACCGCGTCCACGACCTGCGCCCAGTTCTGTTCCGATGTCACGTCGAGGTGCATGTAACGCGCGCCATGGCCCTCGGCCCGCAGGGTTGCCGCCGCGCGCTCGCCCAGCTCATCGCGGATGTCGGTCAGCACCACCCTGGCGCCCTCGCGCACGAACACATGCGCCGCCGCACCGCCGAAGCCCATCAGCTCGCCCTTGATCGCAGCCGCCGCGCCGGTCAGCAGCGCCACCTTGCCCCGCAGTCGCATCCTGTCCTCCCATTTCACCGTTGATCGGCGGCCGGATGCGCCATTTCGCTTCCTGCCTCCGTCGCCGCACCGCAGTCCGGCTTATCACTCTGTGCAATACGGTCACGATAACGGACAATGGGTCAATCAGGCAGGAGGCGACCATGCCAGTCATCGACGTTCAGGTTCATCCCTTCGATCGAAATCATCCCGGGTGGCCGTGGGCCGGTCCGTCGCACGGACTCGACTCCGCCACAGGCGAGGAAATGGTCGCTGCCATGGACAGTGTCGGTGTTGACGGCGCGATCATGGTGTCATCGTTCAGCGCCTATGAATACGATCCAAGTTACGCGCTCGAGGTGTACAACACCTATCCCGACAAATTCCGGGTCGTGACGCCGGTCGACGCGACCGACCCGGCGATCGACGATGTGGTGGCGAAATGGGCGGCGACACCCGGCGCGCGCGGCATTCGCATCCGCATGCGCGAGGGCCTGCCGATGGACGCCGATCATCCCGGTCTGAACCGCGCTTTCGCCGCCGCCGCCAGGCATGGTTTGCCGGTCAATCTGCTTTGCTGGGGCATCCTGGACAAGGGCCTGCCGCACATCCAGCGACACCCCGATACGGTCATCGTCATCGACCATCTCGGCCTGCTGCAGCCCGCCCGCCCGCCGGTTCCCGCCGACGTCTGGGCCGATCTGCCGAAGCTGCTTGCCCTGGCTCGATATGCGAACGTAAGGGTGAAGATCAGCGGCGCCTGCACGATGTCGCACCAGCCGTTCCCATACGACGACATCTGGGAACCGGTGCTGCGGGTCATCGATGCGTTTGGGCTGGATCGCTGCATGTGGGGCACCGACTGGACGCGGACGATCGGCATGCTGACCTATGAGCAGGGTGTCGCGCCGTTCCGCGACACCGAACGGCTGTCCGAGAGCGACAAGGCGGCGCTGATGGGGGGAACATTGCAGAAAGTCTACAAGTGGTGAGGCGATCCGACGGCGCTGCACTTTAAGCGGAACAGCTCAGGAATCAGCCATGGCGCTGCTCATCGTCGACCTCGACAAATATATCGGCAATGCCACGGCGTGGCGCGACACGTTCGGGGAACAGCTCCCTGGTCTGGAGATCCGCATCTGGCCGGACGCCGGAAACCTGGCGGATATCGAATATCTTGCCTTCATGCACCCCGATTTCGATTCCCTTCCGACCTTTCCGAATTTGAGAGCCATGTTCAGCCGCTCTGCCGGGGTCGAGTCCTTTGTCAATCACCCCAAGCTGCCGAAGGCGCCGCTCTGCAAGATCGAGCCGCCCGGCGGCGATCCCATGATGACGGAATACGTCGTCATGCATGTTCTTCGGTTGCATCGCGACATGCCCGGGTACCAGGCGGCTCAGGCCAATCGGGAGTGGCGCCGCACAACGATTGTACGACCCGAACAAAGGCGTGTCGGATTCCTTGGCTTTGGCATGATGGCGAAGGCGCCGGCGCTTGTATTGCGGTCGCTCGGTTTCAAGGTGCACGCCTGGGTTCGCAACCCAAGGCATGAAAGCGACGTTCCGATCTATTACGGTCCTGACCAACTTGAGCCGTTTCTGCAGCAGACCGACATCGCGGTCTGCCTGTTGCCGCTTACGCGGGAAACCGAGGGTATATTCTGCGCGCGCACCTTTGCCATGATGCAGCGCGGGGCCATGCTGGTGAATGTAGGCCGCGGCAAGCATGTGGTCGAGAAGGACCTGATCGAGGCGCTCGATTCGGGCCAGTTGTCATATGCCGCGTTGGACGCGTTGTGGCCTGAGCCCCTGCCGTCGACAAGCCCGCTGTGGCTCCATCCCAAGGTTACAGTGATGCCGCATGTGGCACGTCGGCCGACCGTTGCTCAACTGGTGACGGAGATCGCGGCGAATATCCGCTGCCTCGAGACGGGCGGGCGGCCTTTGCAGGAAGTCGACATGACGCTGGGATATTAGGGGCGAGACCTGGATGGTCGGCCGTATTGCGGTATAGGCCTCCATAATCCGGCAGGAGGTATCATGGAGTTCTGGACCGAACCACAGATGGCGTCGATCCACAAAATGCTCAACCCGCGCTCCATTGCGATCGTGGGCGCGACGCCGCGGATGCAGTATGGCGGGCGGATGCTGGCCGCGGCGCTGAAGGCTAACGACCGGGTGCGGGTCTACGCCGTGAACCCGCGTTACGACGAAATCATGGGGGTGAGGGCCTACCCGAGTGTCACGGACCTGCCGGAGGCGCCCGACGTGGTGGGTATCGTGGTGCCCTACGATCAGGTGCTCGGCGTGCTCCAGGAGAGCCATCGCAAGGGAGCGGGATCGGCAATCGTGATCTCGGCGGGCTTCGCCGAGAGGGGCGTGGACGAGAGGCGCGATCTGCAGGGGGAATTGGGTGAATTTGCCCGCGCCTCGGGCATGCGGATCAGCGGGCCAAACTGCCTGGGGCTCGCAAACGTCAGGCACGACATCTGGGCCACCTCTTCTTCACGCGGTGCGGGCGGTCTGACCGGGCCGATCGGCCTGGTGTGCCAAAGTGGCGCGACAGCGTTCGGACCGTTCCTGGTGAGGGCGGTGGAGAACGGCATCGGCTTCAGCTACATCATCTCGACCGGAAACGAGGCCGACCTCGATTTTTCCGACTTTGCCCGCTACCTGCTGGACGATCCGGACACTCGGGTCATTGCCGGCTTTGTCGAAGGCTTCAAGCGCGCGGAAAAATTTCTGGAAGTGGCAAAGCTGGCGGCGGAGCGCGGCAAGCCGATCGTGCTGATCAAGATCGGGCGTTCGGAACTGGGGGCGAGGGCGGCTCGCTCGCATACGGCGGCGCTGACCGGCGCGGATGCGCGATACCATGCGATCTTTGCCCAGTACGGGGTGATCCGGGTGCAGGATTACGACGAACTGCTGGAGGTCGCGCACCTGCTGGCCCACACGCCGAAGCCCGGCGTGCCCGGCGTCGCGGTGGTGTCCCACTCGGGCGGCATCAGCTCGCTCACCGCCGATATGTGCGGCGCGGCCGGTCTCGATCTGCCGCCGCTTGGCGACGCGGCGCGCGACGGCATCAACGCGATCCTGAAGGGCTTCGGATGGGCGGCGAATCCTGCCGATGTGACCGGCTTTGCCAACAGCGAGTCCTTCCCGCAGATCATGCAGCATATGATCGACGATCCGCGGATGGGGACGCTGGTCGCGGCGAGTGCCGGGGCGGATGCCCAGGCGCAGCAGGTCATCGGTCAGCGCGATCGGACCGACAAGGGTGTGGTGTTCCTGTGGACAGGAAGCCGGGACGCCAAGGCTGGCCTGGCTGAGCTCAAGAGCGCGCGAATACCGATCTTCTATACGCCGGCCGCGTTGGCTCGAGGGCTGCGAAGCCGGCTCGCGTATCATACATGGCGCGAGCGTCGCCTGGCCGATGGTTTTGCCTCGGCGCCGGCGCGCTCGGCTGCGCAGGATGCGGCCATTGCCCAGGCGATTGGCCTGGGGCGTCCGACACTCTCCGAGTTTGAGAGCAAGCAGTTGTTGGCAGCCTGGGGCGTGAGGAGCGCGCGTGAGGTGTTGGCGGCGTCCGCGGAGGAAGCCGTGGAGGTCGCTGCACGGTTGGGGTTTCCAGTGGCTCTCAAGGTCGATTCGCCGGATATCCTGCACAAGACAGAGGCCGGGGTGGTGCGGCTGAACCTGTGCGATGCGGCACAGGTGCGAACCGCTTACGCGGAGATAACGGCCAGTGCCAAGGCCTATGCGCCACAGGTGCGGATCACCGGCATGTCAGTGCAGGAGATGGTGGGAGACGGTGTCGAAGTCATCATTGGCGTGTCTTGCGACCCGCAATTGGGCCCGGTGCTACTGTTCGGCAGTGGCGGCGTGATGGTCGAGGTCTACAACGACGTGGCCCTGCGACGCTGCCCCATCACGCGCGGCGAAGCACGGGCGATGATCGCCGAGGTCAAAGGGGCCCGGTTGCTGCGAGGCTTTCGCGGACGGCCGGCGGCGGACCTTCAGACGCTAGAGGATACACTGGTGCGCGTGTCGCACCTCGCCATGCACATGGAAGGACATTTGGCGGAGTTGGACATCAATCCGCTTATGGTGCTGCCAGCGGGTCGGGGGGTGAAGGCGGTGGATGCGCTTGTCGTGTTGAGCGGCACCTAGCCGTGCTTCGGCCAAGACGGCGGGCCTTTTTCATGCTGAACCGATCATCCGGCCGGTGATCCGGCGGCGGCCGTGCACGATGCGCAGCACCGTCACGGTGTCGCTGTCCTCGTCGTTCCGATAGATGACAATGAACGGCGTGACAATGCCGATGCGAATGTTCTGACCGAGCGCGGGACGCGGCGCGCCGCTGTGTGGATGACCGGCGAGGCGATCATACAGCCTTTCGAAAAGCTCGTCGTATCTGGTGGCTGTGCGCCAACCGGCTTTCGCCGCGAGGTCGGTGATGATTTCAGCGTAGTCGGCGTCGGCCGACGATGCGATGACGACCCGCGCCATTACTCCTTCAGCGCGGCCAGTCGAGCGGCGTTGCGGGCGCGATGTTCCTCGCGGGTGATGACATCACCGCGCGCGACCTCGGCCAGTGCCTCGTCCACGTGTGGCTTGGCCCATGCAAGATCGTCCTGCTCTTCCAGTGCACGTTCGGCGATCCGCTCATCGATGAGCTGGCGCGCCGCTTCCTCGGCCGACGCAAAGTCGCCACGCGCCACGCGCACATTGATCCACGCCTGTTGTTCCGGTGTGAGAGAGATCGTCATGTCTCTAATCCTAGCACAGAAAATTCCAGCGGACAGCCTCGTGTGATATGCGAGGCCAGTGGGGTTCGTCGCTGCCAATCGCGAGCAGTTGTCGCGGTCAGCAAATGCATATACAAGATCAGAATAGCAGGTGGAGTGATTTCAGCCAGAGATCGGCCGCTTGGATGACTGCCTCTAGCTTTCCGTATAGAGACGACGCTGTGTCCACTATCCAATGATAGATGGCAGGAGCATCTTTAGCTTCCAGGAGCGCGGCAAGTCCAATATTCTCGGCCATCTTATCGGTGGCTTTGTCGGCCTTCCGCTTACCAACCTCCCACACTTTGATCGCAGCCGATCTCAATGCCGAAGTACTGGCTTTAACCTGAACCTCGTCGGGCCTTTCCGACTTAGCTTGGTCTTCCAGTTTTTCGAGAGCATCGAGCACTTCGCCGCGGTCTTCCCAACCTATCGGGAATAGTCGCGCATCTTCAGGGGGGTTATTATGGCCCAATCTCCCGTAGAGAGGGTCTAGGCGTTCAAGCTCGTCCCTGAGTAACTGAATTTGCTTGAGGAGGAAATCTTTGCGAAAACCCACAGAGTCAACGGGAAGCCATTCCTCAGCTTGTTCATCAAGCTCGTCGGCAAGGTCCCTGATCACGTGTTCCTGCACAACTCCATCGAATTCTGACCAGAGTACGTCTATAGCTGCATATGGCTCCTCTGAATGCTGTTCTCCTGACAAGCCCGACACATCTGCATAGTGGGCTCGGAACCATTCCCTCATGATGTCGATTTGTCGAGCGCGTGGTAACCGCTTCAGTCGCGCAGGGGTAACTCCGGTCGGAGCGCCATCGTTAGGATATCTCGTCCGCCTGGGGCCACGATTAGGAAGCGAGCGCCCGAGGGTTGCTGCTTCCTCATCTATGGTAGCGCGTCTCACCAAAATGTAGTGGCGCCCGCCCTTCTCGGTTTTTTGCTCTGCTGTGAGCATATCGTCATGTGCGCTCGTTCCGAAAGTCACCTTGTCCTCAGACGGGAAAAAATCCACCGTGCCTTCGATGGACACCTTCTCGCCGCGATGCAGTTCCAACGCATCATCAAATACCCATTCGCAACCTTCCTTATAATCAGATTGTTCGACATCTGGGATACGCGTATGGGCTTTTCTGTGTCTTTTTGATACCGAGCCTTGGTCGAGCGCCTCTGACCATAGGCGTCCGGCTAAGCTCAACGCATGCTCTACCTCGAGTCCGTGGTGGATGCCCAATACCTGAAGACACAGCGCCGTAAACCTGGACTCCAGACTCTGGATATCGCCGGGCTCGGCCATTAGGCTACGAGCCTCGGCAGCTAAGTTGGCGAGCGCTGTCGTAAGCGGCACTTCCAGAAGGTTTCGGGCAATCGGTCGCTTGCCGGGTTTCGGGGGTAGATGCGCCTTCTTCATGATCCTGGACAACTCTTCGACTTTTCACGTATTCCCAATGTCCAGTGCCAAACCGGACCGGCTTCCAACTTTAATCCATACATTTATCTATATTCAGTTTGATTAACACAGGTAATTCGTGATATCCGGAGCCAATTCATCGGCTATGATGGAGGGTTAAACTCCAGCGCGGAGTTACACAAATGGCACGGCTCGTTGCTGAGATTGATCGCCGCAGGCCGATAATCTCCAATGTCACATTCATCAGCCCGGCTCTTTCCCGAACATGATCCACCCCCCGCTGCTGGGCGTGGTGAATGCCCCCAGTGCGGTCTCCGCCCGAACCCTGACCTGCCGTGCGCCAGCCGTGCCGCGGAGCTGCTCAATGCAGTTGGTGTACATCGCCGTCCGGGTGCGCCCGTTCCCCAGATTGCCGCCGCTCGAGCAGAACGGGTGCGGGCCCTCGACCCTGATATCGCCCACGTAGAACGCAAAGGCCTCGCCGCGTCTGACGCCGTGCCACTGGAAGGCCTCCAGGAAGAACTGCGCCATCGGCGCATAACCGTCGTACGGATTGAATATATCGACGTCCTTGGGTCCAAGCCCGGCCCCCTCGTACATCCTCCGCGCGGCACGGTCGGTCCAGTCCTCGATCTCGTCCAGATCTTCCTGCGTGCTGCGCTTCCTGAAATTGTGCTGCGAGTGGTTGAGCCCATGGACCGGCCTTTGCGCCATGTCGCGGGCGCGCTCGGCGGCGGTTCGAAGAATGAGGCGCTATCGCGCCGTATCTCGCACGAATGTCGCCGGTGTCAAGATCGGGATGCCTCTGAACGGGTTCAAGTCGAGTAGGTCGCCGTCGCCGGAGACGATCACCTCTGCTTTGCCGCTGACT
>DATBKQ010000224.1:0-2708 GCA_036555825.1 Acetobacteraceae bacterium | reverse complement strand
ACGCGCAGCACCTCCGAGGTCGCGGCCTGCTGCTCCAGCGCCTCAGCGAGCTTCTTCTCCAGCTCGGCACGGGAGTCGCGGATGCGGCTGACACGCACTCGTGCCTTCGTTCCAATCGAACGGAGACCGGTAGCGGCTGTTCGGCTCTTCGCCCTCTTGCGAGACAAGCTCACCTCGTCGGCACAGTCACTGGTCCCCTCCTGCGGGGTCAGCCAAGGATCGAGCCTAGCAATCCTAACAAAACCGCACGATGAAATTGCTCTCTCACTCAATGACCTCGTCGGCACGGGCGAGCACCGTTGGAGGCAAGGCAATGGCCAGCGCCTTTGCAGCTTTAGCGTTGATTAGCAGGTCGAACTTAGTCGGCTGCTCAATCGGCAGGTCGCCAGGCTTTGCACCCTTGAGAATCTTGTCGACGTAGTCGGCGGCGCGCCGGTGCATATCCTCGTAGCTCGGCCCATAGGACATGAGCCCTCCAGCCTCCACCAGTTCGCGATAGGCATTCACACTCGGAAGCCGCCGTTCGGTTGCAAATTTCATGATGCGCTCGCGATCGTGCAGGAATACCCGGTCAGCGAGAATGAGGAGACCGCCCGGCCGCTCCTTTACGATTGAGGCAAACGCTCCATCGAGGTCTTCCGACCGACGCACTTCCTGCGGGAGCAGCTTTATGTGTAGCGCGTTCGCGGCGGCCCGCGCCTGGCGCAAAGAAATATCATGCAAGGCGTTCGCGGGGTTCAGGAAGAACGCGACCTGCGATAGATTTGGTACCACCTCCCGCAAAAGTTCGAGGCGCTTGCCTTCAAGATCGGGGGCGGTCCCACTCAAACCGGTGATATTGCCACCCGGCCGGGCGAGGCTTGAGACAATGCCGGTGCCGACCGGATCGCCGACCGCGGCCATGACCACAGGCACCGTCGATGTCGCCTTCTTGACCGCGAGCGCGGCGGGTGTGCCGGCGGTCACGATTACATCCACGTTTGCGGCGATGAGTTCCGCAATGAGGGCAGGAAACCGCTCGTATCTTCCTTCCGCCCAGCGAAACACGATCTCGACGTTGCGGCCCTCCTCGTAGCCGTGCTCGCGCAGGCCCTCGCGGAACGGTCCGATGAGATTGGCCTCCAGAGCAGCCGTGGAGTTGCCCATGAAGCCAACTCGCGGAATCTTTCCCCAATGCTGCGCGCGCGCGGCGAACGGCCACGCGGCCACCATGCCGCCGAGAAGTGCGACGAACTTCCGCCGCCTCATGAGGGCTTCCCCTCCCTGCACAGACTCCAGGCGAGCTGAGGCTATCACATTCAGGGGCGACGCTGGTCGTGCATCACAGCAAACTTGCCGGCCGATGTCGCAGACGGGTCAACCTCGACCCTCCCCGCTCTACATTCGAACGTCTGCTCCCGCGGACTGCGGACATGGCTGCCGCATTGGCTGATTCAGAACAATTCAGGCGCGCCCCAAGGACCTGCGAGTGGCTTCCGGGGCAGCCTCAGGTTGCGGTAATCTCGTCGTACCGGTCCGTCAAAGCTGGCGATCTACAAGCCAGCAGGCGGCCTTCCGCGGGAGGGGAGATGCCCCATGCTCGACATGCGGCGGCGCGAGTTCATCACCTTGATTGGCAGCGCGGCGGTGGCGTGGCCGCTGGCGGCGCGGGCCCAGCAGCCGGCGATGCCGGTGATCGGCTTTCTCAGCGGACGATCACCGAACGACTCTGTCGCCAATGTCGCCGCATTCCGCCAGGGCCTCGCAGAAACCGGCTACGTGGAAGGACGAAACGTCAAGGTTGAATACCGTTGGGCAGAAGGACGTTACGACCGGAACCCGGCGCTCATCGCAGATTTGATCCATCATCCAGTTGCAGTGCTCACCGTCTTCAACATCGCTGCAGCGCTGGCGGCCCAGCACGCGACCACTACTGTTCCCATCGTGTTCGCTGCTAGCGGTGACCCGGTCAAGCTCGGCCTTGTCGCCAGCTTTAACCGACCGGGCGGAAACCTAACCGGTGTGAGCTTCCTCAACACTGTGCTTGTCGGAAAGCAATTCGAGGTGTTGCACGAGTTCGTTCCGCCGCCAGCGGTGCTCGCAATGCTGGTGAACCCGAATTACGCCAATGCCGCTGATATCCAAGCCGAGGCTCAACGAGCGGCAGTAGCACTCGGACGCGAACTCATCCTCGTTAGTGCCGCGACCGAAAGCGGCATCGAGTCGGCATTCACCACGCTCACGCGACAGCGGATCGGAGGAATCCTCGTCGGGGAGGACCCGTTTTTCGACAGCCAGGCGGATCGCATCATCGAGTTGGCGGCTCGCCACGCTGTCCCTGTACTTCATCCCTGGCGCGAATTTGCGTCGGCCGGCGGTCTGGTGAGCTATGGTGCCAGTATTACTGAGGCATTCCGTCTAGCTGGCATTTATGCGGGGCGCATCCTACAGGGCGAGAAGCCCGCCGATTTACCGGTGCAGCAGTCCACGAAGGTTGAATTGATCATTAACCTGAAGACCGCCAGGGCGCTCGGCCTCGAAATTCCACCGACGCTGCGCGCCCGCGCCGACGAGGTGATCGAATGATCCGCCGCGAGTTCATCACGCTGCTCAGCGGGGCGGCGGTATGGTCCACGATGGCCCGCTCGGCCGGGAGGAGTTCGCGTATTGGCGTGCTGACACTCCTATCGCGCCACGACGAGGGCGGCCGTGTCGCCAACTTTGTCGCG
>DATBKQ010000223.1:0-3844 GCA_036555825.1 Acetobacteraceae bacterium | reverse complement strand
GCTCGACCAGGGCGACATCGCGTTCCGCGCCGCGCGCGGCAATTTCGGACTGGTGTGGGTGCAGAGCAAGGGCGGCGGCATGCCGGCCTACGCGCATTGGACGCGCAGGTCGGCGGAGCTGTGGCCGGAACTGGCCGCGTCATTGGCTGGAGCAACAGGGGTCGACGTGGCGCTGCGCCAGCGCGGCGGACTGGCGTTCTGCCTGTCAGAGGCAGAGCTTGAGGAGCGCGCATCGCTGTTGCACCGCATGCACAATGAGAGCGGCGATATCGGCACGCGCGTCGTCGATCGCGCCGAGGTGCGCGCGATGGTGCCGGGCATCGGCGATCGCGTGGTGGGCGCATCGTTCTGCCCGATCGACGGCGAGGCGCATCCCTTGCATCTGCTGCGCGCGCTGCACGCCGGCCTGCTGCGACAAGGCGGGGACTACCTGCCCGGCCGCACCGTCGATGCCATCGATGCGGCGCCGCACAGCTTCACCGTGCGCGTCGGCGCCGAGAGGTTCACCGCGGCGAAGCTGGTGATCGCCGCCGGACTCGGATCGCGCGAGCTGGCACCCATGGTGGGTCTCGACATGCCGGTCACGCCGTTGCGCGGCCAGATCATCGTCACCGAGCGGCTGCGGCCGTTCCTCGACTACACCTGCCACACGCTGCGCCAGACCGCGGAAGGCTCGGTGATGATGGGAGATTCGCAGGAGGATGCCGGGTTCGATACCTCGGTCGGGGTGCCGATCCTGCGGGCCATGGCGGAACGCAACACCGCAGTGTTTCCCGCGTTGAGAGAGGCGTCGATCGTGCGCGTCTGGGCGGCATTGCGGGTGATGTCGCCGGATGGGTTCCCGATCTACGAGCAGTCGCGACGCTATCCCGGCGCGTTCGCCGCGACGTGCCACAGCGGCGTGACGCTGGCAGGCGCGCATGCGTTGGCGCTGGCGCCGGCGATCGTGGCAGGTGAGTTGCCCGAGCGGTTCGCCGCGTTCTCCTCCAGGCGATTCGATGTTCCGACGCATTGAGCCGACCGCCGGCGAAGTCCGCTTCGAGTATGAGGGCCGCGAGATCGTCGCACGCGCCGGCGATTCGGTGGCGGCGGCATTGCTGCTGGCAGGCGAGACCAGCCTGCGGGCCACGCCGGTGTCCGGCGCACCGCGCGCGCCGTACTGCATGATGGGCGTCTGCTTCGACTGCCTGGTGGAGATCGACGAGGTCGGCAACCGCCAGGCGTGTCTCACGCCGGTTGCGGCGGGCATGCGGGTACGGCGGCAGCGCGGCGCGCGAGAACTGACATGACCGAGCGCTGGGACGCGGTGGTGATCGGCGCCGGACCGGCTGGCCTCGCCGCGGCGACGCTGCTGGCGGAACAGCAGGCGCGCGTGCTGCTGCTGGATGAGCAGACGGAGCCAGGCGGCCAGATCTATCGCGGCATCGAACGCGCGGCGGGCCATGCCTCGCTGCTCGCAGCGCTGGGTGACGACTACCGGCATGGCGCCGGATTGGTCGCTCGCTTCCGCGCCAGCAATGCGCCGTATCGCCCGGCGAGTGTCGTCTGGCAGGTGACGCCGCAACGCGAGGTGTGGTTCAGCAGTGGCGGCCGGTCGCACCCGATCGAGGCGAAGGCGGTCATTCTGGCGACCGGCGCGATGGAGCGCCCGGTTCCCCTGCCCGGCTGGACCCTGCCCGGCGTCATGACCGCTGGCGCGCTGCAGATCATGCTGAAGTCGTCGGGCGCCGTGCCGGCCGAGCCGTTCGTGATCGCGGGGTCGGGACCGCTCTTCTACCTGCTGGTCCAACAGTGTCTGGCGGTGGGCGCACGCCCCGCTGCCGTGCTGGAGACAGCGTCGCGCGCGAACGAATGGCGCGCGCTGAGGGAGTTGCCGCGCGCCATCCGCAGCCGCGACCTGGCAAAGGGCCTGGCGATGATCGCCGCGCTCCGACGCAGCGGCGTGCCACGCTATCGGCGCGCCGGCGACGTCCGCGTGGAAGGCACCGACGCGGTCAGCGGCATCGCATTCCGCAGTGGTGGCAGAATTCATCGCCTGGCGACCCGGGTGGTGGCGCTGCACGAGGGCGTGGTTCCGGCGCAGCAGATGGCGCGCTCGATCGGCTGCGCGTTCGCCTGGAACGCCGTGCAGCGCTGCTTCGCGCCTGTGCTGGACGAGTGGGGCAACAGCTCGATCGAAGGCGTGCTGATCGCGGGCGACGCAGGCGGCATCGGCGGCGCGCGTGCCGCCGAGCATGCCGGCAGGCTTGCGGCGCTGGAGGCGCTGCGGCGGCTGGGCCGGATCGATGCAACGCACCGCGACGCGATGGCGAGTGCCGACTGGCAGGCGCGGCGAACGCATCGCGCGATCCGGCGCTTTCTCGACGTGCTGTACGCGCCGCGCGACGACATCCTGCGTCCGGCCGACGAAGTGATGGTGTGCCGCTGCGAGGAAGTGACCGCCGGCGCGGTGCGCGAGGTCGTGCGGCAGGGTTGTCTCGGGCCCAATCAGGCCAAGGCGTTCCTGCGCGCCGGCATGGGTCCTTGCCAGGGGCGCCTGTGCGGACCCGTCGTGTCCGAGATCATCGCCGAGGCACGCGGGGCGAGCCTGGATGAGGTGGGCTACTACCGGATCAGGCCACCGCTGAAGCCGATCGCCGTCGGCGAGCTGTTGGCCGCGGACGCGTAGGCTGCTGTTCAGGTCCGCCGTTCGATCCGCCCCACCGGCCTGCCATCCTCCACTCGTACCCGGATCGCGAAATCGAAGCGATCGGCGTCGAGCGCGATGTCGAGATCGCGTGGATGGTGCGGATCGGATGGATCGTGGAACCGGCGTATCTCGCCGCCCGCCAGAATGAGCTGCCGAACCGCCTCGGCGTTGCCCGGCCTGCCCTCCAGCAGGTTGCGCAGATGCATCGCGCACAGCTCGTCTTCGTCGGTCCTGACCACCGCGTTGTTGCCCATCGCCACCAGGGAAACCTGTTGCGCCCGATGTGACAGCAACGCCTGCGCCGTGGCCTTCGCCGTGACCAGCGAGGCGGCGTAGAGATATTCGGCGCCGCGCGCGGCGACGATGCCCTGGGTTCCGGCGCCGGTCCGCTGCGCGATCGCCTTACCGGTGAAGTCCACATCGGCAATCAGGAAAGGCGAATTGCCGAAATCGAACCCCGGCGGCGCATGTCCTCCGACCTCACCGATGCAGAGTGATGCCTGCCCGCTTGCGCGCAGCCGCAGCGCCTCCTCTACCGAGCCGACCATGATGATGTGCGAGGCGCCATTCGCGAGAGCGACCGCCGCGGTGGTGAACGCGCGGAACACATCGATCACGGCGGCCGCGCCGCGCGCCTGCTTGGCACCATCGAGCAGGCTGAGAATGGCGATTTGCACGGCCGGCTCAGCGTTCCAGCGCCAGCCTGGTGCCGAAACCCAGGAACGCCAGGCCGGCGATGCGGTCGATCCAGCGCCGCATGCGGCCAAATGCCGTAGCGACCGGAGGTACGGTCAGCACGCAGGCGACAAAGCCGTACCAGATGACGGCAATCACGGTCATGACCGCAGCCGAGGCAAGGCCAAGCGCCAGGGACGGCTGCGGTGGCATGGCCGCTGCGAACAGGCTGGCAGTGGACAGCGCGGTCTGGGGATTGGCCAGGCTGGTCAGCAGGCCGAGCAGGACCGCCGAATGCGCCGGCGGCGGGTCCAGCCGCGCGGCAGGCGGCGGCTCACGGCCGAACCCGCGGACCAGATATCGCACACCGAGCGCCAGCAGATAGGCGCTGCCGCCGAGCTTCAGCGTCGCATACAGCCATGGCATCAGCAGGAACAGCGCGCGAATGCCGAAGAACCCGGCCAGCCCCCAGATAAGCGC
>DATBKQ010000222.1:0-3592 GCA_036555825.1 Acetobacteraceae bacterium | reverse complement strand
CATAAACCCTTGGCACTGTCTTGCGAGGAGTGCCAGAATTGGCCATCTAAGGTGTGCCATGATCCATTATGACCTCCGTTGCAGTCAGGACCATGCGTTCGATGGGTGGTTCAAGGACAGCGCCGCATTCGACCGGCTGGCCAAGCGGGGGCTGCTGGAATGCCCGCACTGCGGCGACGGCAAGATCGAGCGCGCGCTGATGCGGCCGGCGGTCGCCAAGCGTGAGAACCTGCCGGTACCGGTGCCCGGGCCGAAACCGCCCGCTGCACCGGCCGCCGCCGCCGTGGCTGGCATGCCGATGCCGGCGCAGATGCGCGCCGTGCTGCAGCGTATGCGTGCCGAGGTGGAGAAGAACTGCGACTATGTTGGGCCGAACTTCGCGGAAGAAGCCCGCAAGATACACCGCGGCGAAAGCGAAAAGCGCGGCATCTATGGCGAGACCAGCCCCGAGCAGGCCGAGTCGCTGGCCGACGAAGGGATCGAATTCTCCCGTATTCCCTGGGTGCCGCCGGCAGACGCGTAGAGCGTGATGGACCGAGGGGCGCTTGGCAGTGCCGGTGCCCTGGCTGGGCATGGCGGCGACTGGGGCTATGCCGGCCGGTGGCGATCGCTGTGGCCACTGCGCTGGTTGTTGACGGTTCAAGGGGAATGACCGGGTCCTCGCCGATGAAGAAGCCGAGCACCTGAGGGACCATTTGCGGCCGCAGATTCGACCGGTCACAACCCAGGGTTGGGCATCTGTCCTGTTCTTTGTCGAACGCCTGTTCGCGACGGTACTTTTCGCGCATCAGGCTGGCGACGCTGGCGCCGTACCGCTGCGTGGCGTCGAACAGGTCGTTCCAGAGGGTGCCTGTGCACAGGCCGCGCACGACGGACAGATCGAGGCAGATATCGACGAGGGTGCGGCCCAACGGCCGGCGGCGCACCTGGCGCTCGAGTTCCTCCAGTGTGCGCGTGTGTATGTCGGTGGCGTCTGTTCCGGGGGAACCGGTGGATGCGCCAAGCAGCCCCCGGGACACGTAAAGGGAGCCTGCCGTTTGTCGACAAACGCAGCGGCGATGCCCTTGCTTCGAGCCAAGACGTTTAAGATGACATCGACAATCGGGGGGAGCGCATGGAACGCACACTGAATCGCCGGGGTTTCCTGAGGCACTCAGGGCTTCTGGACCGATTCGATTCTAGCTTGCAGTATTCCGCTTGCCTCGCAGGGCAAAACGCTTGAAGGCGAATGGGGGCTGGGCACTGGCCTTACGCCTTGAGTCCCAGCGAGGACAGGAGACCAGGCGGTATCTGCTCGATGATCACCTAGTCTAGCAGCTGGGGCTTACAAACCAACCTCGGAGGTCCCAACGATTGGCTGCGGTGTTATGCGGCCAGCCTTCGAAATCGGCGCGCGGCCTACGTTGTAGCTCTTTGCCAGTTCCTTGAGCGTGGGACGTTGGGCCGCAGTAGCCGTGCTTCCTTCTGCTGCTGCGGTGTCAGTTTCGGCGATCGGCCCGCGGCGCGCGTCCCCTTCTCGCCGAAGATTGGGGGAGAAGATCGGCGAAGGCTGCTTTGCCGACGTCCACGCCTGGACGCCCGGCAGGGTCCTGAGTTGATCGAGGTCGCCATCCCGCAGGGGGTCGGCACGCACACGGCGCGAATGACCCGCGCCGAGTTCGCCGCCGGCGCCCCGGCGCCAGAGGCGCTCGACGAGGCGACCCTGGAGGGGCGCTTCGGGCGGTAGGTGCTGGTGACAGATGGTTATGCTGTTGCCCTCTTCCGTCGCGGCGAGCCTGTATCAGCAAGGCCCAGATACACCGATAAGGCACGTGTGATCGCTGCGAGGTCGGGATCGGCGAGGCGGCCGATCTCGCGCTCAATTCGCTGAACACGAACTGACTGCACGTGGTCGATCATCGCCTGTGACGGCAGTTGCAGCCCGTTGTCGGGCGATGGCTGCACCGTGACCCGCAAGGTGGGCGCCTCGGCCAGCGTGCTGGTGAACGCCAACAACGGCACGAGCGAATGCTCGGCGAAGTGGCTGGAGCGCAGCACGAGGAATGGGGGGTTTGCCGGACGGGCCGCCGATCGAGGCGGTAACGACAGCACCCCGTGTCAGCCGCACTCCCGCAAGTCCTCGGCCGCGATGCCCTCGAAGGCGTCGAGCATGGCTGCGTCGTCGGTGGCGAGGTCTGCGACGGCGGCGATGTCATGCGCCACCTGGGCGGCGAACGCGGTGGTCCGCGTGTCGGGCAGCCAGACCTGCACTGGCCGCAGGCCTTTGGTCCGCTGCCGGTCGCGGAACCGCTGGACAAGGTGGGCACTGCTCTTGGGCACGGGATTACATGTAAAGGTCGACCCTGGAGGCCGCAAGCTCATGCTCAGTCGAGGCAGATGCCCACCTAGCGGAACAGCGGATCGGACAGGGCCGCACGTGGGGTAGCGAGGGCTTCAACCTCTACCACGGCCGCCTTGCTTCTGTGCTCTCCACCACGCTGGATGGCGAAGCGGCAGCAGGCGACGAATCTGGCGACGGGCATGGCGCCATGACGGCAGTCCGCCGACGCGTCATTGACTTTGCGAGTTGGCACGACTCAGGCGGTGGCCATCAGCAGGTAGTTGACCGACAGATCGCGGCCGGTTGTCCAGCGGCCGGTCAGCGGGTCGGCAATCAATCCGGTTACATCGGCCAGGCGCAGCCCCGTCTGCGACAACATCCGGTCCAGTTCGGCCGGGGTGATGAACTTGCGCCAGTCGTGCGTGCCGATCGGCAGCCAGCGCAGCAGGTATTCCGCGCCGATCTTCGCGGTGAGGAACGATTGCGCCGTCCGGTTCAGCGTGGACAGGAACAACCGGCCGCCGGGCGTCAGAAGGCGCGCGACCGTGCCGAGAAAGGCTGCGGGATCCGGCACATGCTCGATCACTTCCAGGGCGGTGATCAGGGGGAAGCGAGCGCCCTCGGCCAGCAGGTCCTCGGGCGTCCCGGTCCGGTAGGTGATCGACAGCCCGCCGCGGGCGGCGTGGGCACGTGCGACTTCGATGGTCTCGGCGGCGGCATCCAGGCCGGTGATCCGAAAACCGAGACGGGCGAACGCCTCGGTCGCGACGCCGGCGCCGCAGCCGATGTCGAGCAAGGCCCCCTCCCCCCAACCCCCTCCCGCAACGGGAGGGGGGGTCTTCTTCAGACGGTCGGCGATCCAGGCCACCCGCGCCGGGTTCATCCGGTGCAGCGGCCGCATCGGCCCGTTCGGGTCCCACCAGCGCGTCGCCAGGGCGTTGAACCTTGCAACTTCGGCGTGCGAAACGGTCGGGCCTGACATGGTTGCCCCTCCTGTTCCGCACCAGTATGACCACCCGGAACCGACCACTGACAACCCTGGTAGATGTCACGCATCGTGATGAAGTTCGGCGGCACCTCGGTGGCCGACCTGGACCGTATCCGCAACGTTGCCACTCGCGTGAAGCGCGAGTGCGACGCTGGCAACGAGGTTGCGGTCGTCGTTTCGGCGATGGCCGGAGCCACCAACCGGCTGGTTGCCTGGTGCCAGGAATTGTCGCCGCTGCATGACGCGCGTGAATACGACACGGTGGTGGCGACCGGCGAACAGGT
>DATBKQ010000221.1:0-3099 GCA_036555825.1 Acetobacteraceae bacterium | reverse complement strand
CACCGACACCCGCGGCACCGGGGTGATGAACCGGCTGTTCGCCGGTTACGGGCCGTGGAAGGGCCCGATCGAAGGCCGCCGCAACGGCACGCTGATCTCCACCGAGAATGGCGAGGCGGTGCACTACGCGCTGTTCTACATTCAGGAGCGCGGCACGCTGTTCGTCAGCCCCGGCGAGCGGGTCTATGTCGGCATGATCCTGGGCGAGAACGCGCGCGGCTCCGACCTGGAGGTGAACCCGATCCGGGAGAAGAAGCTCACCAACATCCGCGCCGCCGGCAAGGACGACGCGATGCTGCTGACCCCGCCGCGGCGGATGAGCCTGGAGCAGGCCATCGCCTACATCGAGGACGACGAGTTGGTGGAGGTCACCCCGGGCGCGGTGCGGCTGCGCAAGCGCTACCTCGACCCGCACGAGCGCAAGCGGTACGAACGCCGCGCCGAAGCGGCCGCATAGTCGTCAGTGAATGAAGCGGCGCAAGCCGTCCTTCAGCATGACGCTGTTGAAATTCATCAGCAGGCCAACCCTGCAGCCACTCAGCCGTAGATACGTCAGCGCCTGCGCTTCGTGCACCGGCAGGATGCGCTCGACGGACTTCAGCTCCAGGAGTACCGATTGCTCGACGATAATGTCGGCGTAATAGGCGCACTTCAGACGAATATCCTCGTAGATGACCGGCAGCGGCACCTGCCGCCTGAACGCCAGGCCGTCATGCGCAAGCTCCCAGCAGAGGCATTCCTCGTAAACCGATTCGAGCAGACCGGGGCCCAGTTTCCTGTGCACTTTGATGGCGAGACCGATGATCCGGTTGGTTGGGTCGCCGGTGTCCATATTGGGACGATACTGGCGCCACCGTTGCCGCTGCGTTAACAGGATTCAACGCAAAGCTCGCGAAGGGCGCAAAGATCGCCAAGATGGATTTTCGGCCTTCGGCCGATGCCAGTGCCACCACACAATGCGCGAAGCGCAATAAATTCCTTCGTGACCTTTGCGTCCTTGGCGAACTTTGCGTTGAATCAACCGCTCCGCACCTCACCGCCGCAGATGCTCGAGCAGCAGCACCGCCCCCGGCATCTCCTCGCGCTTCTCCTCCAGCATCTCGGTCCCGCCCACCGCATAAACGGCGACCGCCGCCAATAGCTCGCGCAGCCGCGCCGGCGCATTGGCATCGAACGGCAGCACGCAGCCGCCGGTCCGGCGTGCCAGGTCCAGGAACACCTCGGCATCGCGCCGGGCGTTCCAGTCGGCCGTGTCGTGCAGCACGATCAGCCGGATGCCTTTCTGCCCCATGGCATCCGCGAGCTTCCGCCCACGGGCCGGCGATTCCTCGAACACATCGCCGATATAGGTGACGACCCGTACGCCCGGAGCGGACAACGCACGCGACAGGATCGGCAGCAGCCGGGTGAAGCCGGCGATGCAGGAGATGCCGGCGGCACGGTCGCGCAGCCGGTTCGGGTCCGCGGTGAACTCGGTGAAGGTGTGCAGCATGGACCCGCCGTGCACCGCCAGCGCGACATCGAGTTCGCCCGGCAGCGCCTTCACCAGCGCGTCGGTGACGGTGCGCGCGGCAGCCCAGGCCGGCTCGCGCGACGCCGTGGCATCGAAGCCGAAGATCAGCCGCGGGCGGGCCGGCGTCGTGGCGGGGAGCGAGGCACCGAACGGCCGCAACGAGCGAATGAAGCCGAACAGCGTTGGAACCTGAGGTCGCTGTTCTTCCGGTTCGGGCTCCGGATTGGGGACCAGAACGAAGTTCGGCTTGTCCGCCATGGCGTCGATCCCGCCTGCCGATCGAAAACTTATCCCACACCCACCCGCCAATACGGGCAAGCCTGAGCAGGACCACAGCGAATTCGCGGGCCGCATCTTGAATGGGCACGAGGCCGGGCCAGCTAAGGCTCCAACAACGCGATCCGGGCCCCTCTGGCAGGACGCCGCCTCGAACCAGAGCGTATGGTGGCTAACCTGTGATGTCGGATCACCGCGCAGATGCGGTGGTCGCTTGCTGGGACCGATCCTGCTTCCCCACCGCCCGCTCACTGCGCGACACCGCAACGCACAGGAGCAAACACCATGGCCCAACCCCGCCGCCGCGACACCGTGCCGGAAGTCGTGGAAATCCCCGGCCAGCGCGCGTTGCGCGGCATTATCCACGCTGGCGCTCTCGTTGCCCTGGCCGACGGGACGGTGGATGCGGCCGAACGCCAGGCGCTGCTCGCCTTCCTGCGCCACAATGGCCTGCTCACCCGCTACGGCCGTCGCGCGACGCTCGCACTGGTGCACCAGGCGACGAACATGCCGGCTGCCGGGCGCCTCGCCGCGCTGTGCGAGGCCGCCGATGCGCTGGCCCCGCTGTCGCGCAGTGCTGCCTCGCCTTTGATCGCCCGCGCCGCGCGCCAGGTGATGCTGGCCGATGGCGTCGCATGGCCGCAGGAGGTCGCGATGGTGCGCGTCATCGAGGATCGGCTCGGGTTGTCACAGGGCTGAGCTCGAGCGGAACCCGACATGGACCACGAATCCCGTTCGCACTCAGTGCGACGCCCGATCGCCGAGCGCCTGCTGGAGCAGACACTGTTCTCCAGCCGGTGGCTTATGGCGCCGTTCTATATCGGCCTCGCCGCCGGCCTGCTGCTGTTGCTGATCGAGTTCGTCCACCGCACGGTCGGTCTGTTCTCGCACGGGTTCGGCGAACGCGGCGAGGAGCTTACCGTCGCCATCCTGTCGCTGATCGATCTGTCGTTGATGGGCAACCTGCTGCTCATGGTGATCTTCGCCGGCTACGAGAACTTCATCTCCCGGCTCGACCTGGAGGGTCACGACGATCGGCCACAGTGGATGGGCCATGTCGGCTTCGGCGATCTGAAGCTCAAGCTGATGACCTCGATCGTGGCGATCTCCGCCATCCAGGTGCTCGAAGGCTTCATGAACATTGCCCGGCTCAGCGACCGGGAACTGGCCTGGAGCGTCGGATTGCACCTGGCGTTCATTCTGTCCGCCGTCATGCTGGCGCTGATGGACCGGCTGACCAGCCGCGCCCCGGGCACGACCAGGCACTGACGGGCCTTAGCCCCGTGCTCGTCCAAGGCGGAATCGCCAGA
>DATBKQ010000220.1:0-11874 GCA_036555825.1 Acetobacteraceae bacterium | reverse complement strand
GACCAGTATGGCACCGTTTCCAAGCTTGCCCGCGGGTTGCCGACGGGAACCGCGGTGGTTGGCGTGGGCTCGCGATGGTCGCTGTTCGCCTTGCCCAGGCCCCGGCTTGCCGGCATGGCCGGCATTCTCGTGCACAGCACTGGAGGCGCCATCAACGACATGTCCTGGGCCAGCGCGACCCCGGTCGCGACCGCCGCGCGGCGGCATGGCTCGAATACCCTCGAGCAATTTGTCCTGTACCGCGTCATCGGAGCGGCGAACCCCAGCGACGCGGCATTCATACCACTGCCGCGGCCTCACTGATTAGCCAGGAATTAAGCTGAGTGGTCCACGCTCTCGCGGTCCCAACACCGCAGACGCATGCGTGGAAGTACCGACAGAAGAGGCAAGAGCGAAATCCTCATCCGCAAGGAGGAGGTGGTAGAGGGCGGCCATCACGGTGGGTCGTGGAAGGTCGCCTACGCCGATTTCGTCACCGCGATGATGGCGTTCTTCCTGCTGATGTGGCTGCTGAACGCCACCACCGAGGCGCAACGAAAAGGCTTGGCGGATTATTTCAGTCCCAACAGTGTCCTGTCGCACAACTCCTCCGGGACGGGGCAGCCGTTCGGCGGGCGCACCGCGTTCTCCGACGGCGCCATGTTGTCCGATCTGGGAACCCCCCAGGCCACTGTGGGTCAACAACCCGTTGTGGACGACGTCGAAGAGGATGGATCGGACGTTATCGCACAGCCGCGTCCGCACCGCGACGATAGCAAGAGCAAGGAACCCGATCTGGGCGGCAAGCCGCCACCGAAACCGCCGCCTCGCCTGGCGCGCAATGCCGCAACTGCCGCAGCATCGGCTGCCGCAACGGCCCCAGCGCTTGGCGATACGCCGCGCAAGCCCACCGATGCGGAGGTTCGGGCCGAGCTCCAACGAAGAGAAAAGCAGGATTTCGAGCAGGCGGCGCAGCAGGTCCGCGACGCGGTCGCCAACGACCCGCAACTGGCAGAATTGGCGCGGCAGCTGGCGATCGACATGACCCCGGAGGGGCTCCGGATTCAGATCCGCGATGCCGACAACGAGCCGATGTTTCCATTCGGCTCAGCGGTGCCAAACGAAAAGGCAAGGCTGCTGCTGCAGAAGGTAGCGCCAGTGCTCGCGCGCATGACGCAGGATATTTCCATCGCGGGCCACACCGATGCCGCGCCCTACGCAGGTACCGGCTTCACGAACTGGGAGCTCTCGGCCGATCGCGCCAACGCCACCCGTCGCCTGCTGGTCGAATCGGGTCTGCAGGAATCGCGCATTCGCAGTGTGACCGGCAATGCCCAGCGCGACCTTGCCGTGCCGAGCGATCCGCTTGCCGCGGCCAATCGGCGGATTTCGATCGTTGTGCTGCGCTCGACACGGCCGCAGCCGGAAGCACCGTAAGCCGAGCCGATGTTGACGCTGGGATCCTTCGTGTTGCTGCTCGGCTGCGTGTTCGGCAGTTATGTCGTCTCGGGGGGCAGCTTCGAGGTGCTGGTCGAAGCCCTGCCGTTTGAGCTGTGGACGATAGGTGGTGCCGCCGCGGCCGCGTTCGTAATGGCCAACAGCATGCACGACCTGAAGCATTCGCTTGGCAGCTTCAAAAAGATCTTCGGGGGCGCCGCATTCCACAAGAAGGACTACGTCGATCTGCTGAGCCTGCTGTACTTCCTGGTCAGGCTCGCCACCACCAAGGGCAATATGGCGCTGGAGCCGCACATCGAGAAGCCCAACGAGAGCCCGGCATTTCAGAAGTTTCCCAAGATCCTGGCGAATCATTTCGCGAACTCGATGATCTGCGACTACCTGCGCATGGTCGGAATGAATGCCGACGATCCCAACCAGATCGAGGATGTCATGGCGCGGGAACTGAAAAAAACACTCAACGAAGAATTGCACGGCGCGCACGCCCTGCAGACCATGGCCGATGGCCTGCCGGCCCTCGGCATCGTCGCAGCGGTGCTGGGAGTGATCAAGACGATGTCGCATATCGACCGGCCGCCGGCAATTCTTGGGGCGATGATCGCGAGCGCCTTGTGCGGCACGTTCCTTGGCGTACTTCTGGCCTACGGCCTCGCCGGCCCCTGCGCGAGCCGGCTCCAGTCCGTCGTGGAGGAAGAGGCAAAATACTACGAAGTGATCCGCGCCGTACTCGTGACCCATCTGCACGGGAATGCACCACAGGTCAGTGTCGAATCCGGCCGCAAGATGGTGCCGAACCAGCACATGCCGACATTCCTGGAACTGGAGGAGGCGGTGCAATCGGTGCAGATCGCTTGATCGGATCGCCGATAGCGGGGACCGCGCTTGATCGTCATGCAGCCGGACGGGCGCTACCCTTCATCTGTGTACGGTGCATGACCCGGCGGCTGGCGGCGTCGAACGGATCGCGGCGATGCATGGTGCAGCGATTGTCCCAAAGCACCACGTCGCCGACACGCCATGTGTTGTACCAGGTCAGCTCATCGCGTGTCGCGTAACCCCACACCTCGTCCAGCAACGCCTCCGACCTCGCCACGTCGAAGCCCTCGATATACGCGTTGCGCCGCCGCCCCAGATAGAGGCACTTCCGCATCGTTTCCGGGTGAGTGCAGACGATCGGATGGTAAGTGCCCGGCGCCTCCCGCGGATCATCGGTCGGCGACACACCCTGCCGCACATAGCCGCCGCTGTTGTACGTGCCGTCGTGCTTGACCCGAAGTCCGGCCAACTGCCGCTTCAACTCCTCGGGCAGTTCTTCATAAGCGCGGTACATGTTGCTGAAGCCGGTGTTGCCTCCGGCCAAGGGAACCTCGATGGCGTACAGCATGCTGGCCTTCGGCGGGTCTTCCAGGTACGACATGTCCGTGTGCCATACCGCCTCGCCGGCACCTAGGCTGCCGATGGCGACACCGTTCTCGATCACGTTGGAAACCACATAGATTTCCGGGTGGCCCTCGACAAATCGCCGTCCATTCTCCTGTACCGGCGCCCAGTCGAGTTCGCCAAACCGCCGGCTGAACCCGATTAGGTCCTCGTCGGTTAGCGTCTGCGCGCGGAACAACAGGACCAGGTGGTCCAGCCAGGCGCGGTGGATAGCGGCAAAATCAGCTTCGGTGAGGTGGCGAAGATCCACTCCGGAAACTTCCGCGGCGAGGGCACCACCGGTGGGTGCGACCGAGATCGACATGCGGTTCCTCCGACCTCCGTTACCAGGACTTCCACGAATGCAAAATGTAGCCTCTCGACCGCACGGGAGGAAACCGCCGTGTCGCGGGCTCGTTTGACGTCCCCGCTGCCGGCGTGTAGTCGGAGCGGGTTCGCTTGAAACCGGCATGGCGACGGCCCCTTGCCGCCGCTGCTGCCCTGTGGGTAGACCAGTTGCGAAGGGAGCCGCGCGACACCGCCTCGCCCGATCAGCAGCAGCACCTCGATGGTGCGGCGGCGGCTTCCGACGCTCCGCAATCGCGGTTGCCGCACTCCCTCGCAGGCGTCTTTGCAGCGAATGTCCGGTTTCACGCACCGCCATGATCCGCCTGCCCCTGGTCCTGCTCGCGTTGCTCGGGCTGGCCGGATGCGCCAATCAGCCCGGTGCGCGACATGCAGATAACACCTGCCCGTTGATCCGGCTCGCGCGGCTACCTCTGGAGTCCCGAGGCAATATGCTCTTTACCCAGGCCAGGATCGACGGCAGGCCGATCACGTTGCTGGTCGACACGGGCGCGGAGCGTACGCTGCTGACCGAAGCAACCGTCGAGCGGTTGCGCCTGCCGCGGGACTTTCAGCACGCAACCCGCACGTTCGGCATCGGCAGCCCGACCGCGACATGGGATGCAAAGCTGCCGAACGGCATGGTACTCGGCGGGACCCGCTTTCCGGTGGACCGTGTCACCGTGGGTCGGTTCGGGATCACCGAGGTTGCCGGAAGTCAGGCGGATGGGCTGCTTGGCGCGGACATCCTGCTTGCCTTCGATATCGACCTGGACATGCCGGCGCACGAAATGACCCTATACCGGGCGCGGCGCGAGTGCCCCGATGCCCCGCCCCCCTGGGTCCAGGGCTATGTTGCCGTCGAGGGCGTCAGCACCCGCCGGGACCGGCTGCTGGTGCCGTTCAAACTCAACGGTGTGACCGGCACGGCAGTGCTGGATACCGGCGCACAGATCAGCTCGATCAGCCAGCAAATGGCTGAGCGGGTCGGACTGCTGGACGCCGATCTCGCGGGTGATCGCACCGTGATGGCGCATGGTGCCGCACCGGACCAGGTCCCGGTGCGCATCCACCGATTCAGCGAATTCCGCGTCGGGCCAACGGAGATGCATACGCCAGCCCTGCCGATCGTGCCGATGTCGAGCGGCATGGGCGACGCGCTGGTCGGTGGCGACTTCCTGCACGGGCGACGCTTCTGGTTGTCATTTTCGACGCACCGGCTGTTCGTGACGCCCATCGAGCACGGACCTTGGATCGCGGTGACTCGCGCCCTGGATTAGCCCAGTGTCATTGCGCGCGCAGCGAAGCAATCCCGACCGGGATTGCCTCGCCAGGTCACGCCCGGCCACCGCCTTGCTCGTCGCGATGACACTGGGCGAGGCACCGCGTTTGCAGTCACCCTGAATTGGCGCTGGCGCGTGATGACCAGAGGAGGAATCGGGCTTCCAATCGACGAGCCGATTGGGGACCCGGCCAGGGGTCTGGATCACGCGCTCAACCAAAGAAGCCGAAGCAGGGTGAGGTCAACCCAACCTCATCTTGCTTTGGCCGGCCCGCGCAGGGGTCCCGTGACAATTTTCTGCAAGGAAATTCTGGCAACGTTTACCCGATGCCAATGAAAATCCTCATCGCTGATGACCACGCTTTGCTGCGCCAGGGTCTGCGTCAGCTCCTTGGTGACAACAACCCGGACTATGAATTTGCGGAAGTCGATGGGTTCGACGCCGCGCTCAGCGCACTCGGGAAAGCCAACGCCGATCTGCTGCTCATTGACCTCGGCATGCCCGGCATGTCCGGGGCGGAAAGCCTGCGCAAGCTGCGAGCAGCGCATCCCGACACGAAGCTCGCCGTTCTGACCGGTTCGGATGACCGCGCCACTATCCTGCAGTGCCTCGGTGCTGGGGTACACGGCTACATCGTAAAATCGTCGCCGGCCGACGAAATCCTGCGCGCCATCGGCACAATCCTGGCAGGCGGCGTTTATGTCGCGCCGTTGCTGGCGCAGCTTGGATCGACGCAGACAGCGCCGTGGCCCGAACTGCCCGAGCCGTATCCGCAAGCCGCGGATCAGACAGCCGCCGACGCGCCTCGCTTCACCAATCGCCAGCGTGACGTGTTGCGGCTGTTGGCACAGGGCCGGTCCACCAAGGAGATCGCCCGGACGCTCGATCTGGGTCCGGGCACAGTGAAGATCCACCTGGGTGCGATCTTTCGGGCACTGAACGCGCACAATCGTACGGAAGCGGTTGTCTTGGCGTCACGGCTCAATCTGTAGCAAGCACCGTCTGCCTCTCCGACAACAGTTCGGCCACTTTCGACCGCAACACAGCGGCATCGATCGGCTTGATGAGCCAAGGCGACCCGGATCGGCGCAACTCGTCCAGCGCCGCGGGATCGGTTGCACCCGTGACGATGACCGCCGGGATGGTTCGATCGAACCTGGCATTTAGCTGAGCGAGCAGATCGACGCCGCTCGCACCGGTGCCAAGATCGCGATCGACGATCGCCACATCGGGCGGCTCCGTCCCAAGGGTCCAGAGAGCACCATCGGCACTGCCGACGAGAGTGACCCGTGCGCCCCAATCGGCGATCTCGCGTGCCAGGCCCTCGCGCACCATGGGGTCATCGTCAACCAGCAGAATCCGCCTCCCGGCAAGCAGCGGTGCAGCCTGGGGTTCGATGGCGGGGGCCGGGATATGGTGACGCGCGGCGGGCACATGCACAACAAAAGAGGTGCCCACGCCGACCGCCGATTCGATCTCGATCTGCAGGTCAAGCAGCCGGGCAAGCCGACGCACGATCGCCAGGCCCAGACCCAGGCCACGCTCTGCGGCATTCGAAGTGTCGAGCCGCTGGAATTCTTCGAAGGCGCGCTCGATCTGATCGGGCGGAATCCCTGGCCCCGTGTCGCTGACCTCGATACTGGCGATCTCGTCCCGATTACGGCACTGCACGCTGATCTCCCCCTGCCTGGTATAGCGGACAGCGTTGGAAATCAGGTTGCGGAGAATGCTTTCCAGCAGCACGGGATCCGTACGCAGCACGCTGGTCCCCGCTTCGATGTCCAGCTCGAGTCCTTTGTCCGCTGCCGGCCCGGCGAATGCGCTGCGCAGACGAGCGAACACTTCCTCAACAGGGAACTCCCGAACGTTCGGCTCGATTACACCCGCATGGAGTTTCGACACATCAAGCAAGGAATTGAACATCATCTGCATCGACTCCGCCGCCGAAGCCATGTTCTCGACCAGTTTGGCTGCCTCCGCCCCCGAGACGCGACGGCGCAGAGCACTGATGAACAGGTTCATGGCGTGCAGTGGCTGGCGCAAGTCGTGGCTGGCGGTGGCCAGGAACTGCGACTTCGCCCGATCCGCGCTGACTGCCGCGTCGCGCGCTCTCTGCAATGCGGTGCGGACAGCCTCATTGGCACGGGCAAAGAAGGCAGCCAGCACGCAGGCGGCCAGCATCATCAGCAGGGCCGACACGCCGCCTGCCGCTGCGACACCGGCCGCGAACTGCTGCTCGCGCTCCCGCTCCTCGAGCCACCGGCTCAGCCACTGACCCTCGTTGGTCGCGATGGTGGCGATATCGGCTCGCAGCCTGTCCGTCACGGCGAGGCCGGAATTGCCCTCTACAAGCGCGCGCGCCGCCGCCGTCTGACCACTCTGCTGCAACTCGACGGCATGCCGCAATTCGGCAAGCTTGCTCGTTACCAGGTCGGCGGCCTCTTCCAGGTGTCCCAGTTCGGCGCTGTCCCCCAACGGACTGCTCAATGCCAGATGCAGCCGCCGCAGAAGCTGCGTGCTGGCCGCGGGCGCCGCGACATACGGCACGAGGTAGCGGGCATCGCCGGTCAGCAGATAGCCACGCTGGCCGGATTCCGCATCGGCCACGCGCGCCTCGAGCGAGCGGAGATCGCCAATGACCTGCTCCGCGAACCGGATCGCGATGGCGTTTGCACGCTGTTGCTGACTGCTGTCGACGACGAAAAAAACCAGCAGGCAGCCAAGCAGGATGAGAGCCCCAATCGCCAGCATGGCTGGAGCACGCAGCGACTCGGAGCGCACTGAAACTTCTCCCGCCATCTCGAGCACCGGACACTACCGAGCGGTCGGTATCGGATCGGTTACGCTTTCGCGCCCGGTCCGGCGCTTGCCCGGGCACCACCGAGGCGGGACATAGTTGCGTTCGCCTATGGCGGCCTATTCCGTTCGTCCGAAGCGCGGCCAAGGCCCGATGGCTGAATAGCCTCCGATTGCCAACAGGCGCTATTCCGGGACAGACACGTTTGCGCCGAAGGAGATCACGTGATGCAGGCCACCATGGATGTAGAGATCAGCCCGCTCGTCTTGTGCGACCGGCTGTTGACCCTGGCGCAGGATGCGGATCGCGCAGGGCTACGCAGTGCCGCCGAGGGCATGTTGGAACTGATCGGTGTGGTGCTGGAACCCATGCCACGGCGTCATCGCAGGCGCAGTTCCCAGTCCTCGCCGACCATGGTTGGTCCAAAGTCGCTGTGCGGTTGGCTGGCCACCAGCCGGAACCCGGCCCGCTGATAAATTGCCCGAGCGGCGACCAGCGCCTCATTCGTCCACAAGGCGATTTTGCGGTATCCGGCGGACCGGGCAAAGCCGATGCATTCGGCCACGAGGCGCCGTCCGATGCCGAGCCCGCGGGCGGCGGGTTCCACGATCAGCAGGCGAAGCTTGGCCTCTTGCGCGGACTTCCGCACCAGGAACACCGAGCCGACATTCACCCCGTCGCACTCGGCGATCCAGCACCGCTCGGTCCGCGGGTCGTGCCGCGCCAGGAAGTCACTCGCGACCCGCGCGACCAGCACTTCGAACCGGCTGTCAAAGCCGTACTCCTCCGCATAGAGGACGCCGTGGCGGGCGATCACCCAGCCGATATCGCCGGCCCTGTGCTGGCGAAGCAGCCAAGGCCTGGGCCTGCCCGAGCCAAGCAGGAGCTCGATCCGCGCCATTGCTTCGACCAGGGATGCCTGGGCTGGCTCGGGCAGCGGCGCCAGCAGCGCGCCGACCTCCTCGCGGGATCGCTGGTCGAGCGGTGCGAAGGCCGCACGGCCGGCGTCGGTCAGCGATAGCAGGCTCTGACGCCGGTCGATCGCCGATGAACACCGCACGAGCAAGCCGAGACCGTCCAGGCGCTGCAGGATGCGGCTGAGGTAACCCGGATCGAGGTTCAGGTCGCGGCCCAGTTCGGTTGCGGTCGTGCCGGGGCGCTGATTCAGTTCGTACAGCACGCGCGCTTCGGCCAACGAAAAGCTGCTGTGCAGCAGCCCTTCCCGCAGCGCCCCGATGGTGCGCGTGTAGAAGCGGCTGAAGCGACGGACGGCTGCTATGCGGCGTTCGAATACCGGCTCGATTTCCATGCTTTCGTCATACAACAAGTTGACTTGGTCAATCAACTTGGACGACGACCCAGGGCGTCAATGCAATGTGATGGGAGCAAATCTCTCAAGCCCAATTGGCGCCCTATTCCTTGCCAATGTCATGGACGTCCGAATTCAACTGGAGATCGGCAAGTCATCTCCACGGCAATGCTGATTCGACGGAGGATAACCGATGTTGGTTCGAAGCATGCACTTGGCTGTCCCGGCTTTATTCCTGTTCGCCGGCGCGGCATCGGCACTGGCGCAGCCGGCACAGGTGCTGATACCGGCGCCCATTCCGGCGCAATCGACCGTCGTGATCGCGCCGACCGCACCGCCGCCGCCCCGCGTCGAGACCGTTCCGCCACCCCCATCCGAGCAGGCGCGCGTGATGTACTGGCGTCCCGGCCACTGGACGTGGAATGGCGCGAGCTGGAGTTGGCAACAAGGCCGATACGTTGAGCGACCGGCGCCGCAGGCGGTGTGGGAACCGGGCCACTGGGTGCAACAGCCGTCCGGCGGCTATGTCTGGGTCGATGGACATTGGGCGGGCTGACGATGTCCCGCCATCATCTGGCCTGGATCGCTGTTCCGGCGCTGCTCGCGCTGGGTGGCTGTATCCGCGAAGAGGCCACACCGCCCCGCACGACTCAGGTCATCCTGCAGCCACAAGCGCAGTCAGCGGCGCCGATCGTGGCACCAGGCCCGCCTCCGCCGCCCCACAGCGAACTGGTACCGCCGCCGCCGCAGGGCGTCGGGCCCGTGGTCTGGCAGCCCGGGCATTGGCTGCTCAGCAACAACAACTGGGTCTGGCAGCCTGGGGAGTACGTGTCTCCGCCACGAGGCGAGACCACCTGGGTGCCGGGACGTTGGATGCAGCAACCAGGCGGTGGCTGGGTGTGGCTGGACGGCCACTGGGCCTGAGTTGACGAACCGAGGAGTTTGGCGGCCATACTCGCGGGTAGTTCCCGCGAGAGATGGACCGAGACATGAAGCTCCTGTGGTTCCACCTGATGCCATACACCGAACTTCCGGAGGATTTCCGGCAGCAGCATCCGTCGGTGTGGGTCGATATCCATTCGTCGCTGTTCGAACCGAAACGCGCGCATTTGATGTACAACGACTTCATGGACGAGATGGAGTTCGCGGCGGACTGCGGCTTCGATGCGGTCTGCTGCAACGAGCACCATTCCAATGGCTATGGCCTGATGCCGTCGCCCAACCTGATTGCATCGGCCCTCTCCCGGCGCACCCGCGATACAGCGATCTGCGTGATGGGGAACTCGCTCGCGCTCTACAATCCGCCGACACGCGTGGCGGAAGAGTTCGCCATGATCGACTGCATTTCCGGCGGCCGGCTGATCGCCGGTTTCCCGGTCGGCACGCCGATGGACACCTGCTACGCCTATGGCCAGAACCCGAGCATGCTGCGCCAGCGTTACTATGAGGCGCATGACCTGGTGATGCGCGCCTGGCAGGAGCGCGACACCTTCGCATTCAACGGCCGCTTCAATCAGCAGCGCTACGTCAACATCTGGCCGCGTCCGGTGCAGCAGCCGCACCCGCCGGTCTGGATTCCTGGCGGAGGCTCGATCGAGACGTGGCAGTGGTGCGCACGGATGGACTACGTGTACGCGTATCTGTCGTATTTCGGCTACAAGGATGGCAAGGCGACGATGGACGGCTTCTGGGCGGAGATGGCGCGCCTGGGCAAGGACCGCAATCCGTATCGCGCCGGGTTCCTGCAGTTCGTCGGCGTGGCCGAGACGCGCGAGAAGGCGTGGGAGTTGTACCGTGAACCGGCCGAGTATTTCTATGGTCGCTGCCTGCATGTCGATCCGGTGTGGGCGACGCCGCCGGGTTACATCACCGAGGCGACGCAGCGCGCCGGCGTCGAAAGCCAGATCGGCCGCGCCGCCGCCACCAGCGCACGCTCGCGGCAGAGGGCGACGGAGATGCAGGACATCGTCGACCTTGGGTACGTGATCATCGGCTCGCCGGATGAGGTGGTGCAGCAGCTCACCGAGGTCGCAACGTCGCTGAACGTCGGCCATCTGATGCTGCTGATGCAGTTCGGCAACATGAACAAGGAGCTGGCAAAGTACAATACCAAGTTGTTCGCCGAACAGGTGATGCCGCGCATGCAGCCGTTGTTCGGCGAATGGGAAGACCGCTGGTGGCCGCAGCCGATGGAAGCTGCGCAACGCGCGGAAGTCCCGGCGTTCACCCCAGGCCTCGCAGCCGAGTAGCCAGGAGCCACCCGAGCTACGAGTGCTCGATCAGGGCCCGCGTGTGGCGGGCAATGACCAGCTCCTCGTCGGTCGGGATTGCATAGGCCGGAAGCGCCGAGTCGGGCCGCGTCAATAGCGGCCCGCCCGCTTGATTGGCTGCTTCGTCGAGCGAGAATCCAAGCCAGCGCAGCCGATGCACCACGCGGGCGCGGATCTCCGGACTGCGCTCGCCAATGCCGGCGGTGAACACCAATCCATCGATGCCGCCCATCGCCGCTGCCAGCGCGCCGGCGGTGCGCGCAACATGATAAACGAAATAGTCCACCGCCAGCTTTGCCAGCGGGGCTTCGCTCGCCAGCAAGGTGCGCATGTCGTTCGAGACGCCGGACAAGCCCTTCAGCCCGCAATCGGCATAGAGGAAGCGCTCGACCTGATCGACGCTCCAGCCTTTCTGCTCTTGCAGCCACAGGATGACGCCGGCATCCAGCGAACCCGATCGCGTGCCCATCGGCAGCCCATCCAGCGCGGTGAACCCCATCGACGAATCGACGCTGCGCCCGCCGGCCAGAGCGCACATCGATGCGCCCGACCCAAGATGCGCCACCACCACCCGCCCAAGCGCGATGTCCGGAACACGCTCGGCCAGCGCGCCGGCGATATACTCGTACGACAGTCCGTGAAACCCGTAGCGGCGGACACCTTCGCGATACAGCGCGTCGGGAATCGCAAACCGATCGGCCACTGGCGGATGTCCGCGGTGAAACGCGGTGTCGAAGCACGCCACATGCGGTTGACCAGGCATCAGCTCGGACAGCGCCTTCAGCACCGCGACCGCCGGCGGGTTGTGCAGCGGCGCCAGCGGTTCCAGCGCCTCGATCTTCGCCAGGGTGGCCGCATCCACCAGCACCGGCACAGCCATGTCGGGACCGCCATGTACCACGCGATGCCCGAAGCCGATCAGCGCCCGCCGGTCCAACGGACCATCCGGCAGCGCCGCCAGCAGTGCGAGCGCCGCGGCATGGTCCTTCGTCTCCACCATCCTGTCGTGCAGCG
>DATBKQ010000219.1:0-23193 GCA_036555825.1 Acetobacteraceae bacterium | reverse complement strand
ATATCGCGCTTGCTCCCGACCAGGAGACTGCCGCGCGCACCGCCGAGCTCGCCTGCACACTGGTGGTGGCGATCGTGCTGCTGCTGATGATGGTGTTCGGCCTGACCATGCGCGCGGCGCAGGCACAGTACATGGACGTGGAGCCGCAGCTCTTCTACGTGCTGATGACCATGCACGGTGCCGGCATGGTCGGCATCACCGGTCTCGGTGGCGCCGTGGTGATGTGGCATTTCGTGCGCCGCTTCATCCCGGTCAACACCAAGATCTTCGTGGCCAATCTGCTGCTGTTTCTACTGGGCGCGGTGCTGATCCTCGGATCCGGATTCATCGGCGGCTTCGCGGCCGGGTGGACCTTCCTGTATCCTCTGCCGGCGGAAGGCCAGGTCTGGTCGGCCAATGCCGCGGCGGCCTATATGTTTGGGTTGCTGGTGATCGGCGTCGGCTTCCTGCTGCTGCATCTGGACATCGCGTGGGGGATCATCCGCACCTATGGCAGCCTGGCGAAGGGCCTGGGCGCACGCCAGGCGTTCGGCCTCGCGCCCGGCGACACTGGGCCGCCGCCGGCCGTCGCCGCCGCCACCATGGCCTCCATCGTCAACATCGCTGGAATCGTGGTCGGCGCCGCGATTCTGATCCTGTGCCTAGTCAATCTCTACGTACCCGCCTTCGTGCTGAATGCGCTGGTGGCGAAGAACATGATCTATTTCTTCGGCCACGTGTTCATCAACGCGACCATCTACATGGCGGTGATCGCGGTCTATGAGATCCTGCCGCGCTACGCGCACCGCGCCTGGAAGACGAACCAGGTATTCTATCTCGCCTGGGTGGCTTCGACGCTGATGGTGCTGAGCGTTTATCCGCATCACCTGCTGATGGACTTCGCCGAACCAGCGTGGGCGCTGGTCCTCGGCCAGGTGATCTCCTACCTGAGCGGCCTGCCGGTGCTGCTGGTGACCGCGTTCGGCACGCTGACAGTGGTGCACCGCTCGGGCCTGCGCTGGGACGTGCCGTCGGGATTGCTGTTCGTCGGCGTGCTGGGCTGGTCCGTGGGCGTGATCCCGGCGATCGCCGACGGCACAATCGCGGTCAACAGCGTCATGCATAACACCCAGTGGGTGCCGGGACACTTCCATACCTACCTGCTGCTGGGCATGGTGGCGATGTTCCTGGGCTTCATGACCTGGCTCGAGAAAGACCAGCCGTCGGAGGTCATCGGCCTCGGAGCCGCCGCGTTCTGGCTCTATATCTCGGGCGGCGTCGTGTTCGTGCTGGCGTTCCTCGCCGGCGGCAGCGGCAGCGTCCCGCGCCGCTATGCGGTCCACTTGCCGGAGTGGCTGGCCTACAATCGCCCAGGGGCGATCGGCGCGCTGCTGGTGGTGATCGGCGTCGGCGTCCTGGTGATCCAGTTCGCCCTCCGGGTGCCAGGACTGGCCCGAGCGCCAATGGATACGCCACAGCCGGCGGAGGCTGCTGCCGAGTGACGCGTGGCTTCCTGCCGTTGCTCGGCTTGATGATCGCCGCCGGCTTGGCCGTCCTGGGCTGGGAAACCGACGGGTTCCGCGTGGCTACCACCGAAGGCGCTCGCCGCCTCGCGGTGGAGCATCACCCACCGGCGGTCCCGGATGTTGTCCTGGTCGATCAGGACGGTGTCCGCTTTTCTCCTTACGGTTATCGCGGGCGGGTGCTGCTGGTGGACTTCATCTACACCGACTGCGCTTCGATCTGTGGCGTACTCGGCAACGACTTCGCCCGCGTGCAGGATCTGTTGCAACGCGCCGGCGGCAGCGCGGCAGACGTGGACCTGCTCAGCATCAGCTTCGATCCCGCGCATGACACGCCGCCAGCGCTCAGGGCCTACGGCGCGCGCTTCGGTGCCGCCGTGCCGCGCTGGCGCATCGCCGTCCCCGCCAGTGCCGCCGGATTGCGCGCGCTGTTGCAGGCCTTTGGTGTGGTCGTCATCCCGGACGCATTCGGCGGGTTCACCCACAACGATGCGCTCTATGTGGTGGACCGGCGCGGGCGCCTCGTGCGCATCCTGGATCGCAGCGAACCGGCAAGCCTGGTCGCGCAGGCGGTCCAGTGGGTGCCATGAATCGCCAGGCCATTGCGGCCGCAGTGTGGCTGGCATTGTGGTTGCCACCGATGCGCCACGCGCTGGAAGCCAACATGGCATCGCATATGGCAGTACAGATTCCCCTGCTTGCCGCCGTCGGCATGCTGGCGGCACCAGCGGTCCGCCGGCATGAACCGCACTGGCTGACCGAGGCGGACTGGCTGGGCATTCCCGGGCTCGTCCTGGTACTATTTTCGACATCGTATTGGATGCTGCCGCTGGCGCTGGATGCGGCTTTGCGCGATTGGCGCGTGGAGGCTTTGAAGTTCCTCAGCCTGCCGCTCGCGGTAGGACTGCCGTTGGGATTGAGCTGGCAACGCATGCCCCTGCTCGGGCGCGCCTTTGTCACTGCCAATGTTATTTCCAAGCTCGGCGCCGTTGGCGGGTTGTTCCTCGCCGCGCCTGTCCGCCTCTGCGCCTACTATCGGCTGGACCAGCAGGCCCAGGCAGGAAAGGCTTTGATCGGCATCGCCGCGGTCGCCGGACTGGCGGCATTCGTCGCCGCCTTCGCTGGCTGGTCTTGGCCTTGGCATCCGCTGGCGACCGACCGTACGACGGCCCGCGTAAACCGATAGATGGCGCCCGCCCGATGGTACGAGCCGGCCAGAGGCGGAGCGCTAGGTCCCCTCCACCTCGAGCGAGACATCGATGTTGCCTCGCGTGGCATGGCTGTAGGGGCAGATCTTCTCGTGCGCCTCCTCCACCAGCGCGCGCGCCTCGGCCGCGGGCAAGGTCGGAACCTTGACGTGCAACTTGACCGCGACCCCGAAGCCGCCGCCCTCACGCGGCCCGACCGAGGCGTTGCACGTCACCACGGCGCCCGACACATTCTTCTTGTGCTGGCTGGCAACAAACTCGACAGCCCCCCCGAAGCAGGCCGCATAGCCCGCTGCGAACAGATGCTCAGGCGTGGTGGTGCCTGGGCGGCCAGGGCCGCCCATTTCCTTTCGCACCGACAGGTCCACGCTCACCGAGTGATCCGTCGTCTCGGAGTGCCCGTTGCGCCCGCCGGTGTTCACAGCGGTCGCGGTTACGAGCGGCTTGATCGTGTATGCAGCCATCGTCGCCTCCGATTGTGAGCTTGACTCGCGCGGCATGCGTAACCGGTGAGACCACGATACCAGCACGCACGCCGGACACGCCAGGAGCGCCGGTTCGCACGAACCGCTGATCGAGTAACTCTCCCGTGCGTCAGGTTGCTATAAGCGGCGCATGGCCCCGGAACCCCGCGCCAATCCTCAGCTCCTTGGCCACGAGACCGCCGAGGCCACGTTGCTCGACGCGATGCGCTCGGGCCGTCTGCACCATGCCTGGCTGATCACCGGACCCGACGGCACCGGCAAGGCGACGCTGGCCTATCGCTTCGCCCGCCGTCTGCTCGCGGGAATGCCGGTGGACAACTCCCTGGCACTTGATCCGGACCATCCGGTATTCCGCCGCGTCGCGGCGGGCGCCCATGCCGATCTGCACACGGTCGAACTGGCCTACGACGAAAGGCGTCGCCGCATGCGCACCCAGATCGCGGTGGAGGACGTGCGCGGCATCAGCGCCTTCATGGGTCTTACCCCGGCCGAGGGCGGCTGGCGCGTCGCCATCGTCGATGGTGCCGATCAGATGAACCAGTCCTCGGCGAACGCGCTGTTGAAGATCCTGGAAGAGCCGCCGCAACGGGCGATCCTGCTGCTGGTGTGTGCCGCGCCGGGCAGGCTGCTGGCGACGATCCGCAGCCGCTGCCGGCGCCTTCGTCTGGCTCCGCTGCCGCCCGAGACAATGGAGCGGTTGCTCGCCGGTTACCTGCCGGACCTGTCGCCCGACCAGCGCGGACGGCTGGCGACCCTGGCAGAAGGCTCACCGGGGCGTGCGCTGATGCTGGCGCAGCAGGAGGGGCTGGCGATTGCCGGACTGGTCAATGAAGTCCTGGCTGCGTTGCCTGCTCTGAAGCTGCAGCGCGCCTACGCCGTCGCGGACGCGCTGGCGCGTGGCGATACCGCGTTCTCGAATTTCATGGACCTGCTGCGCGCGGCCATTGCCGCGTCGGTGCGCGATGTCGCCCGGGGCAGGGGGGACGAGGAGCAGTTACGGCTGGTCGCGTCGCGTCCCCTTGATGCCTGGGGCGACGTGTGGCACGCGCTGACATTGCTGCAGGACGAGACCGAGCGGTTCAACCTGGACAAGCGCCAGGCGGTCGTGGCGAGTCTCGGCATGCTCAGCAAAACGATGGCATGATGGCTCTATGGTTCCCAGGTCTGGCGTCCTGCCCCCGAAGTTCGTCGCATTCCGCGGCGAATGGAGGGGATCAGCAGGCCACTGAAAACAAGAAAACGGTGGCACGGTTCTGAAGTGCAAAGGATTTCAGAACCGGGACACTGGCCCCGGGACGGCCACGACAAGGAAAGGCCGGGTTTGCGCCCGGAACATGGATGACCAGGCGCTACTACGTCACGACGCCGATCTTTTACGTGAACGGCCCGCCGCATCTCGGCCACGCCTACATCTCGATCGCGACCGACGTCATGGCACGTTGGAAGCGGCTGGACGGGTTCGACGTATTCTTCCTGACCGGCACCGATGAGCACGGGCAGAAGGTCGAACAGGCGGCGCGTGCCGCGGGCATGGACCCGCAATCCTTTACCGACAAGATCTCGGCCGACTTTCGTGACATGTCGGAGAAGATGGGGGTGTCATTCGATCAGTGGTTCCGCACCACCGAGGAGCGGCACAAGGTCTCCTGCACCGAGTTGTGGCGCCGCATCGCAGCGGCGGGGGACATCTATCTCAGTCACTACGAGGGCTGGTATGCGGTCCGCGACGAAGCGTTCTACGACGAGGAGGAGCTCACCACCCGCCCCGACGGCACCAAGGTGGCGCCAAGCGGCGCGCCGGTGGAGTGGGTGAGGGAGCCCTCGTATTTCTTCCGCCTGTCAGCATTTCAGGACCGGCTCTTGAAGCTGTACGAAGAAGAGCCGGACTTCATCCTGCCGCCCGGCCGGCGCAACGAGGTGGCGAGTTTCGTGCGCGGAGGGCTGCGCGACCTGTCGATCAGCCGCACGACCTTCCGTTGGGGCATCCCGGTACCGGGAGCACCCGATCACGTCATGTATGTCTGGCTGGATGCGCTGAACAATTATGTGACCGCGTGCGGCTTCCCGGATGAGACGGCGCCGCACTGGCAGTACTGGCCGGCCGACGTGCACATGGTCGGCAAGGATATCATCCGGTTTCATGCGGTTTACTGGCCGGCGTTCCTGATGTCCGCGGGCTTGCCCTTGCCACGGCGGATCTCGTCGAGCGGCTGGTGGGTGGCCGAGGGCGAGAAGATGAGCAAGTCCGTAGGCAACGTCATCGAGGCGCGCCAGCTCGCGGCTACCTACGGGCTGGACCAGGTGCGCTATTTCCTGTTGCGCGAGAAGCCGTTCGGCGGCGATGGCAGTATCAGCCATCAGGCGATGGTTACTCGCACCAATGTGGATCTGGCGAATGACCTCGGCAACCTCGCGCAGCGCACCTTATCGCTGATCGCCCGCAACTGCGAGGGAAGCTTGCCGGGGAGGGGGGCCGTCACCGATGCCGATGCCGAGCTGCTGAGAGCGGCGGAGGCGCTCCCCGACCTGCTGCGTGAGCGGCTGGACCGCCAGTCCTTCCATGAGGGACTGGAAGAGGTCTGGAAGGTGGTTCGAGCCGCCAACGCCTACATCGACCACCAGGCGCCCTGGGCACTGCGGCGCACCGACCCGGGGCGGATGGCGGCGGTGCTGCGGGTGCTGGCCAACGTGCTGCGCGTCGTCGCCACCCTGCTGCAGCCGTTCATGCCCGGCAGCATGGCCCGCATGCTGGACCAGCTCGGGGTACCGGCTGGGGCACGCCAGCTCGCCGACCTCTCTGCACCGCTGACGGAGGGGTGTAAGCTGCCGGCACCCCAGGGCGTGTTCCCGCGCTACGTCGAGCCGGTGGCCTAAATTTCTGATGCTGATCGATTCGCATTGCCACCTGGACTACTACACCGAGGACGACAGGCCCGGCGTGCTGGCGCGCGCGGCGGCGGCCGGCGTCGGCGAGATGGTCACCATCGGCACGACTCTGCGGCAATCCCAAGGCCTGCCGGCCATGGTGGAGGGTCAGCCCAAGCTCTGGTGCACGGTCGGCGTTCACCCACACCACGCGGCGGAGGAGCCAATTCCAGCCCCCGAGGTGATCGCCGCGTTGGCGCGGCACCCAAAGGTGATCGGGATCGGCGAGTCCGGCCTCGATTATTTCTACGACCGCTCGCCACGCCCGGTGCAGCAAGCGGTGTTCCGCGCGCATATCCGTGCCGCACGGCTGGCGGGGTTGCCGCTCGCCATCCACGCCCGCGACGCCGATCAGGACATTGCGTCTATCCTGCAGCAAGAACGGGCTAACGGCGGGGACTTCGCGTTCCTTCTGCACTGCTTCAGCTCGTCGCGGACGCTGGCCGAAACCGCGGTCGCGATCGGCGGCTACATCAGCTTCTCGGGCATCCTGACCTTCCCGAAATCCGTTGAACTTCGGGAGATAGCGCGTGATCTGCCGGCGGACCGCCTGCTGGTGGAAACCGACGCGCCGTACCTCGCGCCAGTGCCGTTTCGCGGCAAGCGCAACGAACCGGCTTACGTTGCGCACACCGCGCGCGTACTCGCGGACGTCCGTGGCGTAACGCCGGAGGCCATCGCCGGTCGCACGACGGAGAACTTCCGCCGCTTGTTCGGCAAGACGGCCTGAGCCGCGATGCAGGTCACTCTGCTTGGGACGGGAGGATCGGCTGGCGTGCCTTTGATCGGCGGTGCCGACGGCAGCGGCAACTGGGGGGCCTGCGACCCGGCCGAACCGCGCAACCGCCGAACACGCACCAGCATCCTGGTCGAAAGCGGCCGAGGCAAACGGCTGCTCGTAGATACCAGCCCGGACATGCGCAGCCAGTTGCTGGCCTGCCGGGTGCCCAGCGTGGACGCACTGATCTACACTCATGCGCACGCCGATCACATCACCGGCCTCGACGATGTGCGGATCCTCAACCGGATCGCCGGGCGACCGCTCGATGCATTCGCCACCAGGGCAACCCTGGACGAGCTGGGCCGCCGTTTCGGTTACGCGTTCCGGCCCTGGGAGCCACCCGGCTTCTTTCGGCCGGTCATGATCGCGCGCGAAGTGACCGGCGGTGAGACGGTGGGCATAGCTGGCATGAACATTCGGTTGATCGACCAGGATCATGGATTCTCGCACTCGCTCGGCCTGCGCATTGGCAGCTTCGGCTACTCGACGGACGTGGTGAACCTGGACGACACCGCGCTGGACGCGCTGACCGGTGTGGATACCTGGGTGGTCGGCTGCTTCCTACGGCACGAGGTGCACAAGACGCACGCCAACCTGGACCAAGTGCTTGACTGGATCAGGCGGTTGCGGCCGCGCCGGACCGTGTTGACCCACATGGGGACCGACATGGACTGGGGCTGGCTGCGGTCCAACCTGCCAACCGGCGTCGAACCGGGCTACGACGGAATGATCCTTGTGTTAACATAATATATCTTATGCGGCAAACCAGTGTCACCGAAATCTCTCCCCAAAACCGCGGAAACCGAGCTTCGTCGCCTGCTGGAGGTGATGGCGGCGCTGCGCGACCCTGATCACGGCTGTCCCTGGGACAAGCAGCAAAGCTTCACCACGATCGCTCCCTATACGATCGAAGAGGCCTGCGAGGTCGCCGATGCGATCGAACGCGGCGACCTCGACAGTCTTCGGGACGAACTGGGCGATCTGCTGTTTCAGGTCGTCTATCACGCCCGTATCGCCGAGGAAGCGGGTTGCTTCGACTTTGCGGCGGTGGCCAGGAGCATCGCCGACAAGATGATCCGCCGCCATCCGCACGTGTTCGCCGATGCGGCGGTGCGGTCCACCCAGGAGCAGAGCGCCGCGTGGGAGGCGCAGAAGAGCGCCGAACGTGCGGGCCGGGCGGAAACCGGAACATTGGCTGGAATCCCGGGCGGCCTCCCTGCCCTGAGGCACGCGGCCAAGCTCACTGTCCGCGCCGCGCGCGTCGGATTCGATTGGCCCGATGCCGAGGCAGTGCTGCGCAAGCTGGACGAGGAGGTCGCGGAGCTCCGGGCGGAGCTGCCGGACGGAAAGCGCGAGCGACTGGCGGACGAGGTGGGTGACCTGTTGTTCGTTCTGGCCAACCTGGCGCGCAAGCTTGATCTGGATGCCGAGGCATGCCTGCGCCAAGCCAACCTGAAGTTTTTAAGGAGGTTCAGCGCAATGGAGCAAGCCGCTGCTTCTGCGGGAAGTGCCCTGGCTGAGCTGACGCTTGCCGATATGGAGGTCTTGTGGACCAGAATCAAAGCCGATCAGTAAATTATCGAGAGAAGCTGAAGTTTGAAGGGCGTGACAGGCGATAGCCCCAAAATTCGTCGCATTCCGCGGCGAACGGAGGGGACAAGCAGGCCCACTGAAAACAAAGAACAAAGGCCCGGTTCTGAAGTGCGGTGGACTTCAGACCGGGACACTAGTCTAGGCGCCCAGCTCCGCACGCACCGCCGCCTCCAACTCGCGCATCCGGAACGGCTTGCGCAGGAACCGCCGCTCGATGTGCTGGGAGACGAAGTAGCCGGAGATCAGAATGATCTTCAGGTCTCGCTGACGCTGGGTGGCGATATCGGCTAACTCGATGCCCGACATATCGGGCATGCGAATATCGCTGATGATCATGCGCAGATCGGTGTGGCGGGCAAGCAGATCGAGCGCCTTGTGGCCGCTATCGGCCTGCACGACACCATAGCCAAAATCCTCAAGGAACTCGGCAACGATGACCCGCACCTCCGGGTCGTCATCGACGATCATCAGTTTTGGGCGATCATCGCGGACCGCCACGGGGGCTACGGTTTCGTCTTCCGTCACATTCGGCACCAAGCGAAATGCCGCATTGCAGTTGATGATTAGCACCGGGCGCATTGCACAGCCCATACAGATCGACCCCGCGCTGCCCTGTGCCGCATCAAAAAAATGCGAACTCCGGTGCAGTTACTGGAAATTTCACGATGCTCGACGCTGCTGATGATAAATGCAATGGATTTTTGACGCAAAGCTGCGGCCGGTGAAGGGCGACAACGATGATTGATGGTCCTCTTGCCCGTTTCAAGGTGATTGACCTGTCACGCGTTCGCGCCGGGCCGACGGCGGTGCGTCAACTCGCCGACTGGGGCGCCGATGTGATCAAGGTCGAGTCGCCCGAGGGCGACGCCGGAATGGGCGGCGAACGCCATGGTCCCGATTTTCAGAATTTGCACCGCAGCAAGCGCAGCATGACGCTGAACCTGAAGTCGCGGGATGGGGTGGACATCCTGAAGCGCCTGGTGCGCGGGGCTGACGTTCTGGTCGAGAATTATCGGCCTGACGTAAAATTCCGCCTCGGCATCGATTATGCGTCGCTGCGGCCGGTCAATCCGCGGCTGATCTATGCCAGCATATCCGGCTTCGGCCAGGATGGCCCGTACCGGGAGCGCCCCGGATTCGATCAGATCGCGCAGGGCATGGGCGGATTGATGTCGATCACCGGGCTGCCAGGCCAAGGGCCGGTGCGCGCCGGCATTCCGGTCGCGGATCTCACTGCAGGCATCTTCTGCGCAATGGGCATTCTGATCGCTCTGTTGGAGCGCGAACAGTCCGGTGAAGGGCAATGGGTGCAGAGCAACCTGCTGGCCGCGCAGATCGCCATGCTCGACTTTCAGGCGGCGCGTTGGACGATTGGTCACGAGGTGCCGGCCCAGGCCGGCAACGATCATCCGACCTCGATCCCGACCGGCGTATTCCAGACGGCGGACGGTTACATGAATATTGGCGCCGCCGGCGAGGCAATTTATCAGCGCTTCTGCAAGGTGATCGAGGCGCCTGAATTGGCGACGGATCCCGCTTTTGCGACCAATACCGACCGTTCGAGGAACCGGGCGCGGCTGAATGAGGCGATCAATGCGATCACCCGCAAGCGCACGACGGCCGCGTGGATCGAGTTGCTGAACGAAGCCGGCGTGCCGTGCGGGCCGATCTACCAGATGGACGAAGTGTTCGCGGATCCTCAGGTAAGGCACCTCAACATCACGCGCCACGTGCGGCACAAGGTGCTGGGCGACGTGGAGGTGGTGGGCCAGGCGGTCGAACTGTCGCGCACGTCATGGAGTGTGCGCAGCGCCTCCCCCGAGCCGGGGGAACATACCGAGCAGATACTGCGCGAAATTGGCTTCGACGACGCGGCGGTCGCTAGCCTGCGGGAACGCCGAGTGGTGTAGCCTTCTAGCGCGTGAGGATCAGAGGCGGAATCGTCGGAGGTCTGAATCACTCGCCAACCAAAGAGAGCTAAAGCAGGGTGAGGTCAACCTGATCTCATCAGGCTTTAAGCCTCGATCCGCTGCAGTGCCGCGTCCAGGCGGGCAACGTCGGACTGAATCACAGCCAGACGTTCCCGGTTCTCTTCCACGACCTCCTCCGGGGCTCGCCGGACAAAATCGGCATTGTCCAGCTTCTGCACGAGCTTGCGCGCCTCGCCCGCGGCCTTGTCCCGCTCGCGGCTGAGCCGGGCGCGCTCAGTGCCGATATCGATCGCATCGGCCAACGGCAGCACCACAGTCGCCTCGTCCAGCATGAGCTGTGCAGACCCTTTCGGCATCTCGCCGACCAGCGGCTTCAGCTCCGATATACGTGCCAGCCGCCGGATCGCCTCCAGCCATCGCTGACCGCGCGCCAGCGTCTCAGGCATCGCGTCGCGCAGCAGGATCGGTGTCATCTTCCCCGGCGGCACGTTCATCTCGGTCCGCACGGAACGTACCGCAGAAATCAGCCGCAGCACCCAATACAGCTCGGCGCGCGCGGCCGGCGCGTCGGTCACGTCCACCCGTTGCGGCCAGGCAGCGCGGATCAGGCTGCACGGCTCGCCATAGCCGAAGCGATCCCAAAGTTCCTCGGTCACGAACGGCATCACCGGATGCAACAGGCGAAGAATCGTGCCGAGTACGTGTGCGGCGGTCTGGCGTACCTCCTGCTGCGACAGTGCCGGCTTGGCAAATTCCACGAACCAGTCGCAGAAAGTGTCCCATGTGAAGCGATAACACACGCCGGCATACTCATCCATGCGATAGGCTTCCAAGGCCGCGGTCGCTTCATCGATCGCGCTGTTCTCCGCATCGAGAATCCACCGCGTCAGCGGCAAGGTTGCGCGTGCCGGCTCGAATGAGGCATCGGGTCTGATGTCGTTCATCTGGCAGAACCGCGCAGCATTCCACAGCTTGGTGACGAAGCGCCGGTGACTCTCGACACGTGCCGGGCCGAGTTTCAGGTCGCGACCGAGCCCAGTCAGCGAGCAGATGGTGAAGCGGAGCGCATCGGCACCGTACTCGTCGATCAGTTGCAATGGATCGATGCTGTTGCCCTTCGACTTCGACATCTTCTGTCCGCGTTCGTCGCGCACCAGTCCGTGGATATAGACGGTGCGAAACGGGACATCGCCCATGAAGTGAATGCCCTGCATCATCATGCGCGCGACCCAGAAGAAGATGATGTCGAACCCGGTCACCAGCACGTCGCCAGGATAATAGCGCGCCAGCTCCTTGGTTCGTTCCGGCCAGCCGAGAGTCGAGAACGGCCACAGCGCGGAACTGAACCAGGTATCCAGCACGTCCTCGTCGCGGGTCAGTGCGGCCTCGGCCTGGTAATGCTCGCGCGCGGCCGCCTTCACCTCGGCTTCGCTCTCGGCCACGAACTCGCGGCCATCGGGACCATACCAGCACGGGATCTGATGTCCCCACCAGAGCTGGCGCGAAATGCACCAGGGCTGGATGTCGCGCATCCAGGCAAAGAACGTGTTCTCCCATTGCTTCGGCACGAACACCGTCCTGCCGGTCGCCACCGCCTCGATCGCCGGCTGCGCCAACACCTTTGCGTCGCAGTACCACTGGGTTGTCAGCATCGGCTCGAGCGGAACGCCGCCGCGATCGCCATGCGGCACCTGATGCGTGTTCGGCTCGACCTTCTCCAGCAAGCCGAGCCGCTCCAGTTCGGTCACGATCGCCTTGCGCGCAACACTGCGGTCCATTCCGTCCAGCGAGCGCGTGAATGCAGGGTCAGCGACGCCGTTCACCGGTCGCAGCGCATCGGCGATCTCGTCCAGCACGACGCATGCCTGCCGATCGAGGATGGATGGCATTGGCAGTGCGTGCCGCCGCCCAACCTCGAAGTCGTTGAAGTCGTGCGCCGGCGTGATCTTCACCGCGCCGCTGCCCTTCTCGGGGTCCGAGTATTCATCAGCGACGATCGGCAGGCTGCGCCCGACCAGCGGCAGGGTCGCGCGCCGACCCACCAGGTCGCGGTAGCGTGCATCCTCGGGATGCACCGCCACCGCTGTATCGCCCAGCAGGGTCTCCGGCCGTGTCGTCGCCACCGTAATGAACCTTTCGGGTTCGCCTTCGATCGGATACCGGATGTGCCACAACGAACCCTTCACCTCGACGCTCTCCACCTCGAGATCGGAGATCGCCGTCTGCAGCCTCGGGTCCCAGTTCACCAGCCGCTTGTCGCGATAGATCAGGCCTTCGCGATAAAGTTGCACGAACACCTTGCGCACCGCGGCCGAAAGGCCCTCGTCCATGGTGAACCGCTCGCGTGGCCAGTCCAGCGACGCGCCCAACCGTCGCAGTTGCTGCGAGATTGCCCCGCCCGACTCGGCCTTCCACTGCCACACTCGCTCGACGAACTTCTCCCGGCCGAGATCGCGCCGATCCACGCCCTGCTCGGCCAGCAGCCGCTCCACCACCATCTGTGTCGCGATGCCCGCGTGGTCCGTGCCGGGCTGCCACAGCACATCCCTGCCCTGCATCCGGCGCCAACGGATCAACGTGTCCTGCACCGTGAACGTGAGCGCGTGCCCGGTGTGCAGGCTGCCGGTGACGTTGGGCGGCGGGATCATGATCGTGTAGGGCTGGGTATTCGAGTCGGGATCGCAGGCGAACGCCCCTGCTCGCTCCCAACCTTGATACACGCGGGGTTCGATCTCGGAAGGGTTGTAGGTCTTGTCCAACATCTCGGTCTCCTGCGGCCTCACGCAGACGCCGCAGGAGGCCGGCGATGGCATATGGGGTCAGGGTACGACGCGGCCTACGACGCGCTCAATTTCGGCCCGCACCAGGCGCTCGACCAGCGTCGGTAGGTTGGCATCGAGCCACGACTTCAACAGCGGTCGTAGCTCCTCGCGCACGATCTCCTCGATCGTTGGGCCGTCGCTCCGCACCTGGGTGCCCCGCTCGGTCAGGGTGCGGACCAGGCCCCCGACCGAGGTGGCCGCCGCCGCCGCGGCCTCAGGCGCCACCAGCGTGGAGGGCGCGGCTTTCGAGACCACCGGCGCGGCCGGAACTTGCGAGTCTGGCAATGGCTGCGCTTCGTGCGCGGGATCGGAAACCATCATGGTAGGGTCCAGCACCAACACGCCATCGTCTGTTCCTCCGCGGTGCGGCGATGACTCCGGCGGTCTGCCGCCAACGTCGGCCGGCGCCTCGTCCTCGCTCAGGATTCGCCTGATGGACGCGAGGATGTCTTCCATCGACGGATCGCCGCCGGAACCCGGAGGTGTCTGTGCACCGCTCATCGCCCCTCACCTGCCCGGCTGGTCTTTTGCGTAATCGCCAAGCCCAACCCATTTGTTCTTCACGGCATTATAATAAGCGGTGTCGTCGTACAGCGGCACCGGCAGGTGCAGATCGCGCGCCGTCAGACGCCCGATCGCCGATGCGACCCCGTAGGACGCTGTCACCACCTGCGAGAGGTTTTGCACCAGCGTCGTGCGTGAATTCAACAAGGCCTGTTGCGCGTTCAGCACGTCGAGCGTTGTGCGGCTGCCGACGATGGCCTCACGCTCGACGCCTTCCAGAGCAACCTCGTTCGCGCGTATTGCCTCGCGCGTGCTGTCAGCCGATGCCTTCGCTGCCGCCAGCGTTTCCCAGGCCTGTACCGCGTTTTGCACCGCTGTGCGCCGCGCGTCATCGACCTGCTGGGTGGTCTGCTGCGCGCCCTGGCGCGCCTGCCGAACCGCCGAGTATTCGGCACCGCCCTGGTAGATCGGCACCGAGAGCTGCAGTACACCTTGATATCCGTTGGTATAGACGCTGCGGCCGCTCGCGTTGGTGGACTGGAACACCTGGCCCTGGAAGCTCACCTGCGGCATCAGCTGAGAGAACGCGACATCGACTGCGTCCTTCGCCGCCGCATCGTTGAACAGGGCCGCGATCACCGCCGGGTTGTTGTTTGCCGCAACCGCAATGGCCTGCTGCTCTGATTTCACCGGCAACGCGAGTGGCTGCGGCTCAACCAGGTCCGCGGGAGGATAGAAGCCCACGACCTGCTGGAAGGTCCCCCGTGCCGTGGCGAGGTTACCCTCCGCTTGTTCGCGCTGCGCGGTGGCGCCGGCCAGCGCCGCCTCTGCCTGCGCCACGTCGGTACGGGTGATCTCGCCCACCCGAAACCGGTCGTTCGTGGCCTGTAGCTGTTTGGCCAGTACCTGCTCATTATTGATGTTCAGCGCCAGCAACTGTTGCGCCTCGATCACGCCGACATAGGAATTGACCACGTTGGTGAAGCTGGTCTGCTCCTGATTGATGAGGTTGGCGCGTTCCGCCATCACTTGGTTCTTGGCGCGGTTCAGATTGGCCTGGGTCTTGCCGCCGGTATAGATCGGTTGGGTCAGCGTCGCCTGCGCCGTGCCGATCTGCCGGTCGGTCTGCGCCTTTAACCAGCCCCGTGACGCGCCCGAGAACTGCCGGTTGATCCCGTCGCCATAGCCCAGGGTGCCGGCCATGACCACGGTCGGACGCCACCCGGCCAACGCCTGGGGCACGTTCTCATCAGTGGCCCGCAACTTCGCCCGTTCCGCCAGCAGCGCCGGCTGGCTCGCGTAGGTCGCGGCGAGTGCCTCGGCCAGGGTACGCGGCACGTTAGGCTGCGCTGGAACCATGGCGGTGGTCGTCTGGGCGAGACTGAGCGGCCTGGCGGCCGGTTTGGCCGGTGCGCCCTGCCTTGCCGACTGTGGCTTCTGCGCCGGTGTCTGTTGCGCCGGTGTTTGGGCGAATACGGGCATCGCCGCGATGGCGCTGATGCCGAGCAGCCACCCAAGTCTTGCAACCATGCCCGCTCCCTTCCCCTGCCAGTCCGCGGACCGGCCCCCGACAGCTTACGACAGGTTCTTCAGAACACGAAGCCAGGAGATCGCACGAGCCCAGGAATCGGCGGCGTCGCACAGTCGAACATCGGCTGGATGCGCAGGCCAGCCGGCGTGGCCTCGGCCAGCACCGCCTGCCCGAGCCGCTCGCTGCCAGCATAGACTGCGACGAGCCGGCCGCTCTGTCGGTGCAACTGCTCACCGATGGCCTTGGGAATATCCTGCACAGCGCCCTCGATCAGGATCACGTCATAGGGAGCTGATGGCGGCCATCCGGCAGCCAGCGGGCCGGAGACAAGGCTGACCGACGGCGCCAGCTCCGCCAGCACGTCGCGTGCCATCGCCCGCAGCGAGGGGTCCTCCTCGAGCGCGGTCACCCGGGCACCGCAGGCCGCCAGCAACGCAGCGCCGTAGCCAGTGCCTGACGCGACCGCCAGCGCCCGCTCGCCAGTCGAAGCAGCAGCCAGTTGCACCAGTCGGGCGATCACCATCGGCTCGATCAGGTAACGGCCGCCGCCCAGAGGCACGTCCTCGTCCACGTAGGCCATCGGGCCGAGCCGCGGCGGCAGGAAGCGCTCGCGCGGAATGCGCCGCATGGCGGCGATGATGCGTGGATCCGTCACCTTGTTGGGCCGGATCTGGCTGTCCACCATGCGGTTGCGGGCGTCCGCGAAGTCCAGAACAGGACGGTCCATCGCTAGCGGGCTCACTGGAATGGGAAGGTTCGCGGTTATAGAGGTGCCAATGCCACCGCGCCAAGCCGATTGCCGGCCGCGGCACCGGCCGGACCGATCGATCATGATATTCGAGCCACTGCGTTGCTGCGCGGCAGCAATGCGGCCAGCGCCCACTACATTGCCTGAGCCTGCCCCCCAGGACTGCTGTTTACGCGAATCGGAGGGGGACTTGACCCGATCGAACGGTGCCCGCGATATAACCCCCATGGCCTACCGCAGGCATGGTCCGGTGGCAGAGTGGTGATGCAGCGGACTGCAAATCCGCGAATGTGGGTTCGATTCCCGCCCGGACCTCCAGAAAATTCGCAATAGAACGAGGAGCAAAGCGTGACACCATGACTGCTCACTACGCTCGCCACACCGGCGGCGTCAGGCTGGCCGTTCTGCTCGCGACACTCGCGCTCGCGGCTTGTTCCGGATCCGTCAAGCCCAACCCTACCTATCCCGGCTTCATGGGGACGTATGGACCGGGTGGCTCCGGTTGGCTGGGGCATTAGCCTAGTCATGAGGACGGGCAAGCTGGCGGAGTTCGCGGTCCCGCGCTGAGCGACGATCGGCGCCCCGCCGTCAGTCAGGCCTGAATTGGTCGCCCAGAAGCTCCGGGCGATACTCGAAGTGCATCGTGTCATAGTGCGCCCACCGACCGCCCCAGATGAAGCCATGTCGTTCGAAGACGCTTACGACATCCGGCGGAACACGGTTCGCGTAGGCCGGAATGCTACTGCCGGACCGGCGCCATAGCCAGTAGTCCGCAACCGCCGGGTTGATATCGATCGCCGCGCCCCAGGCGTGCATGCTTCTCTGACCGGTATCCGCGACCGGCCGGCAGGTGTAGGTTCCGCCCGGTGGATACAAAGCGCGCCTGTCTTCTTCAGGCAGCACATCGAGCTCGCGCGAAACCGCTGCCAGGTACCGGTCAACGTGGTTGGCCGACGTGATGCTGACGGAATGTCCCCAGGTCCTCGGCAACCAGACCACCGGGACTAGCTTCGGCGCAACCTGTCCTGATCTGCAGTCGCCATACATGGCGTCGAAGAACGCTCTGTTGCGGACCCGGCCCGGATCCGTGGAGGGCGCGGGCGGCAAGGCTGTGCCTGCGGGATATGGCAATCGCAACTGATCCAGGATGGAGCCATTCCGCAATTGTTCGGCCAGGCTCTTGTCCGGGCGCCCGTCTCCCACTGCCATACGCCTACCATCGCGCCAGATCAGGTTGCTGCCGTCGAATTCAGCCAAGGCATCCGGATAGGCGCGAAGCAGGTCATCGATTGAAGCCGCATCTGTTGCCGCGGCACCGAACAGCAGCCCGAGCGCCACCGCGGGATATCGCCAGCGTCTGCCGGTCACCGAAACCGGCCAACGATGAGATCGCCAACCCTCCGGCGCAACGCATCGATGCCGGTATCGCGATGCCGTGTCGGATGTATCCGGTTGGTCAGCAGCGCCCAGGCGAGGCCGCGCTGGAAGTCGATCCACAGGCCGGTGCCGGCGAAGCCGGTGTGCCCGACGGACCAGTGGGAACAGCGATTCCCTCCGGCCCAGCCTTCATGGCACGCTTCCCATCCCAGGCATCGCGTTGCCGATTGGCGCTCCCGCATTTGGGCCACCCACCCGTCGGTCCCCTGCAACAGCCGCTGTGCGGCGTCGAGGACGCCATCGATCGTGCCGAACAGGCCGGCGTGGCCAGCAGCGCCACCCAGGGCGAATGCATTCTCGTCGTGCACCTCGCCGCGCATGACGCGACCGCGCCAGGGACAGCGTTCAGTGGCGGCCGACCGGGCCGGTTCGGCGCCCCACGCCAATCCTGGGGGAACCGGCAGGTCACACAGCGAACGTCCGGTCACCCGCTCGATGGCGATACCCAGCAGCATGAAATTGATATCGGAATAAACTGGCGGTCCGGCCCGCCAGACCCGCTGCAGGATAAAGGCGCGCAGCGTCGCGGGATCGAGACCATAGGTGTAGAGCGGCTCGACCGCGGGCAGATGCGTCTGGTGGCTCAGGCACTGGCGGAATGTAAGGCGCCGTTCCGTGGCGGCCGCGTCGTACTGACGCAGGTCCGGGATCGCCGCGATCAGTGGGGCATCGAGCCCGATGCGATCGTGAACCACCAGGTTCAGGATGCCGGGTGTCGTGAACAACACCTTGGTGAGCGAAGCCAGGTCGAACCAGGTGCCGCGATCGATCGGCGCTGCTTCCGGTTCGCGCTGCGCCAGACCGAACACCTCGGCGGCTCGTTCGCCCGCCTTGGTCACAAGACCCACGGCGGCGCCGGGGATCTGCTTCGGGACCATCTCATTGACGGCGCCCGCCGCCTCCGCGAGCAACTCGGCTGCGGTCACGGTATAAACTCCTACTGGAAACGATTTGGCATTGGCCCCTATACAGGCTTCCGCCAACAGAGCCCACCGGCCTGGTCGCGGTCCCGGCTCTGCCGTCTGAATGCAGCCTCTTGGGGTCGTATGCAGCTTCGTCTGCCGGCATGGGTTCTGGGGCTCACTCTCGGAGCCTGTGCAGCAACACCGCCCGCGCCGGTCGAAGAGCCGGAAGCGGAGCCGTCAACCGCTCAATTCGTCGCCCAGTCCGGCCACTCCCCGCCATTCGCCCGCGCCCCCTACGAGCCGTTCACCCGAGCGGAGGCAATCGCCATCGCCGAGCAGGAATGGCGTTTGTTCGGCCAGCGGGTGGATGACAATCCACCCCGTTCCGGCTCGGACCCGGATCCGGACGATGATCCCGGACGCCTGCCCGGTTTGTGGGAACGCATCGGGGAGTACTGGTGGCTCGGTCAGGATGCACAGCGCCGCGAAGCAGCCTGGACAGGCATGCACGATGACACCGGCCAGGAATTCGACGAAGGCCAAGAGGACTATTACGCCTGGTCCGCCGCGTTCATCAGCTACGTCATGCGAACAGCGGGAGCGGGGGCACGCTTTCCTTACGCGCCGTCGCATTTCGTCTATATCAACATCGGCAAGCAGATGCGGCTTGGCCGCACATCAGGCTGGGCGGTGGTGGCCGAACGCGTGGACCAGTACGCGCCGCTTCCCGGCGACCTCATCTGCTTCTCGCGCGAGCGGCGTCCACTGAAATACGAGAGGCTGCCGATGCGGCATTTCGCCGGGCATTGCGATATCGTCGTGACACGAGAAGCACGGCAGCTCAGCGTGATCGGTGGCAATGTCGATCATGCCGTCACCATGAAACATGTGCCCGTGACGCCGACGGGGGCACTGGCCGACCCCGGAGCGGCTGTGCTCGACACGCGCTATCCGTGGTTTGTTGTCTTGCGGATCCTTTACGACCGCTGAGATCCCCTACCCTGCCCCCGCCTCCAGTGCAGCGAGCGCGCTCAGGTTGACAATTCCGCGTGCCGTCACACTTGGCACCAGCACATGAATCGGCTTGCTCATGCCCAACAGCATCGGCCCCACCGGCAGCCCATCCGAGGCAGCCTTCAGCAGCGTGAACGCGATGTTGGCGGCGTCCAGCGTCGGCATGACCAGAAGGTTCGCGGTGCCGGAAAGTCGGCCGTCCGGCACTGCCCTGTCGCGGATCGCCTCAACCAAAGCGGAATCCGCGTTCATCTCGCCGTCCACCTCGAGTTCCGGCGCCAGTTCGCGCACCAGCGACAGCGCGCGGCGCATTTTCCGCGCGCTTTCCGAATCGCTCGCCCCGAAGTTCGAATGCGACAGCAGCGCCGCCTTCGGCGTGATGCCGAACTCGGCAACCGCCTCGGCGGCCAGCACGGTCATCTCGGCGATCTGCTCCGCCGTCGGGTCCACGACCATCTGCGTATCGCAGATGAACAGCGTCCCATGCCGTAGGATCAGGCAGCCAAGCCCATAGACGCGGCTGACACCGGGGCGGCGCGGAATGATCGGCAGCAGGTACTGCACCTGGTGCCACCAGTTCGCCGAGGCACCGCAGATCGCCGCATCGGCGAGACCGGCGTGCAGCAGCATGGCCGCCGCCACCGTCCCGCGCCGCGGCAGCCCGTGTGCCGCATCGTCGGGCGGAATGCCGCGACGGCCCACGAGCCGCTGATAGTCGGCGAGCAACGGCCCGAACACGTCATCGTCCTGCGCCGGGTCCAGCACGCGCACGCCATCGGTCAGGTCGATGCGCAGTCCCATCTCCTGCACCTTGCGCTGAATCACCTCGCGGCGACCGAGCAGGATCGGCCGTGCGATGCCGTCGTCCACCAGTGTCTGCGCCGCGCGCAGCACACGTTCGTCCTCGCCCTCGCCGTACACGATGCGACGCGGCAACTTGCGCGCCGCTTCGAACACTGGCCGCATGAGCTGGCCGGAGCGGAACACGAAGCGCTCCAGTTCGCGCTGGTACTGGGCAAAGTCGCCGATCGGTCGGCGCGCCACGCCGCTGTCCATCGCCGCGCGCGCCACCGCCGGCGCGATCTCCAGGATCAGCCGCGGATCGAACGGCTTGGGGATGATGTAGTCCGGACCGAACACCGGCGCGGCGCCGCCATAGGCGGCAGCGACCACTTCGGACGCCTCCATGCGTGCGAGCGATGCGATGGCTTCGGCGGCCGCGATCTTCATCGCCTCGTCGATCGTGGTGGCCGATACATCCAGCGCGCCGCGGAAGATGAACGGGAAACAGAGGACGTTGTTAACCTGGTTGGGAAAGTCGCTGCGCCCGGTGGCGACGATCGCGTCCGGGCGTACCGCGCTCACCTGTTCGGGCAGGATCTCGGGTTCGGGATTGGCGAGTGCCAGGATCAGCGGCTTCGCCGCCAGCAGCGGCAGCCAATCCGGCTTCAGCACCTTGGGTGCCGACAGGCCCAGGAACACATCTGCCCCGCGCAGCACCTCGTGCAGCGTGTGCGCATCGGTGTCGCGTGCATAGCGCGCCATGTTCGGCAGCATCCCCGCGCGATCGGCACGCACCACGCCGGCGATGTCGGTCAGCGTCACGTTCTCCGGACGCAGTCCCATCGACACCAGCAGATCGACGCAGGCCAGCGCTGCGGCGCCGGCACCGGAGGTGACCAGCCGGACGTCCGCCAGCTCCTTGCCCTGCAGCACCAGCCCGTTGCGCACCGCGGCGGCCACCGTGATGGCAGTGCCGTGCTGGTCGTCGTGAAACACCGGAATGCCCATCCGCCGACGCAACTCCGCCTCGACGGCGAAGCACTCAGGCGCCTTGATGTCCTCCAGATTGATCGCGCCGAAGGTCGGCTCCAACGCCGCGACCACGTCGCAGAACCGCGCGGGATCGGCGGCATCCACCTCGATGTCGAACACGTCGATGCCGGCGAATTTCTTGAACAGGACCGCCTTGCCCTCCATCACCGGCTTGCCGGCGAGCGCGCCGATATCGCCGAGGCCGAGTACCGCGGTGCCGTTGGAGATCACCGCGACCAGGTTGCCGCGGCCGGTGTAGTCGTAGGCCGCATGCGGGTCGGCGACGATCGCCTCGCAGGCAGCAGCCACGCCTGGCGAATACGCCAGCGACAGATCGCGCTGCGTCGCCATGCGCTTGGTCGCTTCGATTGTCAGTTTCCCCGGCTGGGGAAGGCGGTGGTAGTCGAGCGCGGCCTTGCGGAAGTCTTCGTCCATCAGCCATGTATCCTTGCAGCCGGCGCGCAGGATGAGTTGCCGGCCGCACCGGCGCAATGACGGCAGGCCGGCTCCGCGTATCCCTCACTGACCCGGCGCCAGCATCGTGGCGAGCGCGCTCCGCATCGTGGTACTGGGGATGCTGAAGAAGCCCTCGTATGGCGTGCTGAGGTCAAGGATCACGAAGATGCCGCTGCTGAGCGACACCGCGCACAGGATGATGGTGGTGGCCGACAGGCTGTTGCGCGGCGCGACCAGGCCGAAACAGCCGAAGATGATCATCAGCCAGAACACCAGCACCTGATAGAACGGTTCGAACAGCTCGTTTCGCGCGTCCTCGATCACGCTGAGCCGGGCGTTTGCCGCATCGTGGTAGCGGTTCAGGCATATGGCCTCCAGCTCCTGCTGCACGCTGTCGGACGGCTTCAGCCGGGCGATCTCCACACCGATCCGGTCCATCAGGGAGGCCAGCACCGGCGAGGCGCCGACCCGCGGCATGTGCGACGTGTCCGGGTACTGCACGCCTGTCGGCGGCGGCTCATCCGGCCAGGTGCTGGCGATCACCGCGGCGGTGTAGCTATGGATCTGTCCGCGCGCCGCGGCGGTCTCCGGCCCGTAGTCTCGCAGGCACTGGTCCAGCAGTACCAGCCGGAGCGAATAGGCCTGCCGATCATGGGCCGAGCCGTCGTACGCCTGCTTCACCGAGGCGGTGAGCAGACCCAGCACGAGCGCGGCGAACGTCGCCAGCAGGCCGATGGTGACGTGCATCAGCTCGGTCGTCTCGCGCACGCGGTGGTGCTCGGGCAGGCGCGGCCGTACGAAGAACCCCGCCCCGGTGCTGGCGCACAGCAGCGCAAAGACCAGCAGCGCCAGCGCTGTTTCTCGCAATCTGGCCGGTTCCCCCACCCGCGCGCCCAGCCCAGCCGCTGGTGCCATCGCCACTCCCGGGGACTGTAAGGCGGAGGCGGCGCCGGCGAAACCTCCGTCTCGAAAACGTTGCTATATCGTCACGAGCCCAACCTCGCAACGCCTCACCGGATCGCTGGTGCCGCGCAGGTCCGCAACAAAGCGATCTCGCCAACTGTCCAGACTGTTCCGCCGCATCACGCCCAGCATCGCTGCGTGTCGCTCGCGGCGTTCGGCCCGCTTCATCGCGAGCGCACGATCGAGCGCGGCAGCGACACCAGCCTCGTCGTACGGGTTGACGATCAGCGCCGCTTCCAGTTCACGCGCGGCCCCGGCAAACTGCGACAGCACGAGGACGCCGGGATTATCGCGATCCTGCGCCGCCACATACTCCTTCGCCACCAGGTTCATGCCGTCGCGCAGCGGCGTCACCAGCCCAACCCGTGCCTCGGCATAGAGCGGCATGAGCGCGCTGCGGGCGAAGCCACGGTTCAGGTATCGCAACGGCACCCAGTCCACTTCGGCGAACCGGCCATTGATGCGGCCGGCTTCCGCCTCCAGCGCGCGGCGGATCTCGCGATAGGTCTCGATGTCGGCACGCGACGGCGGGGCGATCTGCATGAACACCACATGCCCCTGGTGCCGCGGGAA
>DATBKQ010000218.1:0-2317 GCA_036555825.1 Acetobacteraceae bacterium | reverse complement strand
GCGCCGGCGTGTCGCCGCGGCGGCGTGCGGATCGGTGTCGAACTCGATCGTCACTTCCGGACGGGGTATCTGGATATCCGGCACGTGAACGATGTCGCCCCAGATCAACAGCGAGTCATTGCCGGACGAGATCATGTAGCCGCTGTGCCCCGGGGTATGGCCGTGCAGCATCACCGCGGTGACGCCGGGGAACACCTCGACGCCGCTGGAGAACGTATGCATCACGTTGTGGTACGGCGCCATCTGCTCGCGCGCGCACTGGAAATACAGCTTCTTCGCCCGCTCGCTCGCCTTCGCCATCGCCGCATCGTCGTTCCAGTGGCGCGGCTCGTTCTCGTGCACGACCAAATCGGCGTTGGGGAACAGCTTGCGGCCTGTTTTCGGATCGGTCAGACCGGCCGAGTGATCGGGATGCATGTGGGTAAGGATCACTTTCTCGATTGCCGCTGGGTCGATGCCGGCGGCCGCAAGGTTGCGCTGCAGCTTGCCCGCGGTGGGCAGGAGATAATCGCCCGACCCTGTCTCGATCAGCGCGACCCGGCCGGCAGAGAATATCGCGTAGCAGTTGACCGACGTTCGCCGGCCCGGGAGGAAGTTGTCGTGCAAGTCACGCAATGCCGCCTCGGGCGTAATGTTCTGCAATACATCCACGCTGCCGTCGAGATAACCATCCGACAGCGCAGTAACCACGATGTCGCCAATGCGGCGATGATACACGCCTGGAATCTGCTGCGTCGGTGGCTGGATCATGGTTTACCTCCCTTGCCAAGCGGACGCGGCGCCGATGCACGCCGTAAGCGGTCGTTGATCGCGCGTCCGATACCGCGCTCCGGCACCGGCATCGCGGCGATCCCGGTCAGGCCAAGCGCCGCGGCCTGTTCGTCCAGCGCGCGCAGGCCGGCGAACAGTCGCGACGCGGCCTCGACCAGGTCGGCACGGTCGCTCAACCTGAACACAAGCGCCGCACCCGGCAATGGCGGCCCGAACGCGAGCAAGGCTTCGTTTCCCTTGACATCGGCCGCCTGCAACCGCACCGGCAGTGAAGGTGCATAGTGCGACGCGAGCATCCCGGGCGAGCGTATCGCATCGCGCATGGCGGTGTGCTGCTCTATCGGACCGATCACGGCCTCGATCGCCTCCATGGTCGCACCGCCGGCACGCAGCAGAAGAGGCTGCTTGGAACACAAGTCGAGTACCGTCGATTCCACCCCGACGTCGCACGGGCCACAATCCAGTATCGCGGCAATCCGGCCGCCCAGCTCGGCCTGCACGTGCCGCGAGGTTGTGGGGCTTACCCTGCCGGATCGGTTCGCGGATGGAGCGGCAACTGGCCGGCCCACCTGATATAACAGCGCGCGCGCAACATCGTGTGCCGGGACGCGCACGGCCAACGTATCCAGCCCCGCGCTCGCCAGAAGGCTGACAGCGCAATGCTCGCGACGCGGCAAGACCAGCGTCAACGGGCCGGGCCAGAACGCCGTGGCTATGCGTCGCGCGGTCGCCGGGGCGACGACATCGGCCAGCGCTGCATCGCGGTCCGGGTAGTGACAGATCAGCGGGTTGAAGCGCGGCCGGTCCTTGGCGGCAAACACCGCTGCCACCGCGCTATCGTTGGTTGCGTCGGCTCCGAGCCCATAAACCGTTTCGGTTGCAAAGGCGACCAGCGCCCCGGCGCGCAGCAACGCCGCCGCCCGCGCGATCCCGTCGCGATCGGCCTGCAAGACCTCCGTCATGCCGATGGCTGATAATGCCGCCGATCGTGTATGGCAAAGGCGAGGTGCGCTGCTACAGTCCGCGCCCGCTGCACTCTCGGTGCCAATTTCCAGGGGGAGTTCCGCACATGCTCGAGATTGCTTTCGCCAAGCCGACATTGCCGAAATCCGGCGCGCTGGCGCTACTGATCGGCGAAGGTGAGATCGCCTCCGGCATTTGGCAGCAGGCCGATGAAGCGACCGGCGGGGCGATCGCGCGAGCGTTGCGATCGGCGGAATTCAAAGGGGCGAAAGGCAAGACCTGCACGATCCTGGCACCCGGCGCCGGATTGTCCCGTGTCGTCGCCGTGGGCCTGGGAAAGCCTGCGGAACTCAACACGCATATGTTGAATGAGGCAGGCGGGCACGCGGCAGCCGCGTTGCGGCAAGAGGCCAACGCGGTCGTTGCAACCGGCACGCTGCGATCCGCGCAAGCCGCGGAAGTGGCGCTTGGCGCCGCATTGCGCGCATACCGTTTCGACAAATACCGGACGCAGGAAAAGCCGGAGGACAAGCCCCGGTTGACAAAGCTCACTTTGCTGGTTGCCGAGACGGCTGAGGCCAAG
>DATBKQ010000217.1:0-3732 GCA_036555825.1 Acetobacteraceae bacterium | reverse complement strand
CCACATGTTGCGTTCGGCGCAGAGCTGCAGGTATCGCTCGATGCGCGCCGAGGAGTGTTCGGGCCCCTGCCCTTCGTAGCCGTGCGGCAGCAGCAGGGTCAGGCCGGACATGCGCAGCCATTTCGTCTCGCCGCTGGCGATGAACTGGTCGATGATCACCTGCGCGCCGTTGGCGAAGTCGCCGAACTGCGCTTCCCACAGCACCAGCGTGCGCGGATCGGCCAGCGAGTAGCCGTATTCGAAGCCGAGCACGCCTGCTTCCGATAGCAACGAATTGTAGATTTCGATCTTCGCCTGTTCCGGGGCGATGTTGTTCAGCGGGATGTATTCGTGCTGGTTGGTCTGGTCGATCAGCACCGCGTGACGCTGGCTGAATGTGCCGCGCTGACTGTCCTCGCCGGACAGCCGCACCCGGTTGCCCTCCAGCAGCAAAGAGCCGAAGGCGAGCGCCTCGCCGGTGGCCCAGTCGATGCCCTCGCCCGCCTCCAGCATCGCCTGCTTGGCCTCGAGCTGGCGGGCAATGCGCGGATGCACATCGAACCCCGCCGGCACGCGCGACAGCGCCATGCCGATCTGGCGCAGCGTCGCCTCGGGCACCGCCGTGGCCTCCTCGAACCGCTCGAACTCCGGCTCGGCCGGATGGAAGCCCGCCCAGCGGCCTTCCAGCCAGTCGGCCTTGTTCGGCTTGTAGCCCTGTGCCGCCTGATTGGCGGCCTCCATCGAGGCCTGGAACTCGTCCCACATCGCCTGCGCGTCCGCCGCCGTCACCACGCCCTCCGCCGCCAGCCTCTCGGCGTACAGCGTCCGCGTGGTCTTCCGGCTGTCGATGGCGCGATACATGATCGGCTGAGTGAACGCCGGTTCGTCGGTCTCGTTGTGCCCGTGCCGGCGATAGCAGACGATGTCCAGCACGACATCGGCGGCGAAGCGCATGCGGAACTCCGCGGCCATCCGCGCGCAGAACAGCACCGCCTCGGGGTCGTCGCCGTTGACATGCAGAATGGGCGCCTGGATCGACTTCGCGACGTCGGTGCAATAGAGGCCCGAATAGGCGTGCGCCGGCACCGTGGTGAAGCCGATCTGGTTGTTCACCACGACATGCACCGTGCCGCCGGTGCGGTAGCCGATGAGCTGGCTCATCGCCAGCGTCTCGTACACCAGGCCCTGCCCGGCGAACGCCGCATCGCCATGCATCAGGATCGCCATCACCGAGCTGCGCCGCTGCGTGTCCCCCGCGGTGTCCTGCCGCGCGCGCACCTTGCCGACCACCACCGGGTTGACCGCCTCCAAATGCGACGGGTTCGGCTGCAGCGACAGGTGCACGTCGTGTCCCGCCACCTCGATATCGGTCGAGGTGCCGAGATGGTACTTCACGTCGCCGGAGCCCTGCACGCTGTCCGGCTTGGAGCTCTCGCCGCCAAATTCGGAAAACACCGCGGTGAACGGCTTCTTCACGATGTTGACCAGCGTGTTGAGCCGGCCGCGATGCGGCATGCCGATGGCGATCTCGCCGACACCCTGGTCGGCGACCGTCTCGATGATCGCATGCAGCGCCGGAATGGTGACCTCGCCGCCCTCCAGGCCGAAGCGCTTGGTGGTGACATAGCGCTTCTGGCAGAACGCCTCGAACCCTTCCGCCTCGGTGAGCTGCCGCAGGATCGTGCGCTTGGCGCGCGCATCGAACGCGGTGCGCCATGGCGCGCCTTCCACCTTGCGCTGGATCCACGACTTCTGGTCGGGATCCTGGATATGCATGAACTCGACGCCGATCGGGCCGCAATACGTGTCGCGCAGGATGGCGACGATCTCGCGCAGGCTCGCGGTTTCGCGGCCCAGCACGTTGTCGATGAAGATCGGCCTGTCCAGGTCGGTGTCGGTGAACCCGTAGGTCCGCGGATCGAGCTCGGCATGCGGCGGCGGAATCTGCAGCCCCAGCGGATCGAGCCGCGCCTCCAGGTGTCCGCGCACGCGATACGACCGGATCAGCATCAGCGCGCGCAGCGACGCAATGGTGGCGGCCCGGATCTGCTCGGTGGATTGCACCGCTGCGGCCGGCGGGGCCTGCAATTCGCCGTTGATCGGCGCACGGTGCGGCGCCCAGGAAGCGCCGGTCGCCTCCTCCAGCACTGCGCGGGCATCGTCGTTCAGCGCTCCGAACAACTCCCCGAAGGTCGGGTCGACCAAGGCCGGATCGGCCGCCCAGCGGGCATATTGTTCCGCGAGGAAGGCCGCATTCGCTCCGCTGAAGGCCGAAGCGAGGATATCTACCCCTGCCATCTGGTGCAGTCCTTACGTCCTGGTGGGCATAGACGCGAAGCAGGGATGACGGAACCCCCTCTCGGGTTGTCCTGGCCCGGTTCGCGCTGATCACACCCGAATGCGATGGGAAATGCGATAGCAAGCGGCGTTGTCAAGCACTACGATCTTACCGATCGAGCATCGATGGAAAGGCAGTAATGCAATCCCAGGACACCGCCAAACTGTCAGCCAAGTTCCAAATCTCCATTCCCAAGGCCATCCGTACGGCGCGGCACTGGGAAGCCGGTCAGGTTTTCGCCTTCATTCCGAAGGGTGAGGGCATGCTCCTCATGCCCGTGCCCAGTATCGAGGAACTCGCCGGCATCGCCCGGGGGGCGAAGTCACGCGCCTATCGGGATAGGTCCGACAGGACTTGAATGCAGCTGGTCGACACCTCCGCGTGGATCGAATGGCTGACCGGCTCATCTCTCGGCATGATCGTGGCGCCGGAGCTGCCCGATCGCGGCCAATGGCTGGTGCCCACAATCGTTCAGCTCGAACTGGCGAAGTGGATGGCCCGCGAGGTCGGCGAGGATCAGGCCGATCGGGTCATCGCTTTCACCCAGACCTGTGTCGTTGCCGATCTGGACACGGCGACGGCCTTGGCGGCGGCTGATCTCTGCGCCAGACACAGGCTGGCAACCGCGGATGCCATCGTGTACGCGACGGCGCTCGCGCGCGGCGCCAATCTGCTGACCTGCGATCGCCATTTTCAGAACCTGCCCGGCGTTCGGTTCTTGCCGAAGCCGGGCGGGTGACGCGCGCAGGGCTGGCGCGGCGGCTGCGCGCAAAACAATACCCAATACCGGCCAGCCGGGAGGCTGGCCGGCATGCGCGGTTCAGGCCTGCGGCGGCGTGGGCGGCTCGCTCGGTGCCGGCGGCCGGTTCCGCAGCTCGTTCATGAACTGGTCGAACTCGGCCTTGTCCTTGGCGAAACGCAGCCGCTCCAGGAACGCGGAGAACTCCTTCTGCTCCTCCTCCAGCCGGCGCAGCGTCTCGGCGCGGTACTCGTCGAACGCACGGTTGCCGCTGGATGGCGCCGAGGCCTGCCGCTGAGGGCCGCCACCGCACCAGAAGTTCCTCCACCCGGCCCACGGCGGCGGCGGCCCGCCCTGCTGATACCAGCCGTTCTGCTGCTGCCAGCCGCCCCAGCGGCCGCACCCCCAGTAACCCATGCGCTTGCTCCATATACCGAACAACAACAGGACCAGCCCGACCGGCCACCACAGGATGAACCCCAGCACCATCGCGGCGATCCACAGCGGCTTCGCCGCATACCAGGCGCGCCAGTAGTCCCACCCGGGCTGGTTCCAGCCTGAGCCGGGTCCCCACGGCGATGTCGCCGCCCCGGGAGTGCCGTAGGTGCCGTTGTTCGCCGAGCCTGACATGGCGGGCCTCATGTGAATGTAAGATACATTTACATCATGGGGAGGC
>DATBKQ010000216.1:0-12504 GCA_036555825.1 Acetobacteraceae bacterium | reverse complement strand
CGATCAGCCGTTCTGGCGGCAATACATGGTCTGGCTCGGCCGGGTGCTGCACGGCGACTTCGGTATCAGCCTCTCGACCGGGCGGCCGGTGCTGGCGGAAATCTCCGGTGCCGCGGCGGTGACAGTGGAGCTGACGATCCTCGGTCTGGTGGTGGCGGTATTGCTGGCGATCCCGCTGGGGGTCGCGATGGCTGCGGCGCGCTCATCCGGCGCCAATCTGGTAACCCGGCTGCTGTCGATCGTCGGCATCACCGTGCCGTCGTTCTGGCTTGCCATCATGCTGCTTTATGGCGCATCGGCATTGGCACCCGGCTGGCCGGTGGTGGGCTGGCGCGCTCTGGCCATCGACCCCGGCGGCAACCTGCGCCGCATCGCGCTGCCGGTGGTGTCGATCGCCTTGCCGGTCGTCGCGTCGCTGGCGCGCATCCTGCGCGCGGCGATGGCCGAGGCGCTGCACCACGATTATGTGCGCACGGCGCGCGCCAAGGGGCTGAACGAGCGCGTGGTGCTGCTGCGGCATGCGCTGCGCAACGCACTGATCCCCTTCGTCACCCAGGCGGGCATCATGGCCGGCTATCTGTTCGCCGGTTCCGTTGTCGTGGAGCAGGTGTTCGCGCTGCCGGGCCTGGGCCGGCTGATGGTCGGCGCGATCGCCGATCGCGATTACGCACTGGTACAGGCGGCGATCCTGCTGGCGACGCTGGCGTTCGTGTTGGTCAACACCGGTGTGGACCTGTTGTATGCGGCGATCGATCCGCGGGTGCGAGCATGAGGTTGATCGTGCGGCTCGGCGCGGCGCTGGTCGTGCTGCTGGCACTGGCGGCGCTGCTGGCGCCGTGGATCGCGCCCACCGGACCGAACGAGCAGGACATCCTGGCAAGGCTGCACGCGCCGGCCGCGGCGCATCTGCTGGGGACGGACAATTTCGGCCGAGACGTGCTGTCGCGTATCCTGTTCGGCCTGCGCACGCTGTTCACGGTCTCGGCCGCATCCGTACTCGGCGCCTTGCTGATCGGGGGTGCGGTCGGGCTGCTCGCGGCCTGGCGGGGCGGAGTGGTGGACCGTGCGCTGATGCGACTGGTCGATGTGCTGTTCGCCTTCCCCATCATCCTGCTGGCGATCGGCATCATCGCGATGCTGGGTCCCGGTGCGTTCAGCGCGGCCGCGGCGATCGGCATCGCCTACGTGCCGATCTTCGCCCGTACCCTGCGCGGTCCCGCGCTGCAGCTCCGTCGCGCCGAATATGTCGATGCGGCACGGGCGATCGGGGCCGGCACGCCGCGCATCGTGTTGCGGCACGTGTTGCCCAACCTGTCGTCGATCGTCCTGGTGCAGGCCAGCCTTTCGCTTTCGACCGCGATCCTGGTGGAGGCATCGCTGTCGTTCCTCGGGCTGGGGACGCAGCCACCAACGCCATCGCTGGGACGGATGCTGGCGGAGAGTCGCACTTTCTTGTCGCTTTCACCCTGGCCGGCGGCGTTCTCCGGTGCCGCGATCCTGCTCGCGTCGCTGGGCTTCAACCTGCTGGGTGACGGCCTGACGGAACGGCTCGACCCACGACTGAGGGCGGCCTGATGGCACTCCCGGCGACCGAGGCGAGCAACCCGCGCTTCGAGGAGCTCGACGTCTGGGATGCCCCGACGCTCCTGGCGTCGTTGTGGGAGGGCCAGTTGGCGGCGGTCGCGGCGATCGGGCCGGCCTTGCCGGCGCTGGCGCGGGCGACCGAAGCGGCGGCCGCGCGCCTGGCCCGTGGCGGCCGGCTGGCCTGCGCCGGCGCCGGCACATCGGGGCGGCTCGCTGTCCAGGACGCAGTGGAGCTGGTTCCTACCTTCGACTGGCCGGAGGGCCGCCTGGTGCTGCTGATCGCGGGTGGCGACGCGGCGCTGCTGCGGTCGATCGAGGATGCGGAGGATCGTGCCGACCTGGCGGCAGCGGCCGTCGAGCAGCACGCGATCGGTGCGGGCGATGTACTGGTGGGGGTCGCTGCGAGCGGCACCACGCGGTTCACGATCGCGGCGGTGCAGGCGGCGCGCAGCCGCGGCGCATTGACGGTGGCGATCGCCAATAGCGTTGGATCGCCGCTGCTGGACGCCGCCGAATTGCCCGTACCGATCGAAACCGGGGCCGAGGCGATCGCCGGCTCCACGCGAATGAAGGCCGGGACTGCGCAGAAGGTGGCGCTGAACCTGTTCTCCACAGCGGTCATGGTGCGGCTGGGACGCGTCTATCGCGGACGGATGGTCGATATGCAGGCGCGCAATGCAAAGCTGCGTGCCCGCGCCGTCCGGATGATGCGGGAGCTGACGAACTGTTCGGCGCAGGAAGCGCAATCGGCGCTCGCCGGCGCGGACGGCAAGGTGAAACTGGCGATATTGCTGGTGCGCGGCCTCTCGCGCGCCGACGCCGAACGTCTTCTGGCACGCCATGGCGGCAACCTGCGTATAGCATTGCAGGAACATGGCTGACGCCATGGGTTTGCGCGTTGACGCTCCTGATGCCCCCGCCTAGTGTCCCCCTTCCGAAGTCCTTTGCACTTCGGAATCGGGACGCTGCTCTTTGTTTTCAGTGGCCTGCTTATCCCCTCCGTTCGCCGCGGAATTCGACGAACTTCGGGGACAGGACACTAGCGTCCGGGTCTCATTCGCAGTGGGGATTTACGATATGTCGAACAAACTCAAGGCGCGGCTCGCGGCAGGCAAGGCCTGCGTCAACGGCTGGCTGGCAATCCCCTCCGGCTTCTCCGCGGAAGTGATGGCGCAGTGCGGCTGGGACAGCGTGACCGTGGACATGCAGCACGGCGTGCAGGACTACTCGACGATGGTGCAGTGCTTCCAGGCGATGACGGCGCATCCGGTGACGCCGCTGGTACGCGTGCCCTGGAACGAGCCTGGCATCATCGGCAAGGCGCTGGATGGCGGCGCCTGGGGGATTATCTGTCCGATGGTGAACAACAAGGCAGAGGCGCAGGCGCTGGCATCGGCATGCCTGTATCCGCCTGCCGGCAAGCGCAGCAACGGCCCGATCCGCGCCGCGATGTACGGCGAGGCCAGCAACTACCAGAAGATCGCCAACGACGAGGTGCTGGTGATCCCGATGATCGAAACGCAGGAAGGGATCGACAAGATCGATGAGATCCTGTCAGTGCCGGGCATCAGCGGCATCTATATCGGACCGTCCGACATGGGGCTGTCACTTGGCCTCATTCCCACGCTGGACCGCGAGGAGCCGCAGATCCTCGGCATCTACGAGAAGCTGCTGGCAAGCTGCAGGAAACACGGGAAGTTCGCCGGCCTGCACAACGGCACGGCGGCCTATGCGGCGCGCATGATCGGCGTGGGCTTCCGCTTTGTCACCATCGCCAACGACAGCGGCCTGATGGCGCGCGCCGCCCGGGAGGCGGTATCGGCGACCCGCAAGGCGGCGGGCGACGTCGCGTCCTGAGGCAGGAAACGACCAGGGCTACGGCACATACGGAGCGGCTCAACCGAGCGGAGCGAGCGGGGCCGGCTCGCTGGCATGCCCGGCGACGATCTCGGCGATCTGACGGGCGACGCGGCTCCTGCTCTGGCTCTCGCGCAGCAGCGTGAGGGTTTCGCCGCCGGCGATCGCCCGGCCGGACCAGTAGCCCTGAATCAGCGGGCATTTCTGACCGCGAAGCATCGCGAGATGGGCTTCCGTCTCGACGCCCTCGGCGGTCACCGTGAGACCCATATGCTGGCTCATCGCCAGGATGGCACCGACGATGGCGTGCGCCTTGGGGTCGTGCAACTGGCCTTGGACAAACGATGAGTCGATCTTGACCTTCTCGAAGCGAATGCGCAGCAGATTGCTGAGGCTGGAGTAGCCGGTGCCGAAGTCATCCAGTGCGAGACGCACGCCCAGTGCGCGCAACGATTCGAGCGTGGCCATGGTGTGGCCGCTATCGTCGGTCATGGCGCTTTCGGTGATTTCCAGCTCAAGGCGGCGGGGCGGCAGCCCGGCCTCGGCCAGCACGTTCTGAACCAGTTCCGGAAACCTGGTATCTAGCAATTGCAGCGGCGAGACGTTGACCGAGACGTAGCAGGACGCTGGCCAGCTGGTCGCCTCGTGGCAGGCCTGCCGCAGCACGAATGCCCCGAGCCGGTTTATCAGCCCACACTCCTCGGCGAGCGCGATGAAGTCCGCCGGTGGAACAAAGCCGAGCCGCGGGTGCTCCCAGCGCGCCAGGGCTTCAAATCCCACGATCCGCAGCGAGCCGATTTCCATCTGTGGCTGAAAATGCACCTGAAGCTGGTTCGCATCGAGTGCGTTCCGTAGCAGCTCCTCCAGCATCATCCGGCGCCGCAGGCTCTCGTCCATGCCGCGCTCGAACAAACGGTAGGTGGCACGCCCTTCGCTCTTTGCGCGATAGAGCGCGATATCCGCGTGCTTGAACAGCTCGTGGTGGTCGGTTCCGTCCCGCGGGTACATGGCGATCCCGATGCTGGCGCTGACGCGAACCTCGCGCCCTTCGATGGTCACCGGGTCACTGATCCGCTCGATCAGGAGCGGCGCCAGCCGCACGGCCTCAGCCAGATCCGTAGTGCCCGCCCTGACGATCGTGAACTCGTCGCCGCCGAGGCGCGCGACAAAGTCACCGGCACCGATCGTGGCCTGGATGAGGCCGGCGACATGCTGCAGGAGGCGGTCACCGAACAGGTGGCCGCGCGTATCGTTCACACCCTTGAAGCCGTCGAGGTCCAGGAACATCACCGCCACCGCGTGATCGGTGGCCTCGGCATTGCTCAGCGCCGCGCGGATCCTTTCGGCGAGCAGCACGCGGTTGGGCAGTCCGGTCAAGGCGTCATGATGGGCCAGGTAGTGGATTCTGGTTTGCGCCCTGTGCTGCTCGGTGATGTCGGTGAGCGTATGCACCTTGCCGCCATCCGGCAGGCGAGTGGTGCTGATCTCGATCACCTGGCCATCGTCCGCAATCGATACCAACGACCGCCTGTCGGCGTCGGCGGCGCCCGGCTGGGCCGAGACCAGGCATGGACTGCCGGCGCTGACCAGCCGGTCGATCATTTCCTGTGCCGTGCCGGTGCCCTGCCGCGAGATGCGCAGCAGCGCCCGGGCGCGATCGTTCAAGACCGATATCCTGCCGCGGAAGTCGATCATCGCGATGCCCTGGACCACGCTGGAAAGAGTGACAGCGAGAGCCTGCGACGATTCGACCGCGCGCCGCCGTTGCGACAGCCAGAAGACGCCGAGCAGCACGACAATCAGGCTGGCCAGCGAACTGGCGACCACGAAGTGTCTTACCGTGACCCAGTAGCGGCCATATATCTGATTGGCGTTCCGCCTGATCATCGTGGTGATCGGGTAACGCTTCAGGCGTTTGTAGGCGACCAGATCGCCGTGCTTGGTCACGGTCAGCGAGGCACCGTTGTTCTTGGTCGGGTCGAAGTTTACCGGGATCACCATGTTCGATCCCACAACCTCTTCCGGGCCATTGCCGCCCGCGATGATCACGCCGCGTTCGTTGGCAATGGTGACGGCACCTTCGTCGGTTCCCGCGGTGTTGTAGAACCTGGAAACCTCGGCACAGCCCAGGGACAGAACCACGACCCCGTTGAATTCGCCGTTCTGGTCCAGCACCTTGCGCGAGAACTGAATGGTGCGTTCCTTGCTGCCGCGGCCGATCACAGGATCGCTGATATACAGCTCGTCGCGCGAGGGATCGAGCTGATAGCGGAAATGCGGCCGATCCGCGATATTGATCCGTCCCTGGTTCGACCGCTCGAGAGTCGATTTGATGACGTAGCCGTCCTTGTCCATCAGGGCGACCTGGACACGCAACTGGTCATTGCGAATCTGATCGTGTGCCCAGCGCTGGATGTCGAAGTCCTTGCCCAGTTGCGCCAGCGAGGTGCGGGCACTCAGCAAGGTCTGATCCACCTCGGACACGATGCGCGCGGTGGTTTCGGCAAACGCCTCGGACAGCGCGACCGCCATGCCGCCGGCGGTTTCCAGTTCATGGGCGCGCTCCCGCGCAAGGATCTCCACCGTGCTGACCCAGATCATGCCCAAGAGGCCGGCGATTGCGAACATCTCCGGCAAGACGCTGCGCAGACCGCGACCGGACAGGATCCACCCTGTCAACCGCCTGAATGCGCGAACAATGCCGGCAGCATCCGACGAGGCATCGGATGCCCGGAGATCTGGAAGAGGATCACCCAGCCACGGCAAACCATGAAGGATGTTGCGCAATGTCATGTCGCCGGCCGTTGCTCTTGTGCGATGCCCCAAGACGCTGGGAGCAAATTAACCACCGGAACGTTACCCAGCGGTTTCTCGGACTGGGCGACGGCCGCGAAACCGCAGCGAAACTCCGGCAAGTGTAATCATTTCTCTCCCGATATGCAATGAAACTATGCAGAAGACGAAGCCCGAACACAGCGCCTTCGCTGCCCGCCCGATTGCTCCCGGGGCGGAGCTCGCGCATGTGCGCGATCAATTGCGCAGGATCGCCCGCCTGGTCAGTGCAGGAATGCACCCGGAGGCGCGGGAGGCGAGCGCGGCGCTGATGTTCGAGTTTCAGCCGATCATCCTGGCGTGTCCGCAGTATGCGGCGCGGTTCGCCGACCTGCTGCGGCGGTGTGGCGCGGCCGGCCTGTCGAGGCGTTTCCAGCTCGCCGCGGGAGACGACCCGGAGCTGTCGATTCTCAACCGTAGCGGCCAACGACCGGGGGGCGCCCTGGCGGCTCCTGGCGGACGGCCGACGGCAAGGGTCCCGGTTGCGGAGGCGGCGGCGAATTAGCGCCCATTCACTGGGCCGTGAACGAGAGGCACTGTCGCGTGTCATTTGCGACCCCGCGCGGGGAAGCAATCCCGATCGAGATTGCTTTTTGGTCGGCTTTGCCTCCTCGCAATGACACCGTGACGCGGCATGGCATGGCCGACGCGGCACTCAGATCAGCGCGGACGGCGATGGGGCCATTGCTTCGGCTATCAGTTGCAAACGGGCCAGGTAGCGGCGGCGCAGGGCATGCGCCTCGGCGACGCCGATGGCCTGGAAGCGCACGATGCCGCCAGGGCGCATCTGTACCATTCTGCCAAGGTCGGCTTCGACCACGGCGGCGATCTTCGGATATCCGCCAACGGTCCCCGCATCGCGCATCAGCACGATGGGCGTGCCGGTCCCCGGGACCTGAATGCAACCGGGCATGACGCCGTCGGAGATGATGTTGTAGCCCTTGCTGTGGCACAGATTGGGCCCGTCGAGCCGGTACGCCATCCGATCCTGCTGCCACGTCACCCGGTACTCGCTGTTCAGCAGCACAGAGATCGAGTGCTCGTCGAAGAAGTCTTCCTGCGGGCCGAGTACAACGCGGCAGGGTCCCGCCTCGCCGGGCGGGAGGGCGACCACCCGCTCGGGTTCGTCGCTTGCCTGCGCCGCGAGCAGTGGCAAGGTATCGCCGCCGCGGATCGTGCGTCCGCCAAGTCCGCCGATCCCGGTACGGACATGGGTCGATCGGCTGCCGAATTCCGGGGCGATGGCGAACCCGCCGGCCACGGCCAGATAGCCCCACACGCACTGCGGCGAACTGCCGATGCGCAGCCGCTGACCACGCCGCAACACGGCCGAGGTCAACGGCGGCACGGCCATCCCGTCGATGCTGGCACAACCCGCGCCGGCAATCGCGATGCGGCAGCTGTGAGCCTCCGCTGTCCATTCGCCGGCCGCATAAGCAAATTCGAGCGCGGCCTCGGTCGCACGGTTGCCAACCAGCGCATTGGCGATTGCAAGCGACAATCGGTCCATCGCCCCTGCACCCGACAGGCCGAACCGCCGCCATCCGCGGCGCCCGCCGTCCTGGAGCGTCACGAAAGGCGTGGGAGCGATCGCTCGCAGCCGCGGGCCGTGCATCACCGGCTGCCGGCGTTCAGAAAACGTTCGCTGGGGACGCCCATCAGTGCATCTAGTTCCACGGGCGTGACGGGTTCGAAGCGGATACGGTCGCCTGGCCGGAACAGGAAGGGATTGGTGGCGCCGGGCTGGTATGGACGCAGCGGCGTTTGACCAAGGCTGTAATAGCCCGATGGCATCGGCATCGGCACAATGAGCCCCTGCATGCCGCCGATCATGACGCGCCCGGCAGGCAGGTCGGGCCGCGGGTCCGGGCGGCGAGACAGATGCAGTGCTGCAGGCAACCCTCCCAGCACCGGCAGGCCGGGGACGAACCCCACCACATAGACCTGATACATCGCCCCGCTGTGGATCGCGACGATCTCGTCGCGGCTCAACCGGGTCGCCGCAGCGACCTCGCACAGGTCCTCGTCGGTGGGAAATCCGTACGCCACCGGGACCGTCCACGACCGGCCGGCGGCCGCCCTCGTGCCGAGGCCACCGCCGATCAGCCGGCGCAACTGCCCGATCAAAGCGGGAAGCTCGATATCCTCGGGTTCGTAGACGATCAGCAATGTGCGGAAACTCGGGACCGTCTCGACGATGCCCGGGATGTCCGACGCGGCGATTGCAATGTCGAGCGCACGCACCAGCGCGCTGACGGCGGGATCGATGACATTCTCGAATTCAACCGACAGCGCACTGTCGCCCACCGGTGCGAAGCGGGGAAAACCTCGGGATTCGGCCGCGGCAGACATTTCTGTTGTGTATTCTACTGCCTGTGATGTTATTGCGTCTACACGACATTCTCTTTTACAGCAGCGTCACGAGAGGCTTCCTGGTGGCGGACAGCGGAACAGCTCACCCGCGACGCGGTCTCGTCCTCGCGGCCTGTATGATCGCGACGTTCACGGCCGCGGTTGAAAGCACAATCGTCGCCACGGCACTCCCCGCGATCGTCGCCGAACTGCGAGGCGCCGAACTGACCTCGTGGGTCTTCTCGGGTTATCTCCTGACCCAGGCGGTGACGATACCGATCTACGGACGGCTGGCGGATCTGCACGGGCGCAAGCGCGTCTTCATCGCCGGTTCGGCAATCTTCTTCATCGGTTCGACATTCTGCGGTCTTGCACCCGGCATCTCCAGTCTGATCGCATTCCGCGCCTTGCAAGGCTGCGGTGCCGGCTGTGTTCAGCCAATCGCCTATACGATCATCGGCGACATCTACACCCCGATCGAGCGCGCTCGCATCCAGGGCATGTTGTCCGGCGTGTTCGGCATCGCCGCCATTGCCGGCCCGACCCTGGGCGCGCTTCTGGTGGCCGCGGGAACATGGCGATTCGTGTTCTGGATCAATCTGCCGATCGTCGGCGCGGCCATCGCGATGGTGGCCGCCTTCCTCCACGAGGACACCACACCGCGACGCCACATGATCGACATCGCCGGCGCGTTCTTGCTGATTGCCGGCATCGGCAGCGTGATTGTTGGCCTGGATCGCTGGCGGCAGATCGGCAGGAACGCCGCCCTGGCCTGCCTGGCGGCAGGGATCGTTGCGCTGCTCGCGCTGTTTCGTTACGAAAGCAGGACGCCCGCGCCGATGCTGCCCGCGGCGCTGTGGCGCAGCAAGGTCATTGTTACCGGCAGCCTGGGAGCGTTCGCCGTCGGCGGAGCGATCATGAGCGTCATCGCTTTTCTTCCGGGCTACATACAGGCTGTGATGGGCGGCACGACCGCAAGCGCCGGCCTGGTTCTCGGCATCATGGTGATCGTCTGGACCTTCGGCAGCATTGCCGCAGGCTGGGTCATGGTTCACGTCGCGTACCGCATCACCGGATATGCCGGCGCACTCGCGATCATCGCGGGCGCGCTTTTGCTGACCTTGCTCGCACCCGGATCGTCCATTGCCAGTGCAGTGCTGGCGGTCTCGGTTCTCGGTGTCGGTCTGGGCTTCTGCAACACCACATGGATCGTTTCCGTACAGACCGGCGTCGGCTACCGGGAACGCGGTTCCGCCACATCAGCGGTCATGTTCATGCGGTTTCTGGGACAGGCGCTTGGCGCCGCGGCCGGCGGCATCGTTCTGTCATTCGGTCTGCAAGCCGTTCTGCCGGGCGTAGCCGACCCGGTGGGCCAATTGCTCGGCCAAACCCTGGACGCGTCCGAGCGGATGGCGCTTGCGAGCGCGGTATCCCGGGTTTTCCACGACGTCTTCCTGATCACCGCACTGATGGGCGTTGGCGCCCTGGCGCTCACGGTGCGTCTCCCGTCGGGTTTGAACGCAAGCACCTCGCGGGCCGGTGGCTGATCGCGTCAACCGATGACGACAGCGCCGGATGCGGCCACCGACCGGATCCGCTCCGCGTCGTAGCCGAGAAACCCGGACAGAATTTCCAGTGCATGCTGGCTGAGCCCGGGGGCCGCGATCGGGTCGGCGAGCGGCGTCTCGCCCAGTTGGAATGGCAGACGGATGTTGGGCACCGATCCTACGACCGGGTGCGGAATGGCGTGCACCAGCTCGCGTGCCGCCATCTCCCCGGAGGCGAATGCCTGGGCAATCGAATTGATCGCTCCGGCGGGCACGCCGGCGTGCCGCATCCGTGCCAGCCAATCGGCACGCGGCATGGTTTTCAGGATTTCCTGAACTACCGGCATCAGCGAGTCCCGGTTGCGCAGCCGCTCCGGCGTTCTGGCATAGTCGGGGTGCTCGGCCAGATCCGGCCGTTCCAGCACCTGCACGGCCATCCGGTGCCAGGTGCGGTCGTTGGCGCAATCGACAAAGATCGGCGCATCGGCGGTTTCGAAGGCATTGCACGGCACCGTGTCACGGCTGTTGTTGCCGAACCTGGTGGGCTCCGTGCCGCTCACCAGGTAGTTCATGGCGTGGAACCCGAGCATGTTGACGGCGGTGTCGAACAAGGCTGACTCGACCAGTTGACCGTGCCCGAGCCGCTCGCGCGCGAACAGTGCCGCCAGCACGGCACTCGCCGTCATCACGCCGGTGGTGATGTCCATGATGGACGGCCCCGCGCGGACACCGGCGCGATCCGGCTCGCCGTTCATCGACAGGAAGCCCGACTCGGCCTGGACGATCGGGTCGAAGCCCAGGCGATCCTTCTGGCTGCCGTCGCGGCCATAGGCCGACACCGAGGCATAGATCAGCGAGCGGTTCGTCGCCGCGACGGCCGGATAGTCGAGACCGAACTTTGCCATCACGCCGGTCGCGAAGTTCTCCACCAGCACGTCGGACCGATCGACGATGTCGCGCGCGATCCGCCGCCCTTCGGGCAGCTTCATATTCAGCGCGATGCTTTTCTTGTTGCGATTGCACCAGAGAAAGGGGCCGCCTTCCTGGTCGGTGACCGGCGGGCGCAGACGACGGAAGTCATCGCCGCCGTCGGTCTTTTCGATCTTGATCACTTCGGCGCCCAGATCGCCGAGAATCATCGAGCAGAGGGGGCCGGCGATGAAATGGCTGAAATCCGCAACCCGAATGCCGGCCAACGCCAGGGGCGCCCCAGCCGGCCGTGCCGGAGCCGTACTGAGGCTGGCCAGGGCGGGTGCTTGCAACATCTGAGCTTCGCTTCCTGTGAGGTAAAGTGGATGCCGCGCCCGATAGCGGGCAAAGAATTACATCAGGGTATCGCGATGCCTGCCCCGGACCCGACTGGAAGTTCCCCGCATCAGGGCCGATGTGAGCGGGACGGGAGAAGCTTGGAGGCCTTGGATGGACATCGCGAAAATCCCCACCGGCCGCGCGCCGCCGCACGACATCTTCGTGATCGTCGAGATACCGCAGGGTTCGGCGGTCAAGTACGAGGTGGACAAGCAGTCCGGCGCGGTGTTCGTCGACCGGTTTCTGTTCACCGCGACGGCGTACCCCTCGGCCTACGGGTTCATTCCAGGAACCCTCGCGCCCGATGGCGACCCGGCGGATGCGTTGGTGCTGATGCCGAGCCAGGTGGTGCCCGGCGCTGTCATCCGCGCCCGGCCGATCGGCATGCTGCGCATGGAGGACGAGAAGGGGCCGGACGAGAAGATCATCTGTGTCCCGCACGAGCGGGTGCATCCGCAATACACCGGCATCGACAGCATCTTCGACCTGCCGGCGATCACGCGCTCGGTCATCGAGCACTTCTTCGAGCGCTACAAGGACCTGGAGCCTGACAAATGGGTGAAGGTCATCGGCTGGACCGACCGGGAGGAGGCGGAGGCAGCCATTCAGGCCGCGATCGACGCCGCGGGTTAGCGCACCCGTCATTGCGAGGAGGACGTAGCCGACGAAGCAATCCCGATCGAGATTGCTCCGCTGCGCTCGCAAATGACACCGGGGCAGTCAGACTGGCTGGCGCGCGTGCAGGTGCATGATCGGCTGCGCGGTGTCGGCCGATATCATCTCCGCGACGAAACGCCGGTGGCAGTGCATCGGGTCCCGTTCAAAACAGAGCAGGCAGGCCCGGGTTTCCCGCGCCAGTTCCTTGGCCTGCGCCAGTTCGGCCTGAGCACGATCGGAGCACATGTGGTCGCGGAAGATCGGCTCCATGCGCTCGGGATGGCCGGCACGCACCGCATCACGCCCGGGCTTCGGCGTGCCCAGTCCTTGGAGATGCACATAGGCGATGCCCTGTTCGTCCAGACCC
>DATBKQ010000215.1:0-14960 GCA_036555825.1 Acetobacteraceae bacterium | reverse complement strand
CGTTGGCCATTCGCAGTCAGACCTGGCGGATGTCCTTCTCCTTGTCCGCCAGCGTATCGTCCACCCGCTTGATGTACTGATCGGTCAGCTTCTGCACCTCGGTGCTCCAGTCCTTGGCGACATCCTCGCCGATATCGTGCTTCTTTTCGTGCGTCTTGATCTGCTCCATGCCGTCGCGGCGCACGGCACGCACCGCCACCTTCGCGCCCTCGGCATATTTGTGCGCCGCCTTCACCAGCTCCGCCCGGCGCTCGGTGGTGAGCTGCGGGATCGGCACCCGCACAAGCTGCCCGTCCGAGGCCGGGTTCAGCCCAAGTCCGGCATCGCGGATCGCCTTCTCGACCGCGCCCACCAGGCTGCGGTCCCACACCTGCACCGTCAGCATGCGCGGCTCCGGCGCGCCGACCGTCCCGCACTGGGTGAGCGGCATTTCCGACCCGTAGGCCTGTACCCGTACCGGCTCCAGCAGTCCGGGATGCGCCCGTCCGGTGCGCAGTCCGTTGAACTCACGCCTCAAAGTGTCCAGCGCCCCGTCCATTCGGCGAGACAGGTCCTGCTTCAGTTGATTGACATCGGCTTGTGCCATGGCGGTCTCCCGAGCGTGTCCCCTGATGTTCTATTGCTGTTCGATGATCCGGGTGAAGCGTCCCTCGCCGCGGACCACCGCGGCAAATGCGCCCGGCGCGTGGATGTTGAACACCACGATGGGCAGCGCATTCTCCCGCGCCAGGCTGATCGCCGCCGCATCCATGACCGCGAGCTCGTTCGACAGCACCTCGAGATACGTGAGCTGCTCGTAGCGCAGGGCGCTGGCAACCTTGCGCGGGTCGGCGGAATAGACGCCATCCACCTGCGTGCCCTTGAACAACGCGTCGCAGCGCATCTCGGCCGCGCGCAGCGCCGCCGCGGTATCGGTGGTGAAGAACGGGTTGCCGGTGCCGGCAGCGAAGATCACTACCCTGCCCTTCTCCATGTGCCGCTCGGCGCGGCGGCGAATATAGGGTTCGCACACCGAGGACATCGGGATGGCCGACTGCACGCGCGTGGCTACGCCGATCTTCTCCAGCGCCGACTGCATCGCGAGCGCATTCATGACGGTCGCCAACATGCCGATATAGTCGGCCTGCGCGCGCTCCATCCCGGCGGCGGCGCCCGAGACGCCGCGGAAGATGTTGCCGCCGCCGATGACGATGCAGACCTGCACGCCCATGCCGACCACGTCCCGCACGTCGGCGGCGATGGCCCGCACCGTGCCGTTGTCCAGGCCGTATTCCCGCCGGCCCATCAGGGCCTCGCCCGACAGCTTCAGAAGGACGCGCTGGTAGACCGGTTGGCCTGGCATGCGGTGCGGCTCGCGGGCGGTGGCGGCGGCAACCTACTCAGGGCACGGCGGGGGAACAAGCTTACGCCGCCTGCTCCAGGGTGGATGCGGTATCGAGCGTGGTCGCCCGCCGCAGATCGCGCGGCTGCGTCTCATTATGCGGCCGGCCGCGATGCATGGTGCAGCGGTTGTCCCAGATCACCAGATCGCCCACCCGCCAGTCATGGCGATAGACGAATTGCGGCTGCGTCGCATGCGCGGTCAGGTCCCACAGCAACAGCCGGCCGTCGGCAACCGGCCAGCCGATCACGTGGGAGGCATGCGCCGACAAATACAGCGTCCTGCGTTTCGCCCCCGGATGCAGCCGTACCAGCCGCTGCGGCGACGGCGGATATTGCTCGCGCTCGCCGGCGGGGAATTCGGTGAAGCCGATCTGCGCGCGCGACCAGAACACGTCGTGCAGCACGATCAGCCCGTCGATCGCCTGTTTTGTGGTCTCCGGCAGCGCATCGTAGGCGGCACGCATGTCGGCGAACTCGGTCTCGCCATTGCCGAACGGCGAAGGCGGCGGCAGCGCCACCGCGTGCAGCATGCCCAGCACAACCGGCACCGGCATGTAGGAGGCATCGGTGTGCCACAGCCGGTTGCCCAGGCTGTCGAGCCGGCGGCGGTCGTCCAACCGGCGGACCTGGTTGTCCTCGTCCAGGTTGGAAATGTCGCCGATCTGCGGGATCGCGAGCCGGCGGCGTCCGGGTCGCGCCGCGGCACGGCCGATCTCCAGCGGGCCGAAGCGCGCGGCGAAATCGCGAAGCTCTCCGTCGGTCAGACGCTGGTCGCGCAGGATCACCACCGCGTAGCGGTCGATCGCCGACCAGATCGCGCCGATCGCCGCGTCATCGACCGGCCCGGCGAGATCGATCCCGGAGAGTTCGGCGGCAAAACAACAGGAAAGCGCCCGGGTTTGCAGCGACATGCGATCCTCCGTCCGGTTCCCTGGTGCGCCCGGCAGGACTCGAACCTGCAACCAAGCGGTTATGAGCCGCCCGCTCTGACCAGTTGAGCTACAGGCGCAGCGCTACGTCCGGTCTGCCCCACGGCGGCGAGCGGTGCAAGCGTATTGCCTGTCGCGCGTGGTTGCTGCATGGCCGGGACCAATGATTGCTGCCGGCATCGCCGCGCTGTTGTCCGGGATCGGCCTGGGTCAGGCCTTCGCGGGCTACCTGGCGGTGCGGCGGTTCGCCGGTTCCGCGCCGCGTCCCGAGCTGCGCGATCCCCCGCCGGTCAGCGTCATGAAGCCGCTGCACGGCGATGAGCCGCTGCTGGAGCAGGCGCTGGCCAGCGTCTGCATGCAGGATTACCCGGCGCCGTGGCAGGTGGTGTTCGGCGTCGGTCGGCCAGCGGACAGTGCGCTGCCCCTGGTCCGACGGCTGCAGGCACGATTTCCCGGCCGCGACCTCGCTGTCGTCGTGGACCCGACGGTGCACGGCCCGAACCGCAAGGTGGGCAACCTGATCAACATGCTGCCGGCGGCGAAGCATGACATCCTGGTGATCTCCGATTCCGACGTGCACGTGGCACCGGACTGGCTGCGGCGGCTGGCAGCTTCATTGGCGCAGCCCGGCGTCGGCCTGGTCACCACAGTCTATACCGGGCGCCCGGCGTCGGGCATGGCGGCTCTCGGCGCCATGCAGATCAACCACTACTTCCTGCCCGGCGCCCTGCTCGCCCGCGCCATGGGACGGCAGGACTGCCTGGGCGCCACCATGATGCTGCGCCGCGCGACCCTCGAGCGGGCCGGCGGGCTCCCGGCGCTGGTGAACCATCTGGCGGACGACAACGTGCTGGGCCGGCTGGTCCAGCGCCAGGGGCTGACGGTGGCGCTGGCCGATACGGTACCGGCGACCACCGTCGCCGAAGCCACCGTCCGGGCACTGTGGCGCCACGAGTTGCGCTGGGCGCGCACGATCCGCGCGCTGGAGCCGGTGCAGTTTGCCGCCTCCGTGCTGCAATACCCGCTCGCCTGGGCCGGATTGGCGGTGCTGCTGAGCGGGGTGGCTCCTTGGTCGCTCGTCTGGCTTGCGGCCGCCTGGGGGGTTCGGGCGCTGGCCGCCCTCGGCGTCGGCCGTGCGCTTGGGCTTGCCAAGCAGGGCCCGCTCTGGCTTCTGCCGGTGCGCGAGCTTATGTCGGTCGGCGTGATGCTCGCCAGCTATGCCGGCCGCCGCGTCGATTGGCGCGGCCAAACGATGCAAGCAGAGGGGTTCGACCCGCGATGATGAAGACGCTGTTCCTGCACCCGCCCTCATTCGACGGGTTCGACGGCGGCGCCGGCTCTCGCTACCAGGCGCGGCGGGAAATCCGCAGCTTCTGGTATCCGACCTGGCTGGCACAGCCCGCCGCGCTGGTGCCGGACAGCAGGCTGATCGACGCGCCGCCCGCGCGCATCGGGCTCGACGCCGTCACGTCACAGGCGCGCGACTACGAGCTTTGCGTCATCCATACCTCGACGCCGTCCTTCGCCTCCGACGTGAAGGTCGCGGCGGCGCTGAAGCAGGCGAACCCGTCGCTGAAGATCGGGTTCGTCGGTGCCAAGGTGGCGGTGCAGCCGGACGAAAGCCTGCGTCAGGGGCCGGCCGTGGACTTCGTCGCGCGCAACGAGTTCGACTTCACGGTGAAGGAGATCGCCGAGGGCCGCGACTGGGCCTCGATCGACGGCATCTCGTATCGAGACGATGCAGGCGGGATCGTGCACAACCAGGACCGCGCGATCCTCGAGGACATGGACGCCCTGCCGTTCGTGACCGAAGTGTACAAGCGCGACCTGCGCATCGAGGACTACTTCATCGGCTATCTGCTGCACCCATACGTGTCGCTGTACACCGGGCGCGGCTGCAAGTCGCGCTGCACGTTCTGCCTGTGGCCGCAGACAGTCGGCGGGCATCGTTACCGGGTGCGGTCGCCCGGGCATGTCGCGGAGGAGATCGCGCTGGCGCAGCGCTTCTTCCCGCAAGTCCGGGAATTCTTCTTCGACGACGACACCTTCACCGATAATCTGCCGCGCGCCGAGGCGATCGCGCGCGAACTGGGCCGACTGGGTGTGACCTGGTCGTGCAATGCCAAGGCCAATGTGCCGCGCGAGACGCTGAAGGTGCTGAAGGACAACGGGCTCAGGCTGCTGCTGGTCGGCTACGAAAGCGGCAACCAGCAGATCCTGCACAACATCAAGAAGGGCATGCGCATCGAGGTGGCGAAGCGCTTCACGCGCGACTGCCACGAACTCGGCATCAAGATCCACGGCACGTTCATTCTCGGATTGCCGGGAGAGACGAAGGAGACCATCGAGGAGACGATCCGCTTCGCCACCGAGATCAACCCGCACACCATTCAGGTATCGCTGGCGGCGCCGTATCCGGGTACGTATCTACACCGGCAGGCGGTGGAGAATGGCTGGCTGGACGCCGGCCACGCGGAACTGGTGGACGAGCATGGCATCCAGATCGCGCCGCTCGCCTATCCGCATCTGTCGCACACCGAGATCTTCGACAATGTGGAGACGTTCTACAAGCGCTTCTATTTCCGTGCGCCGAAGATCGCCGCCATCCTTGGCGAGATGGTGCGCAGTCCGCAGATGATGAAGCGTCGCCTGCGCGAGGGGCTGGAATTCTTCGAGTTCCTGCGCGAGCGGCACCGGACAGCTTAGGAAACAATAGCCACGGATCGTGCGTGCGGCGTGTCGGGCAAGCCCGGGCGAATTCAGCACGGCCCGTTATCGCCAATGGCTGCGGATCACCGCTCGCTCGCGCTCACGGCTGAGCGGTCGGCCGAGAAGCCCCAGCCGGTGACTATCCTGATCGACCAGAGCGCGGGCCGCGTCCCTCGCGGCGCCTGACGGCGGGGCTGCGCTCCACGGAGCGCCGCCTGATTCCTCGCCGGAACTCGAAGCATTCCCGCTATCTGCGCCAGCACTGGCACCAGCGCCGCCGTTGCCACCATTACCTCCACCGGCACCGCTGCTCCCTGTGCCGCCGCCATTGCCAGCGCCGGCGCTTCCACCGCTGCTGCTGCCACCGCCGTTGCCGCCGCCGCCTCCGCCGTTGCCGCCGCCACCGCCGCCGTTGCCGCCGCCACCGCCTCTGGCTTCAGCACCGGTCCGAACCATCAACATTCCATCGAAAGCCAGAGCGACCACCAGCGAGATGCGACCCAGGGCGCAACATGCATTCCGCCGCGACAGCGACCTGCCAGCGTCTGGCGTTGCGCGTGCAAATCCAGGGGATGAGGCGCATGGTGACATTACGCTTTGGCTCCTGACAGAATTCCCCACACAGCTACGCCCGGAATTCTTCACACAACTGCACTGGAGATCACGCGAACAAGGCTGCATTCACTCAGGTTTGCGCCATGGGGCACCGAATCGCCGCTAAGCTGATCGCCGCAATGCGACGCTCGACATGGCCTGTACGTGCAATGGAATTGGTCTGTGCCGCGAACCTCGCGGCATGTGCCTCGGTAGTGCGTGAGCAGCCGGGTGCGTTCCCGGCCCTCGATGCCGCCGCTCAGGCGCGACGCTACACCGCAATGCAGAACGCGCTTGAAAGCAGCCAGAGCGGCCACATCACCTACTGGGATGAGAACAGCCGCGTGCGAGGCAGGGTTGTGCCAATTGCGACCATTCGCACGGCACTCTACGGCTGGTGTCGCGAATACGAGGAGCGCATCGCAACGTATGCCGGTAACCATCGCCTGGTGGGCATCGCCTGCCGCACGGAAGATGGCCAATGGCTGATCGTCGATATCCGTTCGTACGTGGAAGAGCGCCTGCTAACAATCTGATCCCCTGTGACGCAACGCCCGGTTCGCGACTGGCGTACAATGCTTCTTTCGCTACAGCAGCGGCGTATCCGAACCGAGCCCCAGGAGGACCCGCCCGGTGCTTTCCATCACCCGCGGATGCACGCCGATGTGCAGCGTGATCGCATGCACGTCGCGGAACGCCCGCTCCAGCGGACACTGCGCATAGAGCGAATTCGCGCCGGCACCGACATACAGCAGATCGACTGCCTGCACCGCGCTGGCAACCGCATGCGACGCCGCGAGCCTGGCGCGCGCCCGGTCCAGCATCGTAACCTCGCCGCTCGACAGCAAGGATCCCCACAGCCGGTCCACGCTGTCGTACAGGAACAGCCGCGCCGACTGCACCAGCGACTCTGCCTGGGAAAGCCGCACCTGCGCACCGTGATTATGCCGCAGCATCTGCGTGGTCCGCTCGGGAGTCTTGGCGCCGGCGATCTCGCGGAAACTGTCGATAGCACTGCGCGCGATTCCCAGCGCCATGGCGCCGAGCCCGGGGATGACGCGCGAGAACGGCGGCAGGCGATAACGCGGCTCCGGCAGCACATACGGATCGAAGAAGCCGGACCCGAAGTCCTCCGGCACGACCACGTCGCGCACCGCCACGTCGTGGCTGCCGGTGCCGCGCAGGCCGCCGACCGTCCACGTATCGACGATCTCGCAGCCGCTGGCCGGCAGCAGCATGAAGCGGATGTCCGGCACGCCTGCACCGGTCAGGCGCGGCCTGCCCTCGGCATGAACCACGCACAGCAGAACCATCCACGCCGCGAGTTCGCAGCCGCTGACCAGCGACCAGCGTCCGTCCACGCGATATCCGCCGGAGACCACGTGCGCCTGCCCGGATGAGCGCGTGCTGTTGGCGGTTATCGCGTCCGGATCGGCGTGGATGGCGCGCGCGGCGGCAGGCGATAGCTGCGCGGCGGTCCAGTGCGTGTTGCCGTTCCACACGCACCACGCCACCGATGCATCAGCCTGCGCCAGTTGCTCGAACACCTGCAATCCGTCGGCAGGCGTGAGGTCGAGGCCGCCATACGCCGCCGGAAGAAAGATGCGAAAGAACCCCGCCCGTGCCATGTCATGCGCGAGATCATCGGGCAAGCGACGCCCTGTCTCGATAAGGTCGCGCTCCGCTACAATACGCGGCTGGAACCCGCGAGCGATCTCCAGAAGTTCGGGACCATTCGCCGGGCCAGGCATGGTCGTGCTACCCGACGATATCCACCTGGGCGAAGAAGAAGCCGATCTCGATCGCGGCGTTCTCCACGCTGTCCGAACCATGCACCGAATTCGCCTCGATGTCCTCCGCGAAGCGCGCGCGGATCGTGCCGGGCGCGGCCTTCTTCGGATCCGTCGCCCCCATCGCTTCGCGGTTCTTCGCCACCGCGTTCTCCCCTTCCAGCACCTGCACGACCACGGGGCCGGAGATCATGAATTCGACCAGGCCGCGGAAGAACGGCCGGTCCTTGTGCACCGCGTAGAATGCCTCGGCCTGCGCCTGAGTGAGCCGCATCCGGCGCTGTGCGACGATGCGCAGGCCGGCGGTTTCCAGGGCCGCGTTGATCTGTCCGGTCAGGTTCCGCCGCGTCGCGTCGGGCTTGATGATCGACAGCGTGCGCTCGGTCGCCATGGTCTTGCTCCGGGTGTTGGGTCAGCCTGGGTCACTAGGCGGTCCCGGTCCGCAGGGCAAGCAGCGCAAGACCTTCGGCGACCGAGACGAACTCGCCGCCGCCCGCCAGTTTGCCGGCGCCGAAGCGTTGCTCGAACAGCCGGCGCACCGCCGGGACGAATGCGGTGCCGCCGGTCAGGAAGACGCGGTCGATGGCCTCGGCCGTCATGTCCGCCTGCGCCAGCACCTCATCCAACGTCGCATCGAGACGCGCGAGGTCAGCGGCAATCCAGCTTTCGAACTCGTCGCGGGTGATCACCCGCTCCACCGCGAAGTCCTTGTGCCGGAAACAGAGCGTGGTGGCCGCGGCGCGGGACAGCTCCGCCTTCGCACCGGAAACCGCCTGATACAGGGAATAACCCAGGCCATCCTCGACCAATACGATCAGGTGACGCAGCCGTTCCGGATGCCGCGCGGTACGCGCCACCTCGGCGATCGCCCGCAACGTACGCGGCGTGCGCATCAGCGACAGCAAATGCCAGCGCGCAAAGCCGGAATAGTACTCCGGCGGCACTGGCAAGGCGTTGCCCATGACGCGGTAAGTGTCGCCTTTGCCCAGCAGCGGGGCGATTGCGCGGTCGATGATGCGGTAGTCGAACACGTCGCCCGCGATGCCGATACCGGCATGGCCGAGCGCCGTTGCGCCAAATTGCGGATCGAAGTGCATCACCGAAAAGTCGCTGGTGCCGCCGCCGAAGTCGCCGATCAGCACAGTGGCCGCCTGCTTGAGGGTGCCGGCGAAGCGGATGCCCGCGGCTTCCGGCTCAAGTGCCGGCACGATGTGCGGAATCCCGGCTTCGGCGTAGGCACCCCGCAGGCGAGCGTCTCCCAGCCCATCGTCGACGAATTCGCCGGCGAAGCGTACCGGGCGACCGACGACCACGGAAGCCGGGGACGGGAGCCCGGCCAGCAGCCTGCTCAGGAACCGGCCGATCAGACGTTCCAAGGTGAACGGATGGCCGAAGATGCGGGTCTCCGTGAAGCTCCGCTGCGCCAGATAGGTCTTCATCGACATGATGAGCCGGCTGTCGAGCGGATCTTCCAGGTAGGCATCCACAGCTTGCGGTCCCGCCGCGTCGCGCAGAATGCGGCGGGCAGGCGTGTCCTCGACCCAGAAGCACAGCACCGAACGGAACACATCCAGCGACCCGTAGCGGCGAGTGGTCACGCTGCCATCCTCCTCCAGGAGGGCAACGACGCTGTTGGTGGTGCCGAAGTCCACGCCAACCGCTCGGATCATTGCATCCACTCCACCAAGGGGGCGCGGGTTGAACCGCGATCCACGCATGCTGGCAAGCCTGCGCCCGAGCAGGGGGTGGATTGTCGCCGGAAAGGATGAAACGATCGTGTGCGTGTCGCCAAGGGAGTTGATCGCGTCCCTGGCCTTCCGCGCCTACATGGCGTCAGATGTCAAACAAGCCACGGCGTGGCTGCAGCAAGGGATCAGTCGATGCTGAGATGGGCACTGTTCTTTCTGGTGATCGCGATCATCGCGGCGATATTCGGCTTCGGTGGAATCGCGTCGGCCGCGGTCGGAATAGCCAAAGTCCTGTTCTTCATCTTTATCGTGGTCTTTATCGTGCTGCTGGTGGCCGGGCTGTTGGCCGGCAAAGCCATCTTCTGAGCGCGGCGGAGAACGGGGTGCGGCCGCGCCGCACCCCCCGATCAAGATGGTTCAGCCGCCTTGGTTCACGCCAAGCGCGTTGAGCGTCTGCTGGTCAAGCTGGCCGGTCGCAGGCAAGCCCTTCGCCTGCTGGAAACTCTCGACCGCCTGTCGGGTATGCGGGCCCCACATCCCGTCGACCTTGGCATTCTTGTAGAAGCCCTGCTGCTGCAGGTGCTCCTGCACGTTCTGCATCTCGCTCTGCGAGAGCCGCTGGCCCTGGCCGTACTCTCCGGAATTCATGTTCCCGGCCTGTGTGCCTTGAGAGGACATGCCGCCCTGAGATGACATGCCGTTGCTGCCCTGCGAATAGGTCGAGCCGGCGGTGCCGGTGGCATTCGGTGCCGTCTGCATGGAATGCGCCGAATTGCCGGTCATCGAGCCGTTCGCCGCTCCTGTCTGGTTGGAGGTCGACCCACCCGTCCCTAACGCGCCGGTCTGGGCGCCAGACTGGGCGAAGGCCACCGGCGCGGCAGCCAGCAATGCAGCGAGTGTGGTGGCTGTAAACAATGATCTCTTCATGATGTCCGCCTTCCTCTGCGATCTGTGAATGGGCTCTTGCACGCCACTTCCGTCTGCGTACACGTCCGGCAGGTAGGCGGGATGTCGCGCCATTGCGATTCACCAAAGCGGGAAAATCCGAGCCTGTGCCCCGGTGGCGGCTGGCTCAGCGCGGCAGGTTGTCGGGTTGTGCGAAGCGCATGCTGGTCTCAGGCAGTCGCGCCGACTGCTCACCTTCTTCCATCACGCCGATGCGCATGGCGAGAGAAGCGCCCAGCGTCCCGAGCGACGCCATGGCAGACAACGCGCGGGAACGATGGCGCGGCAACAGCAACGAGGTAAGGAACAGCCCCAGCGGCACAATGATCCCGACGATCTGTTCATTGGAGGGTCCGCCGCCGATCCCGGCACGCCGTTGCGTCTCGTCCGATGCCAGCGTCGCCGCGAGTTCCACCGCCAGTGCGGTGACCGCGATCGCATCCAGATCGCGCCCGGTGCGCCGGCGTCCCTCGCCCAGACTCATGGCGACGGCGGCGGACGCGACCGACGCGGCGCCGAACCGCACCGCCAGCGATTTCGGCGCAGCCGCCCAACCTGGCGCGCTGGTCGCGGAAAACAGCGACGCCGTGTAGGTGCTCAGACCCGCGCCGGCCAGCGATGCGGGGATTTGTGCCACGCGCGCCACGGCGCGCATCGGACGGAGCATACGCACCCGCTCCGTCAGGAACTGGACGATGGCGGTCGGCACGGCGAAAGCACCGAACGCCACCAAGAGCCAGCTCCCGATCGACATCGGGGAGGTCGATTTGTACAGCCGCAGCATGTTGTAGAAGCGCTGCGGTGTGTGCAGATCGCCGATCAGGCATGCGGCGCCGATCGTGGGGGCGAGCAAGGCCAGGTAGCGTCCGCGGCGCACCGCCGAGGCGGCCAGGCGCCCACGCGCGAGGTCGAGCAGCGTGGCGAGCAACTGCGCGGCGCCGGACAACCCGGCGAGAAACACGTAGCTGCCGACCAGTGAATTATTGAACGGCGCTGGCTTGAGCTGCGGCCGGCCATAGTAGGTCTCGCGCCGCCATCTGCTGGGCACACGCCGCGGACCGATCCCTTCCGGCATCCTGTTTCCCCTATTCCCCGCGGGTGAAGATCGCCAGCGCGGCGGCTGCAAGCGCGCCAACCGCGACGAGGCCGGCGGCCAAACTTGGCGCGACCCGGTTTGCCGGTCGCGTCGGCGCTCTTGGCAGGTTGTAGGTCTCCGGCGACGCGGTCAGCAGAAAGAAGGCGTTGAGATGGCCGAGGCCGCCGGTGGCGCCCGGCGCGCCTGGCGTGCCGTAGAGATAGGCGGCATCCACGCCGATCCGATGCAGATGTTCCACCCGCTCGCGCGCCCGCTGCTCCAGTTCGGTGACCTCGCCGAACTGGATCGAATCCGTCGGGCATGCTTTGGCGCAGGCGGGCTCCAGCCCGCCCTTCAAGCGGTCGTAGCACAGCGTGCATTTGTGCGCCTTGCCGTCCAGCGTGCTGATGTCCACGACGCCGAACGGACAGGCCGGCACGCAGTAGCCGCAGCCGTTGCAGATGTCGTGTTGCACCACCACGGTGTCGAACTCGGTACGGAACAGCGCGCCGGTCGGGCAGGCCTCGACGCAGGGTGCGTTGTGACAATGCTTGCACACATCGCTCATCATCAGCCAGCCGCTCTGGAACGGCGTCGCCACATCGTCGCGCACCGCGTGCTCGATGAAGCTGACGTGGCGCCAGGAGTTGGCGGAAAGCGCGCCGGTGTTGTCGTAGCTGTGACCGGTGAGCCCGATCTGATCGGCTGGCAGGTTGTTCCATTCCTTGCACGCCACCTCGCACGCCTTGCAGCCGATGCACAGCGTGGTGTCGGTGAAGAACCCGTATGATCGACCAGGTCGGATGCGTACGCCGGCGGTGATTTCCGCCTCGTCGGGAATCACTCCGTCGAGATCGGATTGCGGATAGTCGAGCGTGCGTGGATGCATATCCATGCGCGTGGCTCACGCGCCGTCGAGCAACAGGAGCCTGTCGGCCCGGTGGCCGATCAGGTCCTTCGGGTCGGCGTAGGCGACGCGGATCCGCCGTTCGAGCAGCAATGGAAGCTGTTCTGGCTCGACCGCCGCGCCGTACCCGAGCACGAACTGATGCGACACCCCATCATCGTCCAGAAGCTGGAAACGGCTCTCCTGAACGATTGTCACCACGCCATCCAGTTGCTGCATGCCGCCTCCTGCCTGGAGCGCGATGACCGAAGCCGGAATCGTCGGAGGTCTGAATCGTGCGACAGAGAATCGGTTGGAGCCGGCTGTATCCCGCTCCAAGCGATAAATGGATTCGGCGGAACTTGGTTCCCTCACGGGAACCGGAGCCGGGCGGCTTGCGTTGCGGCAGCGCCCCTTGGCCAGCCCGGAGTTCACACTCAGATGAAACGTCTCCGCCGCCGCCTGCGCGACCGCGCCGCGGGCTTTGCCGCCGAATGGTCGCTCCCCAGGCAGTTGGCGGGAGAGAGCGCGATGGCGGAAGCGGCGAAGAGCGCCCAGTCGCGCGCGTTGCGTCCACGCCTCGAGCAGGCGGATCGGATCGGCACCAGCATTTGTCCCTTCTGCGCAGTCGGCTGCGCCCAGCTCGTGTACGCGAAGCATGGCAAGCCGATCCACATCGAGGGCGATCCTCGCAGTCCGGTGAATCAGGGCACGCTCTGCCCCAAGGGCGCCGGCACACTCGGCATGCTGTTGTCGGAACAGCGGATCAACCACGTGCTGTACCGCGCGCCGCACGCCGAACAGTGGGAGCGCCGCCCGCTCGACTGGGCGATGGAGCAGGTGGCGCGGCGGGTGAAGCAGACGCGCGACGAGACCTTCGTCGAGCGATTGCCTGACGGCAAGGCGATCAATCACACCCTCGGCATCGGCTCGCTGGGCGGCGCCACGCTGGACAACGAGGAAAACTACCTCATCAAGAAGCTGCTCGGTGGCGGCCTCGGTCTGGTCAACATCGAAAACCAGGCCCGCGTCTGACACTCGTCATCGGTACCCAGTCTGGGGACGACATTCGGACGAGGCGCGGCGACCATGGCGCTGTGGGACCTGGCCAACGCCGACTGCATCACGGTGATGGGCTCCAATATGGCGGAGAACCATCCGGTCGCCTTCCGCTTCGTGACCCAGGCACAGGCGAAGGGCGCGACGGTGATCCACGTGGATCCGCGCTTCACCAGGACATCGGCCATGGCGAACATCCATGCGCCGATCCGCTCCGGCACGGACATCGCCTTCCTGGGCGGGGTGATTCGCCACATCCTTTTCGAGGACAAGTGGTTCAGGGAATTCGCCGTCGCCTACACCAACATCGCCACCATCATCGAGGACAGCTTCGTCGATGCCGAGGACGGTGGCGGCGTGTTCTCGGGCTTCCAGGCGAACAGCGCCAGCTACGCGCAGGATAGCTGGCAGTACAAGGGGCAGATGGTGCCGCCGGCGATTGCCGAGCACCATGTCAATGTCAAGGAGGATAGCGAGGGCCGCCGGGAGGAACTGACCCGCCGCCCGCCGCCGAGTGACGAGACGCTGCGACACCCGCGTTGCGTGTATCAGATCATGCACCGGCACTTCGCGCGCTACACGCCGGAGATGGTCGAGCGCGTCACCGGCTGCCCGCGGGCGATGTTCCTGCGCATCTGCGAGGCAATCACCCGCAATTCCGGGCGCGAGCGCACCGGCGCGTTTTGCTACGCGGTCGGCTGGACGCACCACTCCTACGGCGTGCAGATCATCCGCGCCGCCACTATCATCCAGGGCCTGCTCGGCAACGTGGGAAGGCCGGGCGGCGGCGTGCTGGCGCTGCGCGGACACTGCAGCATTCAGGGCAGCACCGACATTCCGACGCTGTACAACATGCTGCCGACCTACCTGCCACAGCCCAACGCATTCAGCCCGCACAGCACGCTGGAGGCGTTCCTGAACGCCGAGACCGTGCCGACGGGCTGGTGGCACAACCTGCCGAAATACATGGTGTCGCTGCTGAAGGCCTGGTACGGCGAGCACGCGCGGAAAGACAACGCATACTGCTACGAGTACCTGCCGAAGCTGACCGGCGACCAGTCGCAACTGCCGATGACGCTGGCGATGGTCGAAGGCGTGGTGAAGGGCCAGTTCGTCGTCGGTCAGAATCCGGTGGTCGGCGCGGTGAACTCGGAACTGGTGCAGCGCGGATTGGCCAGCCTCGACTGGTTGGTGGTGCGCGACTTCGCGATGACCGAAACCGCGGACTTCTGGCAAAAGGGCAGCCTGATCCGCAACGGCGAGCTGTCGCCGCGGCAGATCCGCACCGAGGTGTTTTTCCTCCCGGCCGCGATGGCGGCGGAGAAGGAAGGATGCATGACCAATACGACGCGCCTGGTGCAGTGGCATGACAAGGTCTGCGATCCGCCTGGCGACAGCCGATCCGATCTGTGGTTCTTTTATCACCTCGGCCGGCGCCTGAAGGAACTGCACGCTGACAGCCGCGAGCCGCGCGACGCGCCGCTCCAGGCCTTGACCTGGGAGTATCCGGTCGGCGGCGACCTCGCCGAGCCGGACGCGGCGTCGGTGCTGCGAGAGATCAACGGCTACACCGTGGCGGACCGCCAGCAGCTTGAAAGCTACCAGCAGATCAAGGACGACGGCAGCACCGCCTGCGGCGGCTGGATGTATTGCGGCGTGTTTCCGGGCCAGCACGACAATCGCGCCCGATCGCGCAGGCCGGACGGTCCGGGCGGCAACGGCGCCCACCAGGGCTGGGCGTTCTCCTGGCCGGACAACCGACGCACGCTGTACAATCGCGCCTCGGCCGACCTGGACGGCACACCGTGGTCGGAGCGTAAGCGCCTGGTGTGGTGGGACGCGGCGCAGGAGAAATGGACCGGCAACGACACACCGGATTTCCTGCCCACCAAGCGGCCGGAC